>JAQXCA010000079.1 GCA_029252105.1 Flavobacteriaceae bacterium | reverse complement strand
ATAAAGATATAATATGTTTAATTAATATTCAATAATGTTAAACAGTAATAATTAATTTATCTTGCTATTTTATATTATGTATTCGTTAAAATAGAACTTCATCTTTTCTGTATATTAAGTTTACAGAGCGTATATTTGTCAAAATTTATGAATTCAGTATTAACTAGAGACCTCTTAAATTCCTATGCCTTTTAAAAAACTACATACTGATATTCGAGAGAAACTTGAATCTCTAGAGATACTAACGCCAACACCGTTTCAAAACAGCAGTATTCCCATCATAAAAAGTGGAACGAATGTGTATTGCGTGGCTCCTAAAAACAGTGGAAAAACATCTACACTTGTTTGGACTACCTTACAAAAGTTAAAATGCGAGGCCGTTGGCAATGCACCTAGAGCCGTTATTCTTGTTGAAAACAAGGAACGCGCCATGGAACTATACGAAACCTTTTTAGCGTACACCAAATACAACTCATTACGAGTGTATGTAGGACATGAACAGTTGCATATTGATGTTCAAAAATCAGAGATATTTATGGGTGTAGATATTTTAATTTCAACTCCCAAAACAATGAATAAACTGTTTTTGTTAAATGGGGTAAGCACTGCTCAATTAAAAATCATTAGTATTGATGATGCGGAATTTTTGTCTCAACACTCTTCCTATTCAGCGCTTATGTCGATCGCTCAAAGTATTCAAAAATGCCAGTATGTCATCTACTCCGAAAAAATGCATCCCGTACTAAAACGCTTTGAATCCTATTTTATGGAACGCTCTAAAATCGTTTCTTTTTAGAGATTGTTTTTTACATAATACAATATCACCATGATACCTAAATTACATTACATCTCTCAAGGAAGTTCACCAAAAAATCACTTGGACAACATCCAAAATGCCTGTGCTGCAGGAGCGGAATTGGTAGTGTTAGATCTTCAAGACAGTTCTGAAAAAAAGTATTTAAAAATTGCAAAACAGGCAAGAGAGATTACAGCTCATTTTCAAACACGATTAATTATTAATGCGCATTTAAAGATTGCAAAAGATGTAAAAGTTGATGGCGTGCATTTAGATTCCGCAATACAGTGTCCTACTGAGCTTAGAAAAGAATTATACCCTTGGCAGTGGATTGGAGCGACCGCAAATGCCTTACAAGCCTGTGAAACTTTCATTGAAAAAGAAGTCGATTATATATACTTAGCGCCTTTCAAAGCTACTGAAAACACACAAAGCACTGTGTTAGGCTTAAATGGTTTTACTGCGATCTTAGAAGCTTTGCAAACTGATACGCCGATTATTGGCATTGGAGGCATCACCACTAACGATGTTAAAGCCATTCTTGAAACCGGTATTTCTGGAGTTGGGGTTTCTGAACAAATCACACAGGATTTTAATACGATTAAAACCTTTAATCAATTACTCACAGCGTCTTCAACTCAAGAACAACGGCATTCTTTTCAATAAAAAATAGTCGTAATAAAAATATAGATTACTATAGTTAGTTCTAAAATAATCTACCTTTGCCCTTATGCATGCACAAAACCCTTATAGTGATCGTTATGATCTGAAACGATTCGTAACACATCATTCCAAACTTAAAAACCATATTGTTTTAAACCTCTCTGGCGAAGAGACCATTGATTTTAGTAATTCAACCGCAGTCTACGAACTAAACAAAGCCATGCTTTTGGCTGATTTCAACGTTGAAAAATACGAGTTACCAATGGGTTATCTTATTCCTCCAATTCCAGGGCGGCTAGACTATTTATTGCATTTACAAGAGTTCATTTTAGAAAAATTTAATATTGATAAAAATACAAAACTTCGAGGGTTAGACATCGGGGCTGGCGCAAATGGGATCTATTGTGTTTTGGGGTCACAACACTTTAACTGGACCATGGTGGGCAGTGAGTGTGATACCAAAGCTGTAGAAATTGCAAACGCTAACATGCAGCACACCAAAACCTTAAAAGGAAACATTGAGATTCGACACCGAGAAAACAAGAGTTTTCTTTTTAAAAATATGATTCATTCGGATGAACACTTTGATTTTACCGTTTGTAATCCACCTTTTCATACGTCTAAAGAAGAAGCGCTTAGAGGTTCTCAAAGAAAGCTTAATAATTTAGGACGCGAATTTGATAAAAAAGACGTCGCCCTTAATTTTGAAGGCCAAGCCAATGAATTGTGGTGCAATGGTGGTGAAGCCCTTTTTGTTAAACGATTAATTAAAGAAAGTGTGTTGTATAAAACTCAAATATCCGTGTTTTCTACGCTAGTTTCCAAAACGGCAAGCCTTACTCCTATTAAAAAACAATTGATTAAAGCAAAAGCGAATTATGAAGTCTTATCCATGGATTTGGGAAACAAAAAAAGTCGAATTTTGCTCTGGTGGTTTTGATTTAGTCTTCTAAGACCATAACCCGTACTTTTTTCTTTTTGAGTCGTGTATTGTTTAATTTACCTACCAAATCCTCTGCAATCGCTTTAGGAACGGCTACAAACGCGCAATCTTGTTTTAATTCAATAGCACCTAACTGATCCTTTGTGATATTACCTTGTTTAAAAAACAAACCAGCAATATCGCCTTTAGAAATTTTGTCTTTTCGGCCACCAGATATAAACAAGGTTTCCCAGAAAGGCGGTTTCCGATCAAGTTGTTTATTAATCGTAACGACTTTAGAATTTGTAACATAAACTGGTAAATCTTCCGCCTCACCTTTCATTATATACGCTGTTCCTTTGGCGTCTACTCTAGCCACACGTCCATTTCGATGAATAAATTCTTCTTTGGCTCGCGGCACTTCATAGTGAATAATAAATTTTAATTCAGGGATATCAATTCCTCGAGAAGCTAAATCTGTTGCAATGAGAATTTGGTTGGTTCCATTTCTAAATTTTATCAACGACCGTTCGCGATCTTTTTGCGCCATACCGCCAACAAAACAACTGTGATTGACCTTATTTTTATCTAAATACCGACTCACTAAATCGACACTATCTCTTAAATTACAAAATATAATTCCGGTTTGATTGTCCAGATGCCCAATTACATTTAGAAGGGTTTGTGTTTTATGTTTTGAAGGAAATACCACTGTTTTAAGCTCCAATTTAGACTGTACCTTTGCTTTCAGATAATTGACAGTTGTAGGTTGGTCCAAACGCACAAATCCAGGGATATTTATACTTTGAGTTGCCGAAGTTAAAATACGCTTATTAATGTGTGGCAGCTGTCCGATGATTTCTTTCATTTCAGCTTCAAACCCATCTTCTAACGATTTATCAAATTCATCTAATATCAACGTTTTTATGTTGGTTTTAGAAAAGCGTTTATTACTAAAATGATCCGCGATCCTCCCTGGTGTTCCGATTAAAATCGCAGGAACATGTTTGATTTCTATCTTATCTTTAGACATGGGACGCCCGCCATAAACAGCGTTCACTTTAAACCCAGATCCCATACTGCGGACTACTTGCTCAATTTGTATAGCCAATTCACGAGAAGGTACTATAATCAACGCTTGAATATCTGCACAATGTGGATCAAGTAATTTGATAAGCGGCAATAAAAACGCCAATGTTTTTCCTGTTCCAGTGGGCGATAACAGAACAGTATTGGTTGTTTTTTCAATCACAGCAACGGCGTCCTCCTGCATTGGATTTAATACATGAATATTTAATTTCGTTAAAATATCCTGTTGGTCTTTAATCGTGTTTGCCATAATAATTACTTCTTTTTATGCGGTTTAAAAACGTCCGCTTTAGGATTCGCAGTGGCAGTTTGTGCTAAATAATGTGCTAGTACTTTATCTATTAATTCTTCTTTCGTTAAGTGGTGGAAAACAGTACTTATACTTTCTCTAAACTCATTTGAAATCGTACGATTTGGTTTGGTCTTAAATATTTTTTTAGCCCATAATAATCCATTATTTTCTTCGATACTTTGGGCATCAGCTTTTTGCAATTTATTAAAAACAATTCCTAATTCATTTTCAAATTCTGGAAGATCTTCAACTTCGTCTTCTTGTAGAATGGTTAAGGATAGTCCCTGTGCTCCTGCTCTAGCGGTTCGTCCACTTCGATGAACATACGCCTCAAAGGTATCTGGAAGGTGATAATTGACAACATAAGCCACTTCTTTAACATCAATACCACGCGCTGCTAAATCTGTCGCAACTAAAATGTCGATATGACCTTCTCTAAATTGTCCCAT
>JAQXCA010000067.1 GCA_029252105.1 Flavobacteriaceae bacterium | reverse complement strand
TCTGTTCGATTAATTGTAGAGCGTGAACGTGAAATCCAAAAATTTCAATCACAAGCAACTTTTAGAATTGATGCAGAATTTACAACTGCTAATGGAAAGATGTTTAAAGCAAAACTTCCTAAGGCATTTGACAGCGAATCTGCTGCAAAAGCATTTTTAGAAAAAAATAGCAATGCTTCTTTTTCAGTTTCAAGCCTGGAGAAAAAACCCGCTAAAAAATCACCAGCACCGCCATTTACGACTTCTACATTACAACAGGAAGCGTCTAGAAAATTATATTTTTCGGTTAGTAAAACCATGAATATGGCGCAACGACTTTATGAAGCGGGGTTAATAACATATATGAGAACCGATAGTGTAAATCTATCTCAAGAAGCCCGTAATACTGCGGCTCAAGAAATTTCATCTTCTTACGGAGATACTTACAGTAAACCTCGAAATTTTAAAGGCAAAGCAAAGGGCGCTCAAGAAGCACACGAGGCGATTCGTCCGACGAACTTCTCTACCCGTTCGGTGAATATTGAACGCGATCAAGCACGTTTATATGATCTTATTTGGAAACGCGCCATAGCTTCACAAATGAGTGATGCTCAACTGGAACGCACCAATGTAAAAATAAGTACTCCAAACCATAACGAAACATTTACAGCAAATGGTGAGGTTATCAAATTTGATGGGTTTTTAAAAGTATATCTTGAAGGAACTGATGAGGAAAACTTAGAACAAGAAGGGATGTTGCCTGCCATGACGCTAAATGAAGCCTTAAGTAATAACTATATCACGGCAACCGAACGTTTTTCTAGACCTCCATACAGGTATACGGAAGCTTCTTTAGTTAAGAAATTAGAAGAATTAGGGATTGGAAGACCGTCGACCTATGCGCCTACTATTTCAACGATTCAAAACAGAAAATATGTTGAAAAAGGATCTGTAGACGGAATGGAACGTAACTATGCTTTATGGACATTGTCTAATGGAGAATTATCGGGGGAAAAACTAACTGAAAAATTCGGATCTGATAAAGGTAAGTTAGTGCCAACAGATATTGGAATGATCGTTACCGATTTTTTAGTGAATCATTTCGAAGCCATATTAGATTATAATTTCACAGCCAAAGTAGAGGCGGATTTTGATTTAATTGCTAATGGAAAAGAGGATTGGACTAAAATGATGAAATCGTTTTATAAAGATTTTCACCCTCAAGTTGAGGACGTAAGTCAAAATGCTGAACGCGAATCTGGAGAACGAATTCTAGGGACAGACCCAAAATCGGGACGTCAATTAAGTGTGCGTTTAGGAAAATTTGGACCAATTGTTCAAATAGGAAAAGCGGATGAAGAAGAAAAGCAAGTATTTGCAAGTGTACCGCCTAACTTCCAATTAGCAGCCATCACATTTGATGAAGCCTTAGAGTTGTTTAAACTTCCAAAAGATTTAGGTGAATATAAAGGTGAAGACCTTATTGTAAATAATGGTCGCTTTGGACCTTATGTAAAATTTGGAGATAAATTTATTTCACTTCCTAAAGGTGCAGATCCAATGCGCATTGAGATGGAAGATGCTATCGAACTTATAAAAGAAAAAGAAGCAGCAGATGCTCCGATATATGAGTATGATGGTATGCCAGTTCAAAAAGGTAAAGGGCGTTTTGGACCGTTTATCAAATGGAATAGCATGTTTATTAATGTCAATAAAAAGTACGATTGGGATAACCTTTCTGATACTGATATTGAAACATTAATTAAGGACAAAATTCAAAAAGAAATTGACAAACTTATTCATGACTGGGAAGCCGACGGCATTCGAGTTGAAAAAGCACGTTGGGGTCGTCATAACATTATTCAAGGTAAAACTAAGATTGAACTTCCTAAAACGGTAGATGCATCGAAGCTTACTTTGGAAGAGGTAAAAGACATTATTGCCAAAAAAGCTCCAAAGAAAAAAACACGAGCAAAAAAGAAATAAGCAATGGATTATAGCTTTCTTAGTCCTGTTCAAGATCGACTTATAGACCGGTTAGCGTTGCAACATAGTCAAGTTATAGGGCAAACACTACGCATACATACGACTGCGCTTGAACCAGATTTGGAGGGTGTGAAAATGGCTATTGTGGGCGTTTTAGAGTCTAGAAATTCAGTGGATTACATTGGAGAAGATTTTCAATTTTTAGAAATTCGAAAAGCATTTTACAGCCTTTTTCCAGGAAATTGGATTCATGAGATTGCCGACTTAGGCGATATTCAAAAGGGAGAATCTGTAGAGGACACGTATTTTGCATTGATTCAAGTGGTGTCCAGTCTAATAAAAGCAAACATTATTCCAATTATAATTGGTGGAAGTCAAGACTTGACCTATGCAAATTACCGCGCATATGACAAAATTAGCTCTATGATTAATGTTGTTAATATTGATAAAAGTTTTGATTTAGGAGATTCTAGTAAGCCAATTACGAATGAAAGCTATCTTGGAAAAATTATTTTAGAACAACCGTATAATTTATTTAATTACACTGCTCTTGGGTTTCAAACCTATTTTAATTCTCAAGAAGAGATTGATTTAATGGAGAAACTTTACTTTGAATCGTATCGTTTAGGAGCAATTATCCCTAAGATTAGCGTGGTAGAACCGGTGCTTAGAGATGCAGACCTTGTAACTTTAGATATAAACGCTGTTAAATCCTCCGAAGTTAGTCCTAAGCAGAAATACTCTCCGAACGGGTTTAATGGGCGTGAAATTTGCGCTATTTCAAGATATGCGGGAATAAGTAATAAAGTCACTTCGTTTGGGGTGTATGAGTACAACCCTTCCCAAGACGATGAGGCAACAGCTATGCTTATTGCTCAGGTTATTTGGTATTTTGTAGAGGGCGTGAATTGTAGAATTAAAGATGATGATTTTAAGGATCTAAGTAGTTATTTAAAATTTACGGTTCTTGTAGAATCGGAAGAGTTAGTGTTTTTTAAAAGTAAAAAAACGGATAGATGGTGGATAGAAATCCCTTTTTTAGAATATTCAAATACTAAATCAAAACAACATCCGTTATTAGCGTGTACATATGAAGATTATGTAAGTGCTACAGCTGGAGTGATTCCAGAACGTTGGTATAAAGCATATAAGAAAAATTGATTTAATCATTAAATTGTTTAAATATTTTGAAACAGGATTGAGCTAAAAAAAGTTGTTTTTTAAGAAATATATAGATATGTTTACAGCTTGAAGTTTTTTAGGAGTCTATTCCTTGAATTATTTATTTATGAAAAAAATTTTAGTATTATCATTATTGTTTGCTTTTATGGCCAGTTGTGGTTCAAAAGATAAAGGTGAATTGGTTGGTGTTAAAGGAAAAAAATGGCATCCAGAAAAGCCCTACGGAATGACTTTAATACCTGGTGGTGCCTTTATAATGGGTAAATCAGATGATGATATAGCCGATGTTCAGGATGCACCCACCAAAACGGTGTCTGTACGTTCATTTTACATGGACGAGACTGAAATCACAAATAGTGAGTACAGACAGTTTGTAAACTGGGTTAGAGATTCTATTATTAGATTAGAGCTAGCTGAGCTTGAATATCTTGTTCATGACGAACTTGAGGCTGAAAATGACAACACCATAAATGTTTATGCCTACAAACAAAATTCGTTTGAATATTTAGATGATGTTGAACAACAAGACG
Source organism: Flavobacteriaceae bacterium (assembly GCA_029252105.1). Lineage (GTDB taxonomy): Bacteria > Bacteroidota > Bacteroidia > Flavobacteriales > Flavobacteriaceae > Hel1-33-131. The sequence continues at coordinate 1,443 of JAQXCA010000067.1, read as the reverse complement.
ATGAAGATATTTCTGGATATCAAAAATATCTTCTAAATCTCGGAGATGAAAGTTTATACACAATCAACAATGATGTTGAGTTGACGTTTGATCGTGAAGAGTATGTAGATGAATATTATGCTGAGGTAATCGAAGATATGTTTCTTCCTGAAGATGAATGGTACAACGGTCAACGGACTTGGGATGTGAGTAAGTTTAAGTTTGATTTCACTTATTTTGATATCGAAGGTGCGGCGAAAGATAAAGGGGCTCCACGATCAAAATATATTTTTAGACCACTTGAACATCCTGAAGGTCTTGAGGTTTACCCAGATACAACGGTATGGATTCGTGACTTTGAGTATTCCTATAACGAACCAATGCACAATGATTATTTCTGGCATGATGCCTATGGAGATTATCCAGTAGTAGGCGTCAGTTGGGAGCAAGCACAAGCATTTTGCCAATGGCGAACGATTAATAAAAACAACTATAAAAAATCCAAAGGAAAGCAGTTTGTAAACTCCTTCCGTTTACCGTCTGAGGCAGAATGGGAATACGCCGCCAGAGGTGGTCTTGAAGGCGCAACATACCCTTGGGGAGGTCCATACACCAAAAATGATCGTGGGTGTTTCATGGCAAACTTTAAACCATTAAGAGGTAACTATACAGCCGATCAAGCGTTGTATACTGTTGAAGCCGATGCCTATGAGCCAAACGACTACAACTTATATAATATGTCCGGAAACGTTGCGGAGTGGGTAATGTCTTCATATGAAGAATCTTCTTACGAATATTCGTCTTCAATAAATCCGAGCGTAAATGATGTTGATAATCAACGTAAAGTCGTTCGTGGCGGGTCTTGGAAAGACGTGGCCTACTTTTTACAAGTAAGTTCTCGTGATTACGAGTATAAGGATTCAGTCCGAAGTTATATCGGCTTCCGTACCGTACAAGATTATATGGGTACAGACGTCACTGCAAATGAAGCTACCAATTAAAATTAACCAAAACAAAATTATCTAAATACTAATAACTTTTTTTTAAATCTAATATTATGGCACAAGAAGGAAAAATTACAATCACGAATATGGTCTACGGACTTGGAGCAGCAATTGTTATTGTTGGAGCACTTTTCAAAATACAGCATTGGCCTTTTGCATCTGCAATTTTAACCGCTGGAATGATTGTCGAAGCGCTTGTATTTACGTGGTCGGCCTTTGAAAAACAATCCGATGATTTAGATTGGACTATAGCTTATCCAGAACTTTCTGGTGGGTCAGCCAAAGCTAAAGCGGATAATGAGGAAACTGCAGAAGGTGTTCTTACAAAAAAATTAGATAGCTTATTAAAAGAAGCTAAAATTGATGGAGCCCTAGTCACTAGTCTAGGTGAAAGTATCAGAGATCTTAACTCAGCAGCCACAGGAATGGGTGGGTCTATGGGTGCATCCCAAAAATATAG
>JAQXCA010000066.1 GCA_029252105.1 Flavobacteriaceae bacterium | reverse complement strand
AAACCTCTTTTTTGGAAAGAATTAAAAGGACTCTTTGGAACTATTTACCCTGAGAATCTCAAGTATAAAAAATTTAGAAAGTTCTATTTATTTTATCTTTGTATTTATTTATTATTGTTACTATCTTACCTTTCTGTTTGATTTCAATACTAATAATCAAATCAAAAATGTAGCAGGTCCAATGGTTCTTCAGGATGTGGTAACTAACTTTTATCTTTTGAACCTTATTTCAGGTCAGCAGACTCAAATAGATCAGCTAGCTTTACAATTAGTATGCGGTAGTTGGGATTCATAACGAAGCTTCCCTTACTGACGTTAGCTTGAGAAAAGAAATCGCTCCAGCTGGCTGGCACGTACCTAGTGATGTCGAATGGACGACTTTAGAAAACTATTTCATTACTAACAATCATAACTATGACGACTCCAAAACTGGAAATAAATTAGCTAAAGCGATGTCTTCTACTACAGAACTAGACACTAATTCAACCTCAGGAAGCCTAGAGGACAATCAAAGCACTAATAAGAATAGGGAAATTTTCACTATGAGTGGCTAAGGAGTACGTTTTGTAAGGGATTAAACCAGACCTATTAGTTTTTCAATAGCTTCCCGGTGTATGTATCTGTGCCAGTTCTGAGTTGCACAAAATACACCCCTGGTGAGAGAAAGCCAATATATGTTTGTGACTCATCTTCAGCACTCAGAACAAGCTTTCCATGAATGTCGTATAGGCTTAACGTTCCTAACAATTCAGTACCAATAGTTATGAATTCACCGACAGGATTTTGTAAATGAAGTTTTAAAATTGCTCGTTTTTGAGTGATACTTAATGTACTTTCTCTTTGATAACAATTCTCATAATTTATAGCGCCTTGATGAATATCACGTATGTATTCAATGATGTATTCTGCGGTTGTTTTTTCATAAGTTAAGGAAGGCTCTGGAAAATAGTCTTCATATACATTTGAAATATAATCATTCAGACTAAAATCAACAACATCAGTGTCATCTAAAGTAATACCATCCTTGCTAAACTGTAAAATTTGGTTTTGATCTTTCCTGATTTCGAGAGTAGTTGAATAGGAGAAAGAAGATTGGTAAGCGGTTAAAAACGTTCTTAGTTCAGTAATCGTCATTTCAAAAGTATCCAAACTATTGCCAAAAGGATCAATTGAGTAAACGTCAAACGGTGTGATTTCTCCTTCGTCTAAATTCGTTCTAATTCCTCCCATGTTTTGAATCACAAAATCAGCGCCTGTTATGGTTTGCAGCGCATCGGTGTATAGACATGCTGTTTCGTTTCCGGAATGCTCAATTTCAGATTGACCAATAACTTCATAAAATTCAGGTTGATTATTGTAGTCATCAACTTTGGATTGCATGGTTTGGTCAAAATCCATTGCGGTATCAAATAAATCGATAAGCTCAAAATTAAAATCAGTTATGGTATTGTTGGTTACAGTAAGAGATGTTTTTGATACTTTTTCTAGATATTTTCCAGACATCAGCATGTATCCATTTTCATAAGAATACCCGTATTCTCCATTGGTATGCCCTCCGATAACCAAATCCACAAAAGAATAAGTTTCTAAGATTTTACGATCCTTGTAAGAGCCATAGTGGGTCAGAGCCACCAAAAGGTCTGCACCAGTATCCGTTTTGAGATTTTCATAATTTTGGAAACTGTCGAGTCCTTCAGTAAAAGTCAGTCCTTGGACTTTTTTTGGATGTGTTAAGGGATGTAAACCAGGACTTCCGGTCTCTACTACTCCGACAAAAGCAATTGTAAATCCGTCTTTTGTAATGAGTTCATAGCCGTTAACATCAGCTAATGCACCATTAGCATTGTTTACGTTATCACAGATAAAAGGAAATTGTGCTTGTTCAATACGCGCATTCAAAACCTGTTGACCATAATCAAATTCGTGATTTCCAATTACGGAAACGTCTAATCCGCAATCATTTAATAAATCGATCATAGGAAATCCTTTGTTTTCGTGATAGTCAACTATAGGATTTCCAGAAAAAAGATCTCCAGCACTAACGAAAAAAACTTTACTATTTTGAGCGCGGTCATTTTCGATCAACGTTTTTAGTCGAGGGAAATTGTTAATTCGTCCATGAGGGTCGTTAATGGCATAGATCACCACGGTTTCTTGCGCACTTAAGGCGAAAAACCCTAAAATTCCAATAAGTAATAAAATAGATCGTTTCATTTCACGAAGATATCATAATAACTTACAACATAAAAGAATAATACTTGACGTGATTTCGGAATCAAGGAATTATCACAAATTATGGCATCATTATGTGAACTCAAAATTTAAGTGGATACCGTATTTTTACACTAAATCTCCTCTTTTCAAAAGCTTTATAGCTTCAGATTTGTGAGCCCAAACCTCTGCTCTAAAGTGTTTGTTTTTCACAAATAACTTCACGCCTACAAGACATGTCATAAGCCTTACGTTGAGATTCACAAGTCTTGTGTAAATTCGTCTTGCAATTTTGTTTTTGTTTATGAAAGCATAAATAGTTTTCAAGACAGTTGTAGTCTTTATAGAGTCCTTTGTGCTAGGTTCAAAATAGAGCGCTCTCAACGTATAAAAAAGGCGATGGTATTTTGAAATCCCTAGAGTGTTTGCCTCTTTTTGTTGTTGTTCTTGTTGTTGTTCTAAAACGAAACTGTCATAGCACACCTTGAGGTCTATGGATTTAAACGCATAGCCAAAATCATTAATTTGATGGTTTAAAATGAGAATGTCTAAGTTGTCTTCAATTCTTGGGACAGAAACGCCGTTAATGAGTTCTTGGTTTGCAAGAATTGTATTTACAGTCAAGAGGTTTTGCTTCTCTTTTCGTAATAATTTTGAGTGAATTTCAACCGCTCCTAAATGCTCAGCATGTATCAATCTAGGCAGGTGTCGGTGTTTTTTATGTTTTCCAAATAGAGTTTGCTCTTGGGAGTTATAATTCACTTCTTTTAATAGGTGTTCTGCTTTGTATAAATGATTTGATTCAACAAGAATATCAATATCGCCAATCAAGCGTTCCCCATAATCGTTGTAATAGCCTGAAGCTAATAATGCACAGCGTTTTAGAAATACTATTAATTTTCAATTTTTTGAGGCTGATATAAGAAATTTAGAACCCTGTCAGAACACATGTCATAAAGTGGATTATGTGCTGCATCAAGCTGCGCTTGGGTCAATACCACGTTCTATCAAAGATCCAATTATGACAAATACCGTCAATATTGATGGGTTTCTAAACATGTTGGCGGCGGCAAGAGATTAAAACGTAAAACGATTTATACCCAGCCAGTAGTTCTACATATGGAGATTCAGAAAAACTCCCTAAAAAAGAATATGAAATTGGTTCGCCTTTATCTCCTTATGCGATTACTAAAGATGTTAATGAGCTATATGCCACAATTTTTAAAAATAGTTATGTTTTAGACATTATAGGTTTGCGTTATTTTAATGTTTATTGAAGAAAACAAGATTCAAATGGTGCATATGCAGCGGTAATTCCTAAATTTGTAGCTCAGCTCATTGATCACGAGTCACCAACGATAAATGGCGATGGTTCAAATTCTCGTGATTTTACCTATATTGAGAATGTAATAGAAATGAATTTTTTAGCATTAACAAGACATAATTCGTTAGCGTTAAATCAAATATATGACACTGCTTTGGGAGATCGAACGACTTTAGTTCAACTTGTACACAGTTTAAAAAATATTTATCTAAATTTGACACAGAGATTGCAAATGTTAAAATAGTTCATGGTCCAAACCGGTTAGGAGATATTCCTCACTCACAAGCCTCGATTGACAAAGCAATAAAATTATTAAAATACAAACCAACCCATGACTTTGAAAGCGGCCTAAAAAATGCTGTTGAATGGTATTGGGAACAGTTTAAAAAATAACCAAAAAATGAGTATAAACACAATTTGTTGTATTGGTGCTGGCTATGTAGGTGGGCCAACAATGTCGGTTATTGCTCAAAAAATCCCTTCAGTCAAAGTTATTGTAGTGGATGTGAATCAAGCCCGTATCGACGCTTGGAATTCCGAAAACTTAGATGAACTTCCTATTTTTGAACCAGGATTAGATGCAGTTGTTTCTGAAGCTCGGGGCAGAAATTTATTTTTTTCAACGGATGTTGAAGGAGCAATTCATGAAGCTGATATGATCTTCATTTCAGTAAACACCCCTACAAAAACTTATGGCGATGGAAAAGGCATGGCAGCAGATTTACAATATGTAGAGCTCTGTGCACGCCAAATCGCTAAAATAGCAACTTCAGACAAAATAGTCGTTGAAAAATCAACGTTACCTGTAAAAACAGCCGAAGCCATTAAAGATATTTTAGAAAATACGGGAACAGGAGTTAATTTTGAAATATTATCAAACCCTGAGTTTTTAGCCGAAGGTACAGCAGTTCAAGATTTAGAAACGCCTGACCGTGTATTGATTGGCGGTGACCAAACGGAAAGTGGGCTAAAAGCCATTCAGGCCTTAGTAAATATATATGCCACTTGGGTGCCAAAAAATCAAATTATTACCACTAATTTATGGTCTTCAGAGTTGTCTAAATTAACGGCAAATGCATTTTTAGCACAACGCGTATCTTCGATTAATGCGTTGACAGAACTATGTGAATCTACAGGAGCAAATATTGATGATGTTGCAAAAGCAATTGGAACAGATTCACGTATCGGTCCTAAATTCTTAAAAGCTTCAGTAGGCTTTGGAGGCTCTTGTTTTCAAAAAGACATTTTAAATTTAGTATATATATGTAAATCTTTAGGGCTAGACGAAGCTGCTGATTACTGGGAGCAAGTGATTATTATGAACAATCACCAACGAAGCCGTTTTGCAAAACAAATAGTAACCTCTTTATATGGAACAGTGGCGATGAAGAAAATTGGGTTCTTAGGTTGGGCTTTTAAAAAAGATACCAATGACACTAGAGAATCTGCAGCGATTTATATAGCTGATAAACTTATAGATGAACACGCTCAAATACAAGTCTATGATCCAAAAGTAACTGCCGTTCGAATGCATTCAGATCTGAACGCGTTAAATAGTAGAACCGAAGCAGAAAACAGTAAGTTTTTGGAGATTCATAACAACCCTTACAAAGCTTTAGAAGGAACACATGCATTGGCAGTGATTACGGAATGGGATGAATTTAAAGCTTATGATTGGCAAAAAATTTATGATGGTATGTTAAAGCCAGCATTTATTTTTGATGGTCGTAACATTTTAAATCAAAAAATGCTTGAATCTATAGGGTTTATATATAAAGCAATCGGAAGATAATGTGATACAACACACAATCTTAGTTACTGGTGCAGCAGGTTTTATAGGTTTTCATCTTTGTGAACACCTTTTAAAACAAGGTCACCGTGTGGTTGGGTTGGATAATATTAATGCATATTATAGTGTTGATCTAAAATATGCCCGACTCAAAGAACTAGGTATTAATAGTTTAGATGCAAAACAGTTTGATTCCGCTATTCCTAGTGCTATTTATGGAGACAAGTTTCATTTTATTCGCCTTAATCTTCAAGATCGAGACGCTTTACCAAAGTTATTTAAAACGTATCAATTTGATAGTGTATGTAATCTAGCAGCCAAGGCGGGTGTTCGGCATTCTATTGAAAATCCAGAAGTCTATATTGATAGTAATATTTCTGGATTCCTAAATGTTTTAGAATGTTGTCGACACCACAAGATTTCCCGTTTAGTATATGCGAGTAGCTCTAGTGTGTATGGAAATAATAAAACGGTTCCTTATGAAGAAACTGCCGTTGTAGATAAGCCAATTAGCTTGTATGCAGCTACTAAAAAATCGAATGAGTTAATGGCGCATTCTTATAGTCACCTTTACAGTATTGAAACGATTGGTTTGCGGTTTTTTACGGTTTATGGCCCTTGGGGACGACCCGATATGGCTTTATCTTTATTCACAGATGCCATTGTAAATAACCAACCTATCAAGGTTTTTAATAATGGTAAATTGTCGCGAGACTTCACCTATATTGATGATGTTATTGATGGGGTTGAAAATATACTTTTAAAGCCTTCCAAAGATAAAAATTTATACAAACTATATAATATTGGAAACAGTCAACCTGTTCAACTTTTAGATTTTATTGAAGCAATTGAAAAAAGTATAGGTAAAACTACGGAGCGTATTATGATGCCTATACAAGCTGGGGATGTCAACCAAACTTGGGCAAGTGTAGAACATTTAAAAACGGACTATGATTACCAGTCTTCAACTCCCCTAGAAATTGGTTTAAACGCTTTTGTAGATTGGTATAAGGCTTATTATAAAAAATGAAACGCGACTTTAAAAATAGTTTCGTCCAAGTAAATGATCAATAGCGTTTTTCGTAGAAATCACGTTTAACAACAATTGGTTATCAAAATAAAAGACCAATCACCCTAGGTAATACCAACTTAAAAACCAATAACTATGGCTATGGAGATGAAGAGAGTTAACGAATATCGTTAGGATACTGTTAACTGCTTAAGTGTTTTAATGGTATTTACAGGCTCTGAACTTTTAAACACAAAACTACCAGCTACTAATACATCGGCCCCTGCGTCTTTAAGCGCTTTGGCATTTGATGCCGTTACACCACCATCTATTTCAATGAGAGTAGATGCGCCTTTAGATTCAATAAGTGTCTTAAGTTGTTTTACTTTGTCGTATGTATTTTCAATAAAACTTTGACCTCCAAAACCAGGGTTCACACTCATAATACATACCAAGTCAATATCATTAATAGTGTCTTCCAAAACATTAATGTTTGTGTGCGGGTTTAATGCCACTCCAGCGTTCATACCTTCTGCTTTGATTGCCTGTAATGTTCGGTGAAGATGCGTACATGCTTCGTAATGTACAGTTAAAATATCACTACCAAGTTCAGCAAAAGTTTTGATATAACGATCAGGGTCTACAATCATTAAATGCACGTCAATAGTTTTTTTAGCATGTTGACTAATCGCTTTTAAAACGGGCATTCCAAAAGAGATGTTAGGCACAAAAACGCCGTCCATAATATCAATATGAAACCAGTCGGCTTCACTAGAATTTACCATTTCAATATCCCTTTGAAGGTTAGCGAAATCGGCTGCTAAGATAGAGGGTGCAATTTTTGTTGTGCTCATGTGTATCTATTTTGAATTACAAAAATAATATAAAAATAAACCCCTACCAATTGGCAGGGGTTTTGTTATTAACCTAAATAGGTTTTTAAAATTTTACTTCTCGATGTGTGTTTCAAACGTCGTATCGCTTTTTCTTTTATCTGACGAACTCTTTCGCGAGTCAAGTCAAACGTTTCGCCTATTTCTTCTAAAGTCATCGGATGTTGGTTTCCAAGTCCAAAATATAATCGAATGACATCTGCTTCTCTAGGAGTGAGTGTTTCTAAAGCACGTTCAATTTCTGTACGTAAAGATTCATGTAACAAATCCCTATCTGGATTAGGCGATTCTCCACTACGTAGTACATCGTATAAGTTAGAATCTTCGCCTTCAACTAGAGGCGCGTCCATAGAGACGTGACGCCCAGAATTTTTCATTGACTCTTTAACATCGTTAATTGTCATGTCTAATTCCTTTGCAATCTCTTCAGCACTCGGCGGACGTTCGTGAGATTGCTCTAGGAACGCATACGTTTTATTTATTTTATTGATTGAACCAATTTTGTTTAAAGGCAAACGAACAATACGAGATTGTTCTGCTAAAGCTTGAAGTATAGATTGACGAATCCACCAAACCGCATAAGAGATAAATTTAAACCCTCTAGTTTCATCAAAACGTTGTGCAGCTTTGATCAATCCCAAATTTCCTTCATAAATTAAATCAGGAAGTGTCAATCCTTGGTTTTGATATTGCTTTGCAACAGAAACCACAAAACGTAAGTTAGCTTTAGTTAATTTTTCCAAAGCAATTTGGTCTCCGGCTTTAATACGCTGTGCTAATTCTACTTCTTCATCGGCTGTAATTAAATCAACTTTTCCAATTTCTTGAAGGTATTTATCTAAAGATGCAGTTTCTCTGTTGGTAACCTGCTTGGTAATTTTTAGCTGTCTCATTTAAAAGTTTTTATTTTTAAAAAGGTTAATTGGTTGTATCAATAGGTTATACGAGTATTTGATAC
>JAQXCA010000064.1 GCA_029252105.1 Flavobacteriaceae bacterium | reverse complement strand
GATTATAATCGCGTTTTAGTTTATGATACTTTGTTTGAAGTTCATATTCTTTTTGTTTAAAAAGAAGAGCTTCATTTTGGAATTTAGGGGATTTTAACGCTTTAAGCTGAATTTTTTCAGCCTCTATCATATAAGATAAGTCTTGAACAAACAATGTCGTTTCTTCAATTTGACGCTTTAATAAACTCAGTTTTTCAGCAATTATAGAGGCATCAAAAGACACTAAAGTATCTCCTTTTTTTACAAACATATTATTGTTCAAATAAGAGGTACTAATTTTTCCAGAAATGGGTGCCGTAATCGTAATGCGTTCTTTATCAGGTTTGATAATCCCGCGAGAGGTTGAATAAATATCAACGTTTGTAAAGGGGAGTAGGGCTAAAGCAGTAAGCACAGCAAGTAAAGTAATAAGGTATATAACTTTACTTTTAGTACTGTGTCGAAAGATGTGAGTTTGGACAGTACTTTCAATGATTTCCTTGGGGAAAACTTGTTTCATAATTTTAGGTTAAGTATTAAGGCAACTTAAAACTACAAAAAAAATTTGATAAAAATCTAAAAAAAAACTATTTAATCTTCTTCCGAAGGGCCATATTTACGTTCCAATTCTGCTTGAAATTCTTCCATCACAGGACGTACGGTACTTTCGGGGATATCCGCAATACGGATGTACATGAGACCATCTACAGCGTTATTAAATAAAGGGTCAACATTAAAGGCAATCAAGCGTGCATTCTGTTTGATGTACTTTTTGAGCAGCACTGGAAGACGCAAAGCTCCTGGCTCAATGTCATCAATAATTTTATCAAACTTATTCAGATCGGCTGCGGTGGCATCAAACACAAAGTCTTTATCAGCATCTTTAAGCTTTACTTTAAACGCTTTTTTAGGATGTACATATTGCGCCAAATACGGATCGTAATAATGGGACCTCATAAATTCAATCATCAAGGATTTAGAGAAATTTGAAAATTGGTTACTGATACTCACGCCGCCAATCAGGTATTTATGATCTGGAAAACGCAGCGTAGTATGTACGATGCCTTTCCACAATAGAAATAGCGGCATCGGTTTTTGCTGATAGGCTTTGATGATAAACGCCCGCCCTAACTCAATAGATTGTTGCATCATGCTGTGGAGCTCGGGTTCAAAACGAAACAAATCTTGCAAGTAAAACCCATCAATCCCTTTGGCTTCAAAAATCTCACTTCCTAAGCCCATTCGATACGCCCCCGCAAGACACTGTGCCTCGGCATCCCACAAAAACATATGCTGGTAATAATAGTCAAATTTATCCAAGTCAATGGCCTTATTAGTGCCTTCTCCAATGTCTCTAAACGTAATTTCTCGTAAGCGCCCTATTTCGTGTAAAATAGTAGGTATTTTGGCTGCAGGTGCCAAATAAACCTCGTAGTTTTTGCTTGTTAAAAGACGGTGGTTATCGACTTTCAAGTTTTCAACTTCTGAACACATCTCACTAGTAGAGGCAGGGGTTACAATTTTTTTTGGTGCTTTGGTTACTTTTAAACTTGAGGAAATATTGGTCAATATTTTAGTCTTTTCAAAAGTGTTCGAAAGCATATACGTTTTTCGTCTCACAAAGTCAGAAAACCCTTCTAAAGTAGTGTGCTCTTTTTGATCTTTTACAAGAATCGGTTTGCCAATTCTTACCTTAATTACGCGCTTCTTTTGAGTTAGTAATTCCGAGGGTAATTTGGCAGTTCGTAAGGCGTCACTCAGTTTTGAAAGTCGGTAAAACAAACGGCTGTTTTTTGCATGGAAATAGATGGGTACAACAGGGACTTCAGCACGTTGGATGAGTTTCATGGCCACAGGTTCCCAAGGTTTATCGACCATAAGTTTTCCATCTCTGTACGTAGAAACTTCCCCCGCAGGAAATATGCCTAGCGGATGTCCGCTTTGTAAATGTAATAAAGCGCTCTTAAAACCAGCGACACTCGATTTGGCATCTTTATGGTTTTCAAACGGATTGACTGGCATGATGTACGGAATCAAAGGCTCAATACGGTGCAGTAAAAAGTTAGCTATAATTTTAAAATCACTGCGTTGTTCGAGCATTAACTTCAGTAATAAAATCCCATCGATGCCACCAAGAGGATGATTGGAAACTGTAATATAAGCGCCGTCTTTTGGGAGTCGTTTTAAATCTTCTTCGGGAATTTCAAACCGAATCTGAAAATCTGCTAACAGGGCATTTAAAAAGTCAACATCGCTTTTGTGTTTATTCTTATTATAAATCTTGTTAATCGTAGAAATCTTCAATACTTTCATAAATATCCAGCCGATAAACGTCCCTATAAATCCGTAGTTATCAAGCTTAATAGCTTTTGCAATTTCTTTAGAGGTAACAATACTCATAGTGTTTTGGTCTTAAAAAATCATGCTCAGTTTTATGAATAAATTGTGGATTTACTTCGTTATAATCTGTACAATCTCAGGCGTAATTTGCTTCAGAAGAATTTTTTTTTGAGCTTCAAGGTCATTAATAGCTTGTGGGTTATAATGTCTTATGGTATATAATTTAACCGCTTTGTGGGCGGACACTTTATATTTTGCTTTTAAATGTAATAATAAACGTTCCAGATTATCATAATTATTTTCTATACACACAGAAAAGCTAATCGCAGAGTTTTGAAGCATACTAACTTTCATTTTGTATTCGTGTAAGAGACTAAAAATATGACTGATATTATCTTCGACAATGTATGAAAAGTCTAAGGACGAAATCGAAATCAAAATTTGATTTTGTTTTAAAATATAACAAGGCACCTTTGGGTTTAGAGTCAAGTCTTTTCCAACAGTTGTGCCGCTGTTTTCAGGGTTTAAAAAGGACTTGACATACAACGGAATTTCTTTGCGTTGCAAAGGCTGAAGCGTTTTGGGATGAATTACAGACGCTCCATAATAGGACAATTCTATCGCCTCGGTATAGGACAATTGATGTAATAATTCAGCATTTTCAAAATAACGTGGATCAGCATTAAGCACTCCAGGCACATCTTTCCAAATGGTCACAGAATTAGCGTTTAAACAATAGGCAAAAACCGCTGCCGTATAATCGCTACCCTCACGCCCTAGTGTGGTTGTAAAATTGTTAGCATCACTTCCTAAAAACCCTTGAGTAATATTTAATTTTTTGGCATCTACTTGTGCTGAAATTAACGTTTGTGTTTGGGTCCAATTAATTTTAGCGTTTCGGTAATAATCGTCTGTTTTTATGAGATCTCTAACATCTAGCCATGAATTGGTCACTCCAATCATGTTTAAATAGTTGCTGATTATAGTTGTGGAAATCAACTCTCCAAACCCAATAACTTGGTCATACACAAAGTTGTAATTTGGCGATTTATTATGATCAAAAAACTGAACAATATTTTGAAACAATTGATCAACAGTTTCAAAAACCGAGTGCTGTTCGTTTTCAAATAAATCTAGGAGGATATTATTATGAAACTTCTTCACATCTTGTAGTGAACTTTGAAGCTCGTGTTTAGCCTCAAAATAATTTGAAATCACTGTTTCCATGGCGTTTGTTGTCTTTCCCATAGCCGACACCACAATAAGTGTGTTGCTGTAGCCAACAGTTTTTAAGACATGGGCTAAGTTTTTTACGCCTTGGGCATCCTTAACGGAAGCGCCTCCAAATTTAAAAATTTGCATTAGTTTAGTTTTGAGATATAATTTTTTATGCCTTGTTCGTCAAGCTGTACCACATTCCAGTCCCGCATGACATTAGCACCTTTACGTTCATAAAACTCAATTGCTGGAGCATTCCAGTCAATAACTTCCCAACAGACCCGTTTGACGCCTTTATCTACAGCATGAAGAATCACTTGATCTAAAAGTGCAGACCCTATGCCATGACCACGCATGCGTTCCGATACAATCAAATCTTCCAAGTGTAAAACGGTGCCTTTCCATGTTGAAAAGCGTGTATATACCAAGGCAATGCCTACCACATTTTGATCGACTTCTGCCACAAAACAATCAAATTCGGTACTGTGTCCAAATCCCTTGGCGATTAAATCGGCTTCTGTAATTTCAACGGCATTAGGCTCTTTTTCAAAAATAGCGAGTTCGGTAATCAAGTTTAACACTTGGCCCATATCGCTCGTAACTGCTTTTCTAATGAGATAATTCATAATTTGTTTTAAGAGGTTCAAAGATACTTAAAAGTGTTTTAAATTTATCTAATAAAAATACGACGAAAACGTTATAGTTGATTGAAAAATCAGATATTTGCACAAAATATAGGACCTTATGCACCAAAAACACCAAACCCTCGGAGAATTTATCATTGAACATCAATCGTCTTTCAAATACACTTCTGGCGAATTATCGCGACTCATTAATTCCATTAGATTGGCTGCTAAAGTGGTTAATTATGAAGTGAATAAAGCAGGCTTAGTGGATATTTTGGGAGCTGTTGGAGATGCCAATGTTCAGGGGGAAGATCAACAAAAATTGGATGTATACGCCAATGAAAAATTTATTCAAACACTTATAAATCGAAATATTGTTTGCGGAATTGCGAGTGAAGAAGAAGACAGCTTTATCGCCATTAATAGCAACGATCAAAACCATCAAAATAAATATGTCGTCTTAATGGATCCTTTAGACGGATCTTCTAATATTGATGTGAATGTATCTGTAGGTACTATTTTTTCAATTTATCGACGTGTAACTCCTGTAGGAACCCCTGTTCAAGATCAAGATTTTTTACAAAAAGGGAGCGAACAAGTTGCAGCAGGCTATATCATTTATGGAACATCCACTATGTTGGTATACACCACTGGGGATGGGGTTAACGGATTTACTCTAAACCCAGCTATTGGAACGTTTTATTTGTCTCATCCACAAATGCAATTTCCTAAGTATGGGACTATTTATTCTGTCAATGAAGGGAATTATATTCACTTTCCACAAGGCATTAAAAATTACATTAAATACTGTCAAATGGAGGAAGGAGATCGGCCTTACACTTCGCGCTATATTGGCTCACTAGTGTCCGACTTTCATCGAAATATGATAAAAGGGGGTATTTATTTATACCCTACAAGTTCCAAAAATCCAAACGGTAAATTACGATTGCTCTACGAGTGTAATCCTATGGCATTTTTGGCCGAGCAAGCCAATGGAAAAGCCAGTGACGGAACAACCCGGATTCTTGATATAATGCCAACAGAACTACACCAACGCGTACCTTTTATTTGTGGCAGTAGTGCTATGGTTGAAAAAGTGGAAGAGTATATGAGTGACCCTCACAGCCATTCTTAAGTATTTAATTCTTAGATAGTCTAAAAGGAAGGTTGTAACTTTGTAGAAATTTAACATTTAATGCACAAAGCTGGTTTTGTTAATATCATTGGAAATCCAAACGTAGGAAAATCTACCTTGATGAATGCCTTTGTAGGTGAAAAATTATCCATTATTACGTCGAAGGCGCAAACAACTCGCCACCGTATTTTAGGTATTGTAAATGGTGATGATTTTCAGGTTATTCTTTCGGATACCCCAGGGATCATAAAACCTGCCTACGAACTTCAAAATTCTATGATGGACTTTGTAAAGTCTGCCTTTGAGGATGCCGATATTTTAATTTATATGGTTGAAATTGGAGAAAAAGAGTTGAAAGACGAAGCATTTTTCAACAAAATTACAGCCTCCAAGAAACCCGTATTATTACTGCTAAATAAAATTGATACTTCTAACCAAGAACAATTGGAAGCCCAAGCTCAATTGTGGCAACAAAAAGTTCCCAATGCAGAATTTATTGCAATCTCAGCATTGGAAGGCTTTAATGTAAAAAATGTGTTTGACCGTATTTTGGAGTTATTACCAGAATCACCCGCCTATTACCCAAAAGATCAATTGACAGATAAGCCGGAACGATTTTTTGTAAATGAAAAAATTCGTGAAAAGATTTTAATGCATTACAAAAAAGAAATTCCTTATGCCGTTGAGGTTGTTACAGAAGAGTTTTTTGAAGAGGAAGACATCATTCGCATGCGTTCTGTGATCATGGTAGAACGCGAAACGCAAAAAGGAATTATTATCGGTCATAAAGGATCCGCTCTAAAAAGGGTCGGCGTTGAAGCTCGAAAAGATTTAGAGAAATTTTTTGGCAAACAAGTCCACTTAGAGCTGTATGTGAAAGTTAATAAAAATTGGCGTTCTAGCCAAAATCAACTCAAGCGTTTTGGGTATAATAATTCGTAAAAAACGAATACGAATCTCATTTTTTTTTTAAGAAGCGCATATAATTTTGTACGCTATTCAGTTTTCTCCAAGTTAAATGAAATTTCAATTTCTTCGTTAGAAACTAATGCATTAATTTTTGATCCACTCTTCCAGTATTTTATAGTATTTGGAAACACGTTTTTGCTGTTTTCACATGTAAATTCGTTTTCATTATGATGCGTTCCTACGAATACGGTAGATTCAGATTTATCAGGAGATTTAACCGTTAAATCCCATATTTTATTTGATTTTAAGAGTTGTATTACTACATACATTATTTAAGCCAATTTTTATGAGTGGCATACTTTGAAAACCAAATCAAAAATACGCCAAAAGTAACGACCATCACAGGCATTATGGCGGCTTGACCAGGGCCATATACTTCAATAGATTTAGTAAAGAATAGATTATGAATCATTTGTGGTATGATGCCGCCTAACGAGACGATAAAAGCTAGTTTTGCCCATTTTTTTTTCAATATCAAGCCCAAAGACCCGAATAATCCGCCAAATACGGCGATCGCAAAAACAACATTTGTCCATAGCGGATAGTCGCCATACAAAGCACTTTGGTCCTCTGGTAATTTAGTCAACATTTCATCTGAAATAAAAACATGACTAAAAAAAGACAACACCCCCATGATATTCCACAGTAAAAAAAACACTGCTAGAATCCAAAACCATACAGGTATTTTTATAGTTTCCATAATTAATTGTTTTGAGGGTTAGTATCAAAACTCACCATCCATTGAATGTCAAATTGGTCTGTGAACATTCCAAAATACGACCCCCAAAAGGTATTACTCATGGGCATGGTTTTCTTTCCATTTTTTGAGAGTGCATTAAAAAGCCTGTCGGCTTCATCTTTTGAATCGGTGTTTATGGATACCGAAAAATTGTTTCCTATAGTGATTCCATCAGTCCATCCTCCTCCGGCATCACTTCCCATAAGTATGGAGTTTCCTATGGGTAAAGATACATGCATAATATTATTTTTTTCTGAGTCGTCAATTACGCAGTTTGGATCGTCTTGTGGCATATCTTTAAATCGCCCTATGTGGGCAAATTCACTTCCAAATACCATCCGGTAAAATTTAAACGCGGTTTCACAATTTCCTTTAAAGGTTAAGTACGTGCTTACTGTTGTCATCGTTTTATTGTTTTATGATTTGTTTTTATTGTAGGGCTGTAACCAGCAAATATTTCAGATTTAAGAAGGTTCCTAATACGAGAACACTTAATAATTTTAAATATAGTGGACACACAGAACCCCATGTTAAATACAGTAAATTAATAGCTTAGAAAAAAATCATTGGTTATGAAGATAACGACTCGGGGTCAAAATTTGAGTTCAATGTACAAACTTTTAGAGTAGTTTCTAAATGAGCGCTTTATAATTGTTTGATTTTTCTATTTCTCCTTTGGTTTCGAAATAATATAAGTCTCAATTTCTGTGATTACTCGTCTTAGATTGACTCAAAGCGAACCAATTAAATCTGTATAGTTTTAAACTTCCATAAAAAAGAGCTTAACAAAAGGATATTTCCTATTTTTGCAGCAATTTTATAAGCATATGAGCAATATTGTAGCGATAGTAGGACGCCCAAATGTAGGGAAATCCACATTTTTTAACCGATTGATTCAAAGGCGAGAAGCCATTGTAGATGCCGTCAGTGGAGTGACTCGTGATCGCCATTATGGCAAAAGTGATTGGAATGGTAAAGAGTTCTCTCTAATTGATACTGGTGGCTATGTTCTTGGTAGTGATGATGTCTTTGAGGCCGAAATCGATAAACAAGTAGAGCTAGCTATTGAGGAAGCAGATGCTATTATTTTTATGGTTGATGTGGAGTCGGGAGTGACAGGTATGGATGAAGACGTTGCTAAGTTGCTTAGAAAAGTAAAAAAACCAGTATTTTTAGTCATAAACAAAGTGGACAACGCCATGCGTGAGCAAGACGCCGTTGAGTTTTATGCTTTAGGATTAGGGGAGTATTTCACTATTGCCAGCATCAATGGAAGTGGTACAGGTGATTTGCTAGATGCTCTAGTCGAAGCGTTGCCTGAGGTAGAAGAAGTCGAAGAAACAATCTTACCTAGATTTGCAGTTGTAGGCCGTCCTAATGCAGGGAAATCGTCGTTCATTAATGCATTGATTGGCGAGGACCGTTATATTGTTACAGATATAGCAGGAACAACTCGGGATTCAATCGATACAAAATACAACCGGTTTGGATTTGAATTTAATTTGGTAGACACCGCAGGAATCCGTCGAAAATCAAAAGTCAAAGAAGACTTGGAGTTTTATTCAGTAATGCGTTCAGTACGTGCTATCGAACATGCAGATGTGTGTTTGTTGGTCTGTGATGCTCAACGTGGATTTGATGGTCAAGTTCAAAATATTTTTTGGCTAGCTCAACGCAACCATAAAGGGATTGTGATTTTGGTTAATAAGTGGGATTTGGTTGAAAAAGATACTAAAACCACCAAAGCATTTGAAACCCATATTCGGGAGCAAATAAAACCATTTACGGATGTGCCTATCGTGTTTATTTCTGCGCTGTCGAAGCAACGTATTTACAAAGCTATGGAAACGGCTTTAGAAGTGTATAAAAATCGAACAAAACGTCTTAAAACAAGTGTGTTAAATGACGATTTACTGCCTATTATTGAAAACAATCCACCCCCAGCATTAAAAGGAAAGTTTGTAAAAATAAAATACATCATGCAGTTGCCTACGCCGCAACCACAATTTGCATTTTTCTGTAACTTGCCACAGTATGTAAAGGAACCTTACAAACGATTTTTGGAAAATAAATTAAGAGATTTGTACGACTTTAAAGGCGTTCCAATTACGGTTTATATGCGTAAAAAATAAGCTTGTAAATAATTAAAAAAAGCACAGTCATACTTTGATGAGTGTCTTTTAAAGTTGATTTTTTAGTTTTATTAATTCGTTTTTGACGCGTTCTAATTTTGTAATAATTTCAAAATTACCCAACGACTTTTGGTCCTGCTCTTTTAGGTAGGTTTTAGCCCCTTCTAAGGTATATCCGCGTTCTTTAACTAAATTAAAAATTAACTTTAAATTCTGAACATCTTCAGGCGTAAATCGGCGGTTTCCTTTGGCGTTTTTTTTGGGTTTAAGGGCTTCAAATTCTTTGTCCCAAAACCGTATTAAAGACGCATTGACTTCAAAAGCTTTTGCAATTTCTCCAATACTGTAATAGCGTTTTGTAGGTAAATCTAAATGCATTAATCTAAAGATTGGTTTTCAAGGGAAGCGATGGCCAATAACGTGTTAAACTCTTCTGGACTTAGGTTCCCGTAATAAAAATTCACAGGGTTAATTCGTTTCTTGTCTTTAAAAACCTCATAGTGAAGGTGAGGCGCTTGAGATCGACCTGTACTTCCTACATATCCAATCAGATCGCCACGTTTTATTTTTTGACCTCTTTTTACATTGTATTTGTAAAGGTGTGCATATAAACTTAAATACCCATAGCCATGGTCAATTCGGATGTGACGTCCATAGCCTGAAGATCGACTGTCTGCACGCTTAACAACGCCATCACCCGTTGCATAAACAGGCGTGCCACGTGGTGCCGTAAAGTCCATCCCATAATGAAATTTACGGACCTTTGTAAAGGGGTCGCTACGATAACCATATCCAGATGCCATACGGGTTAAATCTTCATTTTTAATAGGTTGAATAGCAGGAATCTTAGCTAAAAAATTCTCTTTGTCTTTTGCTAATTCGGTGATCTCATCGAGTGATTTTGACTGCACAATAATGCGCTTTTGAAGGATGTCGATTCGTTTGTTGGCATCAACTATGAGTTCTGAATTATTGAAGCCTTCATATTTTTTGTAGCGGTTAACACCACCAAGGCCTTGTTTGCGTTGTTCTTCAGGGATAGGATTTGCTTCAAAATACAGGCGATAAATAGCATTATCACGATCTTCAATATTTGTTAGGACCGCTTCTACTTCTCCCATTTTCTTGTTAAGAAGATTGAAGTGAAGATCTAAGTTTTCTAACTCCCTATTGAGTGCTTTTTCCCTCGGAGATTCAAAGTATTGTCCTGCAACTAAAACGATTAAAAAACCGAACATACTCGCAGCAAGTAAGAACACGAGAGTACGTTTAAAGGTAGTTCTTTTTTTCCGAATTATCTGACGATACGTAAGCGTTTCGGGATCGTAATAATATTTTACATTAGACATTGCCTAAAAAGTTCTATTTTTGTTGAATAATGGATAATCTCCAATAATTAAAGATTGTCTTCCAAACAAATATATAAATTGTTTCGAATTAAATACGAATTATTACACTAAGCTTAACATTTTTACATGAAATCTCAAGATATAAGATCTCAATTTTTAGCCTTTTTTGAAACCAAAAAACACCAAGTTTTAGCCTCAGCTCCGATGGTCGTAAAAGATGATCCGTCCCTCTTGTTTGTCAACTCTGGGATGGCGCCATTTAAAGCCTATTTTCTTGAAGATGAAACCCCACCAAAAAACCGAATTACGGATACTCAAAAATGTTTAAGAGTTTCTGGAAAACATAATGATTTGGAAGAAGTGGGCTACGATACCTATCACCATACGCTCTTCGAGATGTTGGGAAATTGGAGTTTCGGAGATTATTTCAAAAAAGAAGCTATTGAATGGGCTTGGGAACTATTAACTGAAGTCTATAAAATCGATAAAGAAATTCTGTATGTAACCGTATTCGAAGGCAGTAAAGACGATAATACTGTTATGGACTCTGAAGCCTTCGACTATTGGAAAACATTGATTCCTGAAGATCGTATTCTGATGGGAAACAAAGATGATAATTTTTGGGAAATGGGCGAACAAGGTCCCTGTGGACCTTGTAGTGAAATCCACGTAGATATTCGTTCCAATGAAGAAAAAGCAAAAATATCTGGTCATGAATTGATTAATAAAGACCATCCACAAGTTGTTGAAATATGGAACCTTGTCTTTATGGAGTTTAACCGTAAAGCCAATGGAAGCTTAGTCCCTCTGCCCAACAAACATATTGACACGGGTATGGGATTTGAGCGCCTTTGTATGGTGCTTCAAAATGTGACCTCTAATTATGATACGGATGTGTTTACGCCTATAATTCGCGAAATTGAAACCATCTCAGGTTTAGATTACGGTAAACAACTCAAACAAGATATAGCCATCCGCGTTATAGCCGACCACGTTAGAGCCGTTGCTTTTTCTATTGCAGATGGTCAGTTGCCGAGTAATACTGGCGCTGGTTACGTGATTCGAAGAATTTTAAGGCGTGCTGTACGTTACGGATTTACATTTTTGGAGCTTAAAGATCCTTTTATGTATCGATTGGTTTCTGTGCTCACTAAGCAAATGGGTGCAGTTTTTCCAGAATTATTGGCTCAAAAACAATTAATTCAAAATGTAATTAAAGAAGAAGAAACGTCTTTTTTAAGAACACTCGACCAAGGACTCGTACTTTTAGATCGGATTATAGAAACCACAAAAGGCACACAAGTCTCAGGAGATAAAGCTTTTGAATTATACGACACCTATGGATTCCCCGTCGATTTAACGGCCTTGATCCTTAGTGAAAAAGAAATGACTTTAGACAATGCTGGTTTTGAGGTGGAACTTCAAAAACAAAAAAACCGTTCCAGAGCTGCTAGTGAGGTTTCAACCGAAGATTGGACGATTGTTTTAGATGATGCGGTGCAGGAATTTGTGGGGTACGATGTCTTAAAAACTACTGTTAAACTCACAAAATACAGAAAAGTAACTTCTGTTAAAGATGGTGAACACTACCAGTTAGTGTTTAACCTCACCCCGTTTTATTCTGAAAGTGGTGGACAGGTTGGTGACAAAGGCTATTTAGAAGCCGCTAACGGCGATGTAGTCTATATTTTAGATACTAAAAAAGAAAATAATGTAGCCATTCATATGGCGAAACATTTACCGAAAAATATAACCGACACCTTCACGGCTGTAGTGGACGCAAATCAACGCTTTCGTACAGAATGTAACCATACAGCTACTCATTTGCTCCATCAAGCTTTGAGAGAAATTTTGGGAACACATGTCGAGCAGAAAGGATCAGCAGTTCATTCTAAATATTTACGTTTTGATTTTTCTCATTTTTCAAAAGTTACTGACGAACAA
>JAQXCA010000057.1 GCA_029252105.1 Flavobacteriaceae bacterium | reverse complement strand
TACATATTTGCTCAAAAACCAGGGGATAAAGTAACCATCTCTGGTCCTTATGGCGAATTCTTTATCAATGAAAGTGAATCAGAAATGTTATACGTTGGTGGAGGAGCTGGAATGGCGCCAATGCGTTCGCATCTATACCATCTATTCAGAACATTGAAAACTGGTCGTAAAGTTACCTATTGGTATGGAGGACGTTCTAAACGTGAATTGTTTTATTTAGATCACTTTGAACAACTCGAAAAAGAATTTTCAAACTTTAAATTTTACTTAGCGTTATCAGAACCTATGGAAGAAGATAACTGGAAAGTAAAAGATGGAATCGAAGGCGAAGGAGACGGTTTTGTTGGGTTTATTCACAACTGTGTCATCGATAACTATTTAAGTCATCACGAGTCACCAGAAGACATCGAACTTTATTTCTGTGGACCACCATTAATGAATCAAGCGGTTCAAAAAATGGGAGAAGATTACGGAATCCCAGATGAGCATATTCGATTTGATGACTTTGGAGGGTAACTACTTCTAAATTTTTTATAATCTAGCCCAACACTTGTGTTGGGCTTTTTGTATTTTTGTAGCATGAGTCAACCACTATCAAAACAAGAGATGCATAATTTGGCCATGAACCACGTTGGTAAGGATTTAGAATCCCGTGGTTTTGAATTTGTAGCCATTAATAGTAAACTTAAGAAACATCCCCAGTTTGTGTGTATTGACAAAAACAGTCAATACTTTTTTGTCATTGTGCGCGTGGTAAAGTTACCAGATAACCCTAACAATTACGATGTCGTTTGGATGGAAACTTTCAAAACACATGCGCAAGATAAAGATGCCAAAGTTTTATATGCCGGCGTCGGAATCGGAAACCCGAAAGGCGATGAATTGCCCGTATATCTCAATGAAGAATACCTTATAGAATACAATGGTATTCAAGTCATAGAAACAAATCTTAATTAAAACCGAGTGATTAATAAACTACTACTTATTTTTTGTTTTGGACTAGTCTCCTGTTCTAATACTCCCGAACAATTACGTGCGGCTGGGCCCGTCTTTGGAACGACTTATTCTATTATTTACGACAGTAGTCAGAATTTTGAAACTGCGTTTGACAGTCTGTTTTTTGAAGTCAATCGTTCTATGTCCACCTATATTCCAACTTCTGATATCTCAAAAGTGAATATAAACAAATCGGTAAGTATCGATCACCATTTTGAGAGTGTTTTTAAGACCTCAAAAGAAATTTACTCAGCGACTCAAGGTAAATTTGACCCTACAATAGGCGCTGTAGTCAATGCATGGGATTTTGGTCCAGAAGGCAAAATAGAAGCTTTAGACAGTCTAAAAATAAACGAGCTAATGCTGTCTGTCGGCATGGATAAAATTACACTGAACAATGGTGTTATCCTTAAGCCGAAAGCTTCACGATTGGATTTTAATGCGATTGCCAAAGGATACGGAGTCGATGTAATCGGACGCTACTTAGAGTCTAAAAACATTCAAAATTATTTAATTGAAATAGGTGGCGAAATTCGTGCTAAAGGCATTAATACGGTTAAGAATACATCATGGAAAGTCGGCGTTCAACATCCCGATTTAAGTGGAGATATTCCTTATGTAAACACCCTGTCTCTACAAGACGAATCAATGGCGACTTCTGGAACCTATCGAAAATTTAAGCTAGATGCGGAAGGCAATCGCTATACACACATTATTGACACTAAAACAGGTTATCCAATTCGTTCAGGTATTTTGAGTGTATCTGTTGTTTCTCCTAATTGTATGGTTGCTGATGCGTATGCTACCGCACTTCAAGCAATGACTCTAGATAAAATCAGAATGTTTCTTAAGATACATCCAGAACTAAAAGTCTTTATTGTTTTTGTGAACGATGCAAACGAGCTACAAACCGAAGTATTTAATGGGTTTCCAGAAAATTAGAGTTTATACACTACAGGAATAATTTCGCCTTTAGCTAGTCGAAATTTGTCAATTTCTTGATCGGATATGGACACTGTATAATCCACTTCATCTACCTTGAAACCGGTCGTTCTTAGTTTTTCAAAGTAATCTTTGCCGTAAATCCGTACATGGTCGTATTGTCCAAAAATTTTGGCACGCTCTTTTTTATTCGTAATAGTATCGTCTGTAAAGGTTTTATCACGACTTAGGTCTTGCGGAATTTGAAATACTCCCATGCCGCCTGGCTGCATCACGCGATAGAGTTCTTGCATGGCTTTGGTGTCGTCTAAGATGTGTTCAAGCACATGATTACATAAAATAACATCGAAACTATTGGATTCAAAGGGAAGGTTGCAAATATCTGCTTTCACCGTCGCAATTGGCGAATTTAGATCAGTAGTTATGTAATCAAAATGTTTAATTTTTTTAAAACGTTTATAAAACGCTTGCTCGGGTGCAAAGTGTAATACTTTTTTTGGAGTTTTAAAAAAGTCGGTTTCGTTTTTTAAATACAACCATAATAAACGGTGACGTTCTAAGGAAAGAGTGGAAGGAGAAAGCACATTTTCACGTGGTTTGCCATACCCGTAAGGCAAAAATTTTCGGAAGCTTTTGCCATCAATAGGGTCGGTGTAAGTAGTTCCTTTCAAAAATAAAACGAGAAAAGGTTGCGCAACATAACTCAATTTAATGAGTAGTGGACGTGGAATTAAATTTAAAATAAACTTAAAAAGTGTTTTCAAAATTTAAGTGTTTTGCACTTCTTTTGCATTTAGTTGTACGATAGTTTCAGTAATATGATCCCATAATTTAAGACGGAATTTTAAAGCGTCTTTTGCAGTTTCTAAAACGTCATCCCATTTAGTAGCGTCTTCTCCACAAAGTTCATCAACCATCATTAATGATATAGGGCCGTGCTCATCGCCGTCTAATTCGATATGACGGTTCAAATAGTAGAGTAATTTGCTATAGCTGTTGTCATCATTTTTGGTTTTAGATTGGTTTATGATTTCCAAAAACATATCTGGAATCACATCTTCTCTCCCGAAGGTAAATGCCGATGCAATCGCATGTGGTTTATTAGAATTTACAACTTTCATTGTAAATTGAATAAACGCCAAAACAGGCGCCTCTAGATTAATTTTTTTAGCGGCGTTTTCAATACTGTCACCATTTTCAATGGCATTAATAAACAATCCGATTGGACTTGTGTTTGCATGTACTTGGTCCATGGCATCAATATACATTTCGTAATGACTCATGGCTTCACCCAATTCATTCACATCACTTTCTTCTGCCATTACAATTTCATTGATGAACCGCGCTGTAGAACCTTTACCTTTTGGAGTCCAAGGCACATTCACATTGGTGAGGTGGTTTTGGAGTGCTTTTAATAAAGACATAAAATCCCATACGGCAAACACGTGTTTTTCCATAAACACGGCAACATCATTCATGTTAGAAAGTGTACTGTATAAAGGATGTGATTTTAGTTGATCACGAAGAGGTTCTAGTTGTAATTCAATTGCTTTTAAGCGATTCATGTATTGGTTAATTATAATGTTAAAGGGTTTATTCTTAAGCCCTTTTCTTCAGTACTTTTTATGCCTAGTGCTTCATAAATATAAGCAAAGGTTGATAATAATTCGGGCTTGCCATCAACAAGTGCTACGTTGTGTTCAAAATGAGCACTAGGTTTATTATCTTTTGTAGTAATCGTCCATCCATCGTTGTGGTGTTTGATTTTGTGCGTTCCCATATTTATCATGGGTTCAATCGCTACCACCATTCCTTCTTGGAATTTTTTCCCACGTCCTCGTTTGCCATAATTAGGCATTTCGGGTTCTTCATGCATAACACGACCAATTCCATGTCCAATAAGTTCTCTTACAACGCCATAGCCATGGGATTCACAGTAATTTTGAATGGCATACCCAACATCTCCTACGCGATTATTGTGCTTAAAGGCACGAATACCTTCATATAAAGATGCTTTAGAAACCTCTAATAATTTTTTGGTTTCTTCATCAATCTCACCCACAGCAAAGGTGTAGGCATGATCGCCATAAAATTCATTTTTCAAGGCTCCACAATCAATAGAAATAATGTCGCCTTCTTCTAAAGGCGTATTATTTGGTATCCCGTGAACCACTTGAGTATTGGGACTCATACAAAGTGTATTGGGGAAATCGTACATTCCTAAAAATCCAGGGATAGCGCCGTGGTCTCTAATAAACGTTTCTGCAAGTGCATCAAGGTGTAAGGTTGTAACTCCAGGTTTGACTTCTCCGGCAAGCATGCCTAATGTTTTCGAAACAATTAGGGCGCTTTCGCGAATGAGTTCAATTTCTTCTTTTGATTTAAGCGTGAGCATAGTAAAATAATTATGCGCAAAGATACTTAATTACAGTATTTTTTTATTGGTTTTAAGGCTTAGATTTTGTTAGGGTTGTCATAAAGTTTTAAGATTTGAATAGCCCAAAAAACCTTTTTTTCTTTGGCAGCGATAAGGGGTTGTCGCTATCGGTTAGGATTTGATAAATTTCACCCCATCCATAAAACCCGCCCACGTTTCTGTCATCTATAAAAAGGTCGGCATTTATTTTTCTACTTTTATTAGGATCATAAACTTCATTTGGAAAACTACAATTGACGGCATAAAATTCAATGCCATTTTTTTTGCAAAACGCTACAGCTTCCTGTAATGTTTTTTCATACCGATAGGTCCAAAGGATCAACCGATGACCATCTTGTTGCAGTTTTTTTAAGGTTTCAAAAGCAAATAGTTTTGGCTTCCCAATTTTCGGGTAAGCATCTTCCACAATTGTTCCATCAAAGTCAATGGCGAGTGTAAAGGTTTTGGTTAAGTCCATTAAAATTAATTTAGATTAAGCTACTTTGGGTCATAACTTCGGGTTTTTCTATTCCTATAAGTTTTAAAACTGTAGGGGCTATATCTCCAAGAACACCATCTTTTATTGCGGTCAGTTCCTTGTCAATTAAAATGATGGGAACGGGATTAGTTGTGTGTGCTGTGTTAGGTGAACCATCGGGGTTAATCATTGTTTCGCAATTTCCGTGGTCAGCAATAAGTAAAGTTGTATAGTTGTGTTCTAGTGCTGTTGTAATTACAGCTTCTACACAAGTATCTACAGCTTCACAAGCTTTAATAGCAGCGCCCATATCTCCAGTATGTCCAACCATATCTCCATTGGCAAAATTTAAACACACAAAATCTAGTGTTTCTTTTTCTAGTTCAGTTACAAGAGCATCTTTAAGTTCAAAGGCGCTCATTTCAGGCTGAAGATCATAAGTTGCCACTTTAGGCGAATTTTTCAAAATTCGTGATTCCCCCTTGAACGGAAGTTCACGTCCTCCTGAAAAGAAAAAAGTGACATGTGGATATTTCTCTGTTTCAGCAATTCTTAATTGGGTTTTTCCATGTGATTCTAGAACTTCTCCAAGTGTATTGGTGACGTTATCCTTATTGAAAATTACTTGAACATTTTTGAAGTTATCGTCATAGTTAGTCATCGTTACATAATGCAAATTTAACTTATGCATGTTGTATTCATGATTGTCATTTTGACTTAATACTTCGGTCAACTCTCTACCACGATCTGTTCTGAAATTAAAAAACAACACCACATCACCCTCTTCAATTTTGGCAACGGGATCATTATTTTTAGCTGTCATAATGATAGGTTTTAAGAATTCATCTGTTAACCCGTCATCATAATTATTTTGAATTGTTTTTGTGGCATTGTTAGTGTGAAGCCCTTCGTTATTCACCAAGGCATCATAAGCAATTTTCACACGTTCCCAACGGTTATCACGGTCCATGGCGTAATACCGCCCAGTGATAGTTGCTAGTTTTGTGGACGACGTTTCTAATCGCGTTTCGAGTTCTGAAATAAAACCATATCCCGATTTAGGATCAACATCACGGCCATCTGTAAAAGCGTGGATATAAGATTTTTCAATGTCATGTTCGTCAATGACATCTAATATTCCATATAAATGATTTAAGTGAGAATGCACGCCACCATCACTGACTAGCCCTAAAAGGTGAACTGCTTTTTGATTCGTTTTTGCATAGTCTAAAGCGGTCTTTAAAACCGTTTCATCCTTTAAGGTGTCGTTGGTAACAGCTAAGTTTATTTTAGCAAGATCTTGATATACAATGCGTCCCGCTCCTAAGTTAATATGCCCCACTTCACTATTTCCCATTTGACCTTCTGGAAGTCCTACATGTAATCCATCCGTGCGGAGACTTGCATGGCTATATTTGGTGTATAAAGAATCAATATAGTGTGTATTTGCATTATCAATTGCAGATACTTTAGGGTCAGGAGATTTACCCCATCCATCCAAAATCATTAAAATAACTTTCTTGTTCATAGTCTCGTTTTATAACGTGGTCAAATATAAGAAGATTAAAATAAAATTCAGATGAGATGTTAGATTTAGATGCTAAAAAAATAGTTGTATTTTTGAAGTTCTAAACCATTTTAAATGCAATTTGAGTTCAAAATAATTCCAGCGGACACCATTGAGACTGTTGTGCCATTGGTCAAAAAAATGTCTAAACCTCATATTACTGAAGCGCTTCTTTTGGAACGTTTTAAGGAAATGGTCTCCCAAAATTATGAATGTGTAGGGGTTTATGCTGCCGATCAACTCATTGGAGTTTCAGGATTATGGTTTTGTACACGACATTATTCGGGGCGAAGTGTAGAGTTAGACCATGTTTTTGTTGATGATGCCTACAGAAATAAAGGCTTAGGAACCCAATTTATCAATTGGATCGAAACTTATGTAAAATCGAAAGGCTTTCAAGTTATTGAATTGAATGCCTATATTGATAATGTGCCTTCTCAGAACTTCTACGAAAAAGATGGATTCCAAAGATTAGGGTATCATTTTGTGAAAAAAATCGGGTAAGATTGAAGTGCTGTGAATTAGAAAAGAGACTTAAGTATTAAGAATCAAGTATTAAGATTTTTGAGTCAAGACAAAAGAGAATAGGCGTAAGGCGAAAAAGTATCTTTTTTGCGAGCCTGCCTACCGAAGGTAGGATCAGCGAGGCAATCTATTGGTTTAGAGTTCGAAAGACACTTATTACATCGTCTTTCAGTAATAAAAATTCCTCGTAATAACATTATAACCTAATTCAAATCCGATACATCCGCTTCTGGACTTAATTCATAAGGCACTTTGTGTTTTTCAAATATACGTGCGTTTAAAGCGCCTTTAAGAATGATTTTTGAGCCTGTGACTTCCAAATAACTCCCTTCTCTTAATCCAATTACAGGTTGTGAATTAAAGTGATGAAATTCTTTAATTCTGGTTTCACGTGTTTCGCCCATATGAGTACTGCCCGGATCAGGATCTAAATAGTGTGGGTTGATATTAAAAGGAACAAGCCCCAACGTTTGAAAGCTTTTCGGATAGGCAATTGGCATATCGTTAGAAGTACCAATTGTAAGTCCACAAATATTACTTCCTGCACTTGTGCCTAGATAAGGTGTCCCAGATTCAATAGCTATTTTTAATTCACCTACTAGGTCATTTTTGTACAGTTGATCTACCAAAACAAAGGTGTTTCCGCCTCCAGTAAAAATGCCTTGTGCAGATTTAAGAGCGTCTTTTGGATTGTCAAATTCATGAATTCCTTTGACTGTTTTTCCAATTTTTGAAAATGCAGTCTGCACAAGTTTTGTATAGGCATCATGTGACATTCCCCCAGGACGTGCATACGGAATAAATAAAATGGTGTTCGCAGTCTTAAAATGAATTTTTAGAGCATCTAAAAGGTAATCTAAATACCCACTGCCATGCACAGTAGAAGTGCTTGCGATTAAGATTTGTTTCATGTGTCTATATTTAATGTTTTTAAAAGGGTCACATGCTGTTCGCTATTAGTCATTCCCATTGGTGATAATAATTTTAATACGCTCGTTTCATCTTTTAATTTTTGTAAATTTACCAAATAATATAATTTTTAATCAATTTGAGTACTTCTTTTTTTTCAATGAAAACCATTCTAACCTTTATGCTAATTAGCAGCATAACGGTGTTTACGTCACAGGCTCAAAAGGTAGAACTTTCAGGACAAATCATTTCTAACAGCGAATTGGAAGGTATTCATGTGATTAATAAATCGTCATACCGCTACACTACAACAGACAAAAATGGGTTGTTTAGTATTGAAGTAAAGGTGTCAGATTCTCTCTATTTTTCTTCAATTCAATACATTCCAAAAATAGTTATAATAAGTGCAAACCAGATTAAAAGTAAATCGATTACCGTCACTCTTTCCGAATCTATTAATGCCTTAGATGAGGTTATGATTGGAACCATATTAACAGGCGATTTAAATTCGGACATTACGAATTCTGATGCCGAACGCCCAATAGATTTTTATGATTTAGGCATTCCTGGCTATACCGGCCCTCGAATGAATCTGGCAGAGAGACGCCTTTTTGAAGCCGATAATGGACTCTTAATACCTTCAATTGGTTTTGGATTTAGTTTGAATTTTTATAAGCTTATAAATATGATGACTGGCCGTACCAAAATGCTAAAAAAGCATGTAGCTCTTGATCAGAATAAACAAGGCGTACAACGTTTGAAAGATATTATAGGGCCTCTTTTTTTTAAAACACATCAGTTAGAAAATAGCAAGCGCATTGAGTTTTATTATTTTTGTGCTGACGCTCCAGACTTTAAAGAACGCTGTCTAGGACGTAGTGAAGTGGAAGTTTTGGAATATATGGAGGAGAAGTTGAAAAAATTTAAGGCTGCCAATTTATCTGAAAATTAATCCTTTATACAAAAGAAATATAAAAGGACTTGTTATATTTGTACTATGATATACACTCGCTTTTTATTTATTAGTGGCACAGAAATCACATTTATCTTATTTATTGTGATATTGGTGTTTGGTGCGGATAAAATTCCAGGTATCGCTAAAGGACTCGGTAAAGGCATGCGTACGCTTAAAGATGCAACGAATGATATCAAAGGCGAAATTCAGAAAAGTGCTGATAAAAATGGAATTGATACCTCCATTTCCAAAGATGTAAACGAAGAAATAAATAAAGTAAAAGACGAAATTAACGAGCTAACAGGCTCAGTACGTCGAAACTTATAGGTCTATTTTTTTTATACTCACTGTAAGACCGTCCCTTATCGGAAGTAATACCGTTTCCAAGCGTGGATCGTCTTTTAATAGCGCATTATATTCCAAAACAATTTTTGTTGAAACGTCTGAAGGATTCAGTTCTTCAATAACTTTTCCACTCCATAATACATTGTCTGAAAGGATAACTCCACCCGGATTGAGCTTGTCTATAATCTGATGAAAATAATTAATATAATTAGGTTTATCAGCATCCATAAATACCAAGTCAAAACTAGTGTCTAGTGTTGGGATAATATCTATTGCAGATCCTAAGTGCTGAATTATCTGTGAACCATAATCAGATTTATCAAAATAGGAGCGTTGAAAATCTACCAATTCTTCGTTGATGTCAATAGTATGTATAATACCATTTTTGTCTAACCCTTCTGCCAAACACAAGGCCGAATACCCTGTAAATGTCCCGAGTTCTAAAATCACCTTTGGACGAATTAGTTTCGACAACACACTAAGAACACGACCTTGATAGTGTCCACTAAGCATTCGCGGTTGTAAAATTTTCTGGTAGGTTTCCCTTGTAAGAGCTTTTAAAAGTGCGGGCTCATCTTCGGAATGTTTAACGACATAGTCGTCCAGTTTTTCAGATATAAAGTGCATTTAGGATACTATTTTTTGAATCAATTTTTCTTTTTCAGCTTTGTCGTTTCCAAACAACCACCTTAAAACATTGTCTTCCCAAATATCATCGTATTGGTTTTCTGTTATGAGCTTTCGTTCAATAGCAAGGTCTAATAATTTTCCAGGATAAGAGGATTGCGCTTCACTCTCCATTTCTCCTAGAGGATAAGGATCGTCTAAGCCCATAATAATTTGATTACTGCCTTGACGCTTCAGCATTAAGTTTAAGGAATCAGTATCATGAACCAATGTGTCAAAGTAAATATTTGGATGCCCAACGGCTTTTCGAGGATGTGTTTTTCCTTCAAATAAATCTGGGCGGCCATCAAAACCTTGAATACGTCGTCCAAGGTTCATTTGCGCCATTTGACCACCATGCGCAAAACATGTTCGAATGTTTGGATAGCGTTCTTGCATGCCATTTAAGGTATAAAAATGATACGCATCTCCGCATTGTGCGAGCATCCAAATTAAATGAAAACGCCAAGAGGTGTTTTCGAGTTTAATCATTTTTTCGCCATCATATGGATGAACTTCAATTGCTAGATTATATTCATTTGCTAATTCAAAAATAGGATCATTTTCTTTGTCAAACACACTACGCCATTGCCCAATACTGTCCATAAAGTGAGTGGGTAAACACAATACTTTTAGTCCTAGCTCTTTTACACAGCGTTCAATTTCCCATAATGCTCCATGAATGAATCCGGGGTGTACTACAAATCCACAAGTGAATTTTGAGGCATTGTCTTGTTGTATTTTGGCATTATAATCATTTTGGAAACGCAAAGCTTTTTTCATTTCTTCCAAACGTAAACCATTTCCATAGAGCTGTGATAAGTTTAAAACAACCGCATGATCAATTTTATTTTGATCCATCCATTCCAGTTTTTCATCCAAGAAAAAACTAGAGTGTGTTACCGGACGACTCCATCCTTTTTGAAGCATATGTTTGCGCTCATCATCTACCCAAAAAATTTCCTTTTCTTTCATGAATTGAGGAATTTCTTCTGGATAAGGAAGGAGATGAGAATGTCCGTTAATACGAAGTTTACGTTTCATTAGTTTATAATATTTTTTTTAACGGTCACTCTTCGACTGCGCCTGTCTGCAGATAACAGGCTCAGTGCAAATTGTTACATCTATTTTAGTTATAATACTCTTAACATGCTAGTT
This sequence comes from Flavobacteriaceae bacterium, assembly GCA_029252105.1. Classification (GTDB taxonomy): domain Bacteria; phylum Bacteroidota; class Bacteroidia; order Flavobacteriales; family Flavobacteriaceae; genus Hel1-33-131. The sequence continues at coordinate 10,684 of JAQXCA010000057.1, read as the reverse complement.
TTAAAAAACGAATTTAAATTTTATTCGGTGCTTCCATAATACTACCACATTTTGAGCACGTACATTTCTCTTTACTAGAGTAATACTGGTCAAATATAATTGGCATATCGGTTTCAATATTGTCCAATGTGAAGGGTGCTCTAAACAATTGATGATTACAATTTTCACAATACCATTCCAATGCATCTTTGACGCCTTCGGGACGTTGGTACTCAATAACAATACCAACAGTATTAGCACCACGCTGAGGAGAATGGGGGACTTTTGAGGGTAATAAGTAAATATCTCCTTCTTTAATATGTACATCTTTGGCGATGCCGTTATCAATTATTTTTAATAGGATATCACCTTCTAATTGGTAGAAAAATTCTGGAGTTTCATTGTAGTGGTAGTCCTTTCTGTTATTTGGACCACCGACAACCATCACAATAAATTCACCATCTTTCCATACACATTTGTTTCCTACAGGGGGTTTTAATAAAGCTCTATGGTCTTCAATCCAAGCTTTGATGTTTAATGGAGATACTAAGTTACTCATTGGAATAGTGTTAGTGTTATATTTTTATAAAGTTACAAAGATTTTGTTCGACCACCATCAACTGGGATATTAATTCCGTTTATATAGCTCGCTGCTTCACTTGCCAAAAACACAATTGCATTGGCCGTTTCCTCAGGTTTTGCAAAGCGTTTTGCAGGGGTGTAATTTTTCATAATTGCAGTCATTTGCGCAATACTTGTTTGTGCTTGATCAGCCTTGATTTTAATAATCTCATTCAAACGTTCTGTTTCTGTAAACCCTGGCAACACATTGTTAACGGTAATCCCAAAATGCCCCAACTCAAAGGACAACGTTTTACTCCAGTTGCCAACAGCATTTCGGATGGTATTACTGACGCCTAAACCTTCTATTGGTTCTTTGACTGAGGTTGAAATTACATTAATAATACGCCCAAAAGTGGTGTCTTTCATAAATGGCACTACCAATTGTGCGAGGATATGATTGCATTTTAAATGTTGTGTGAATGCATTTTCAAAATCATCTAAACTAGCCTCTATAATTGCGCCACTTCTTGGGCCACCTGTGTTATTAACGAGAATATGGAAACCTTGGTTTGCGTTAATATAGCTTTCCACTTTTGATTTTAAATCTAAGGGATTCATAAAATCTGCAATGATATAATCATGCTGTTGTGCATTAGGTAGAGATGCAATAACAGCTTTCAGTTTTGCCTCATCTCTAGCGACTAATGTCACTTTTACACCCTCAGAAGCCAATCCAATGGCGGCGGCTTTTCCAATACCTTGTGTGCTTCCACAAACAAGCGCTTTTTTATCTTCTAAATTTAAGTTCATAAGTTTATTATTCGTAATTAATACATATATTTTTTGTTTCAGTAAAAAATCGAAGGACTTCAAAACCGCCTTCGCGTCCAACCCCCGAAGATTTTGTACCTCCAAATGGCGTACGTAAATCGCGTTGCATCCACGTATTTATCCAAACAATTCCTGCTTCCAACTGTTCTGAAAACAATAGACTTCGTTTTAAATTGTTAGTCCATAATGTAGCCGATAATCCATATTTCACGTCATTTGCCATTTCTAATACATCATCATCTGACTCAAATGGCATCAGCGTAACTACAGGTCCAAAAATCTCTTCTTGGTTTAATTTACATTGATTAGAATTGACTTCAATGATCGTAGGGGATAAGTAGTAGCCGTTTTCATGCCCTTGAATACGCATTCTTTTCCCTCCAAATAACACTCTGTTTTGAGTCTTGTCAATACCATCAATATAAGAGAGAACTTTTTCAAAATGAGCTTTGGAAACTAAAGCACCAATTTGTGTAGATTCTTCAGAGGGTGGTCCAACAATAAGCTGACCTACACGTTCTATGAAATCGACTTTAAATTTCTCATAAATGGAGGCTTCCACAAATAGTCGACTTCCACATAAACAAATTTGCCCTTGATTAGAAAACGAAGACTTCACACTGGTTGACAACATTTTATTATAATCACAATCTGCAAAAATGATGTTAGGATTTTTCCCGCCCAATTCGAGCGATAATTTTTTAAAAAATGGGGCAGCAGTTTTAGCGATTAACTTCCCTGTTTCTGTACCACCTGTAAATGAAATTGCCTTGATGTTTGGATGTCCAACAATGGCCTGTCCTGTAGTTGATCCCAATCCATGAACAATATTTAGAACCCCTTTAGGAAGTCCAGCTTCATTACAAATTTCTCCCAATAAAAAAGCGGTGTAGGGTGTCACTTCACTTGGTTTAGCAACAACACAATTTCCAGTAGCTATTGCGGGTGCAATTTTCCATGTTAATAAATACAAAGGTAAATTCCAAGGGGATATACAACCCACAACGCCAAGGGGGTGGCGCAAGGTATAGTTGATTGTTTTTTGACTTCGAACTTCATGGCTTTCGCTGTAAAATTGAGTAATCGCTTGACTAAAAAATCGAAAATTACTGGCCGCTCTAGGAATATCAATTGACCTTGCTACAGAAATAGGTTTGCCATTATCTTTACTTTCAGCAACTGCAAAACGCTCTAAGTTGGCTTCAATCAAACTGGCTATCTTTAGTAGAATAGCACTTCTTTTCTCTATGGACGTTTCAGACCAAGAGAGGTATGCGTCGTGAGCTGCTTCGTAAGCAATCTGTACATCTTTAGTGCAAGAATTAGGGAGTTTTCCATAGACTAGACCATCGGCAGGACATATATTGTCTAACCATTCATTTTTAATGGGGTCAGTAAATCCGCCGTTGATATAGTTCTGGATGTGAATCATACTAATTTTTTATAGGCCATTACTTTGATTTCTACCACTAAATCTGGATGTGGCAGTTGATGCACAGCAACTGTTGTTCGTGTAGGACCAGTTGCGGGTTCAAAAAATTCCGCATAAACTTTATTATAGCCTGCAAAATCGTTCATATTCACCAGAAAGGAAGTGATGTCAACCACGTCTTCTAAACTCGCCCCTTCGGTAGCTAAATTAGTATTTATATTTTGAAGGACTTCACGAGTTTGAGTTTCAATATTTAAGTGTTTGGTTCCCATTTCATCGATAATATCCACGCCAGCAATGCTGTTATCTGCACGTCTTGAACTTGTGCCAGAAACAAAAATAAAATCTCCAACACGTTTGGTGTGTGGGTAGGCGCCCCTTGGTGTTACTTTGCTACTCATTAGTCTTATTTTAATTACTACTAAACTATTTTTGAACCCGCATTTACCTTGAGGATAGTACTGGTCTCTTGCTGTACTTTTTTGAGTACAGTATTTAAATCTTCATTAGGAGTTATTTTTTGTGCAGACAACAAATTTAGAATTGCAGTGTCTTGTGCACGCCCAATGGTCATGGCTTCATTATATCCAATAGTTTCTTTGAACGTTACTAAGGAATATTTTGAATAATAAATATCTGGAAATTGAGCTTCTAAAGCCATTTCAATTTTTCGTTTTTCTTGAAATAGTGGATTCGCAACATGGTTTTTCATTTCATGAAAATTATCTATTGCTAAGTCTGCAATTGCATCTGTATCAATTTTTCTATGCGTTCCAAAGGCTTTAAGTGTCGCCTCCCAATCGCCGTCATGAAGGTCTAAAAACCGATCAAACTCAACGACATCCTCAAATGAAGCATTCATGCCTTGTCCATAAAACGGTACAATAGCATGCGCAGAATCGCCCAATAAAAGGCTGTTTTTCTTGTAGTGCCATGGAAAACATTTTACAGTTCCTAAGGGAGCTGTAGGGTTTTCAAAAAACTCTTCTACTAAATTGGGCATTAACTTAAGTGCATCAGGGAATTCTTTTTGAAAAAATTCAGTTACAATTTCAGGAGTTGTTAAATTATCAAAATTATATTCTCCAGTTTCATAACTCAAAAATAGAGTAACTGTAAAACTTCCATCTAAATTAGGTAATGCAATAATCATAAAATCGCCTCGTGGCCAAATGTGAAGTGCATTTTTAAAAGCTTTAAAGTCACCATTTGTATCTGGTTGAATCGTTAATTCTTTATAGCCATGGGTCAGGTAATGTTGAGAGAAGCTAAATAAAAATTTACGCTCTTGAAAATAACTTTTTCTTAAGGCTGACCCTGCACCGTCCGTTCCAAAGATGAGGTCTGCCTCCACCTGGAAAGTAGCTCCTGAACTACGGTTTTCAAAAACACCTATTTTGGTCTCAAAATCTACTGTTGTACAGCGGTATTCAAATTCAATGGTGACATTGTCTAGTGCTTCTGCTTCATCTAGTAAAAGCGCAGTCAGTAACTCTCTTGAAATAGAATTTATAGATTCGTTCTCTCGTCCACTATAGTTGGAGAGAAAGGTATTCCCTTCTTTATCATGGATCATTCTTCCGTGCATAGGAATACATAAAGCATCCACTTTAGATTCTAAACCGACTAGCTTAATGGCTTTTAGACCACGATTTGAAAAGGCTAAATTTATGGACCGTCCAGCACTAATATCTACGGTTCGTAAATCGGGTCGCATTTCAATGACACGTACCTTAAAGCCACGCTGCCCAAGCCTTAAGGCTAGCAGTGAACCACAGAGTCCAGCGCCAATAATTAAAATGTTTTCTTGTTTAGGCATTTAATACCGTTTTTAAAGTTTCTACCATTTTAAATACATCTTCAAATGAATTATAAAAAGGAACGGGTGCACAACGGATAACATCAGGAGTTCTCCAATCTGTAATCACATTTGCTTCGCTTAGTTTAGTGTGTAAAGATTTGTCAGCATTTTTCACTTGTATAGATAACTGACAACCCCTTTGCTCAGGATCTTTAGGCGTAATAATAGAGATATGCTCGTTTTGTAATTCCAAAATAAGGTATTCCATATATCCAGTGAGCTGTATTGATTTTTCTCTTAAAGCTGGCATGCCAACTTCCGAAAATAATTCTAAAGAGGCTTTGATCGCCGCCATAGATAAAATAGGAGGGTTGCTTAATTGCCAACCTTCTGCTCCTGGAATAATATCCAATGGTTGTCGCATGTCAAAACGTGTATCTTTATTTTGACTCCACCAGCCTGCAAATCGTTTTAAAGATTCATCATAAGCATGGCGTTCATGAACAAAAATTCCGCCCAAACTTCCTGGTCCAGAATTCATGTATTTATAGGTACACCAAGCTGCAAAGTCAACCCCCGAATCATGAAGGTTTGGTTGAATATTTCCAACCCCATGAGCCAAATCAATTCCGACTTTACATCCATATTGGTGACCTAGTTCAGCAATTTTTTTTAAATCTAAATATTGTCCTGTATAGTAATTCACGCCACCAATTAGTAGCAAAGCAATTTCATCGCCTTGAGTATCTAAAATAGAAGCTAAATCGTCAATATTTAAAAGTGTTTCTCCGTCTTTTGGTGTCCACTCTATGAGTGAGTCTTTGGGGTCAAAGCCATGAAATCTTAGCTGTGTTTCTACAGCATACCGATCAGAGGGGAACGCATCACTTTCAATGACAATTTTAAATTTTGTTTTAGTCGGTTGATAAAACGACACCATCAATAAATGAAGGTTTGTGGTCAAGGTGTTCATGATGACTACTTCTATTGGTTTTGCACCAACTATTTCAGCCATACTTTCGGTTAGAAATTCGTGATATGGCATCCACGGATTTTTGGCCTCAAAATGACCTTCGACTCCCAAATTAGCCCAATCATCTAATTCCTGTTGGATGTGATTTTTAGTTTCTTTTGGCTGAAGTCCAAGAGAATTCCCAGTAAAATATAGCCATTCGTTTCCATCAGAAGTTTTGGGAATGTGAAACGCGTCACGGTAATGTGCTATAGGATCGTTTTGATCTTGTGTTTTAGCAAAATGGATTCCGGACTTGTAAAGCATCGACAGTTTTTAGTTTGAATTGTCTCAAAAATAAGCAATTTTGATTAAAAATTTAAGAGTATTGATGCTTTAAAATTAATGTTTTGTTTTTAGTAAGTGTGGGAATTTTTGTTCAAATTTTCGTAAACGAGGAATTGAAACGTTTCGTATGTATGAGTTATTTGGATGGAGGCGTTCATAATTTTGATGGTAGTCTTCACCTCTCCAAAATTTCTGAAAAGGATATACTTCGGCTGCAACAGTACTATTTAGTTGCTCAGAAATGGTTTTAATTTTTTGAGATATAATTGTTTTTTGCGCCTCGTTTTGATAAAAAATAATGGAACGGTATTGCGAACCTCTGTCAGGCCCTTGACCATTGGCTTGACTAATGTTTTGAGATCCAAAATATACATCTACTAAAGTCGGAAAATCAACAACTACAGGATTATAAATAACCTCTACAGCTTCGGCATGTCCAGTTATGCCTGTGTTGCTTGCAGGGTAAGTTGGGTTTTTTGTGTGGCCACCAGAGTAGCCATTGATAACTTCTGAGACACCAGTAACACTTTCGTAAACAGCTTCGACACACCAAAAACAACCACTAGCAAAATAGGCGCGAGCCATTCCGTCTTTTAGTGGGACTTCAATCGGAGTAGCATTTATAACGTTTTGCTGCTTATCAGTCTTGTTTTTTTTTGTTTGACAACTTGTAAAACTAAAGGTCAAGCAAATCATAAGAGTTGTGAGATTTTTCATGGGTAATTTGTTTTTTTGTATCAAATAAAATTACAACGCAAAATCTATAAAAGTGTGAAAATTATATTAAATAAAAAAGCCCTCATTAAAAATGAAGGCTTTTTTGTTTTGATGTGAAAAATTACAGTTTAGTAAACAGTTTTTCCATAATCTCTTTTTGTTCTTCAGCTAAAACAGCATCTACTAAAATTCGACCGCTATGTTCATCAGTAATAATTTTTTTACGAGACGCAATTTCCATTTGTACTTGTGGAGGAATTGTAAAATAAGATCCACCTGAAGCACCTCTTTCAATTGGGACAATGGCCAATCCATTTTTGACGTTTGTTCGTATTTTTGTGTAGGCCTTTACAAGACGTTCTTCTATATTCTTTTTGTACTCTTCTGATTTATCAAGTAAAAGTTTTTCTTCTTTTTCAGTTTCAGCAAGAATAGCATCTAAATCTGCTTTTTTATGCTTTAAATGCGTTTCACGTTCTTCCAAACGCTCTTTAGTTGTAGTAATAACTGTATTTTTCTGTTCCAATTGAGCACTAAACTCTTTGATGTGTTTCTCTGCTAATTGAATTTCTAATTCTTGAAATTCAACTTCTTTGGTTAAAGAATTAAATTCACGATTATTACGAACGTTTTTCTGTTGTTCGGTATATTTCTTAATTAAGCCAGTCGCTTCTTCAATATGAATCTTTTTAGATTTAATTTGATCATCGATATCGGCTAGGTTGTCTTTGAGCTTTTGAACTCTGTTTTTGAAGCCTTCAACATCATCTTCTAAATCTCTAACTTCTAGAGGAAGCTCGCCTCGTACATTTCTAATTTCGTCAACCCTAGAGTCAATCAATTGTAAATCATAAAGAGCTCTTAAGCGTTCTTCTACAGTTAATTCTTTCTTTTTAGCCATGCTTATATATACGTTACAGGATTTGTATTTGTCTTTGATAAAAGGATTGCAAAATTAGTAATTTTTTTCTTAAGATGGGCAACTAAAATATTTTTTATATGCGCTTCGCTTTCGTAGTGTCCAATATCTGCCAACAACAGCTTGTTTTCAGCGCTAAAAAAATCATGATATTTTAAATCTGAGGTGATAAAAGCATCTGCACCAGCGGCTTTAGCAGCCTCAATTGCAAAACTCCCTGAACCTCCCAAAACTGCCACCTTTTGAATTGGTCGATCTACTAATTTTGAATGTCGAATTACATCGCATTTAAAACACGTTTTTACAAATTTTAAAAATGCCGTTTCATCCATAGGATGTTCCAGTTGGCCAATCATTCCCATGCCAATGTGTTGATTATTGTTTTCTAGAGTGATGATTTCATAAGCGACTTCTTCGTAAGGGTGACTGCTGAAAAGTGTTTTTAGAACATCGTTTTCTAGATGTTTCTCAAAACTTACTGTTATTTTCAGTTCTGATACTTTTTGTAAACAGTGTTTTTCCCCAATCACAGGATTAGATTGTTCATTTCCTTTATATGTGCCAATGCCAGTACTATTAAAACTACAATCCGTATAATTCCCAACCCTACCAGCACCACTTTCAAATAGGGCTTTTCTTACGTCTTCTGCATTTTTTTCTGGGACATAAGTGGTCAATTGTTTAATAGTGCCTACTTGTGGGATAAGAATTGCTTTATTTTTCAATCCTAAAATTTCACAAAGCCCCGCGTTAGCGCCTTTAAAAGCATTATCAAGAGCGGTATGGATAGAGAAAATTGCAATTTTATGTTCAATTGCTTTTATCAACACACGTTCCACATAGGTGTTTGCTGTAATTTTTTTGAGACCTTTGAAAATAATCGGATGAAAACTTACAATCAAATTACAGTTCGTTTCAATGGCTTCGTCTACGACCACTTCAAGTGTGTCTAAGGTGACCAAAACCCCCGTAACTTCTTTAGTTTTATCTCCGACTAAAAGACCTACATTATCAAATTCTTCAGCATAGGCAAGCGGCGCTAAGGCCTCTAAATGCATGATCACATCTTGAACTATCATAAGTTTTTGTTTAACTTCAAAGATAAAATAATTACTTTCGTTGTAATGAAGCTTTTTAGAAAAATATTATTCCCCTTTGTACCGCTCTATTATGTTGTGGTGTTTTTAAGAAATAAATTCTATGATTGGTCTCTTTTTAGGTCAAAATCCTATACGTTTCCTGTGTTGTGTGTTGGTAATTTGTCCGTTGGTGGTACTGGTAAAACCCCTATGATTGAATATTTAGTTACGCTATTAGCATCAAACTATAAGTTAGCTACTCTAAGTCGTGGCTATGGTCGCAAGTCTAAAGAATTTCAGATTGCCATGCCAAATATAACTTCTAAAGATATAGGGGATGAACCCTTGCAGCTTTTTAATAAATTTAAAAATATCACAGTTGCGGTAGACGCTGATCGTCAAAATGGTTTAAAACAATTGAAAGAAACCCACCCTTTATTGGAAGTTGTTTTGCTTGACGATGCATTTCAGCATCGAAAAGTGACTGCTGGATTTAATATTGTTCTGACTGCGTATGACCAATTGTATTGTGATGATATCGTTTTGCCTACAGGAAATTTGAGAGAACCGAGAGCAGGTGCCAAACGCGCACAAGTGATTGTAGTCACAAAATGTCCAGATAAGATGAGTGGTTTAGAGAAAACTACCATCACAAAACGCTTACATCCAGAATCCAATCAAACGGTGTTTTTTAGTAGTATACAGTACAGCGAAACGCTGAGGTCATCGACTTCAAGTCGTGTTTTGAAAGCCCTAAAAGGAACACATTTTACGTTAGTAACAGGCATTGCAAATCCAAAACCATTGGTGACTTACCTCTCAGAAATGGGACTAGATTTTGAACATTTAAGTTATAAAGATCATCATGAGTTTTCCAAATCTGAATTGGAACGTATACATTCAAAATCGTTGGTAGTTACTACCGAAAAGGATTTTACGAGGTTAAATCCAGATACAAATGATCAGATTTATTATTTACCAATTCAGTTAAAAATAGACAACGCTTCGGAATTTGAATCTTTGGTAGAGACTTATGTTGAGGAATTTGGTTAATTTGAAAACAGAGACTCAATGATCAGAGTTTACTCAATAAAGGATCAACTAAACGTAATTCAATTATTACGACAAAATATTCCCGAATATTTTGATCCCTCTGAAGAACGCGATTTTATAAAGTATTTGGATACTGAATTAGAGGATTATTTTGTTTATGAAATTAACTCAGAAATTATGGGCGCCGGGGGCATCAACTATTTTCTTGAAGAAAAAATGGCGCGAATTTCATGGGACTTGATTGCTCCAAAATCGCATGGAAGAGGCATCGGGAAAAAATTAACGCAATATAGAATTAATCATTTGAAGCGAAACCCAAAGATTGATATTATTACTGTCAGAACGAGTCAACATGCCTATAAATTCTATGAAAAAAGGGGCTTTGAATTAGTAAAAATTACAAATGATTATTGGGCAAAAAACTTTGATTTGTATATAATGCAGATGAAAAATGAAACAAATACCTAAACTTTATTCTTTCAACCTGTAAATCAAATCGACAATACGGCTAGAGTAGCCTGTTTCGTTATCATACCATCCAATAATTTTCACCATTGTTCCAATAACGGAGGTCATTTGTGCATCAAAAATACATGAATGCGGATTTCCAACAATATCAATCGAAACAATAGGGTCTTCGGTGTATTCTAGAACGCCTTTAAAAGTCGTTTCTGAAGCATTTTTAAAAGCAGTATTGATCGCTTCAACAGAGGTTTCATTTTTTACATTAAACGTAATATCTGTGAGCGATCCATTAATAACAGGTACCCGAATTCCACAGCCCCCAATACAGTCCGCTAGCTCTGGAAAAATCTTTGTGAGCGCTTTCGCAGCCCCTGTCGTTGTAGGTACAATAGACTGTCCCGCAGCACGTGCACGTCTTAAATCTTTATGCGGTTGGTCGTGAAGACTTTGATCTGTAGTATAGGAATGTACGGTTGTAATATACGCTTGATTAATCCCACAAAGTGTATTGATAATAGAAAGCATTGGGGCGGCATTATTTGTA
>JAQXCA010000041.1 GCA_029252105.1 Flavobacteriaceae bacterium | reverse complement strand
AAAATCTTAATTCACCACTTCATGTTATTCTCCGATGAGCGTATCACTTTAGAAGCGGATGAGATTGCACAAACTGAAACTTATGATGAAGAATCACTTCACATGCGTCAGTTGCTTAAAACTAAATTAATTGATATGGACCTTTCAGTTCGTGCGCTTAATTGTTTGAAAGCTGCAGAAGTAGATACTTTAGGTGATTTAGTATCTTTCAATAAAAACGATTTAATGAAGTTTAGAAACTTTGGTAAAAAATCATTAACTGAACTTGAAGAGTTGGTTAATGTAAAAGGCCTTAGCTTCGGAATGGATTTAAGTAAATATAAATTAGATAAAGATTAATTACTTTATAATTTGCGCCTCCCAAAGGGGAGTTGATGCAAGATAGAGTTTAAATAAAATGTCATGAGACACGGAAAAAAAATAAATCATTTAGGTCGTAAAACAGCGCATAGAAAGTCAATGTTAGCAAACATGGCGTGTTCATTAATTGAGCATAAGCGTATCAACACGACTGTTGCTAAAGCTAAAGCTTTAAAACAGTTTGTTGAGCCTTTAATCACTAAATCTAAAGAGGATACTACACATAATAGACGTATCGTATTTAGCCGATTAAGACAAAAAGAAGCAATCACAGAATTGTTTGGAGATGTTGCTAATAAAATTGGAGATCGCCCTGGAGGTTATACACGTATTATCAAACTTGGTAATCGTCTTGGTGATAATGCTGATATGGCAATGATCGAACTTGTAGATTTCAATGAAATTTACAATGCCGACAAACAACCTAAGAAAAAGACCACTCGTAGAAGTCGTAGAGGAGGCGCTGCTAAACCAGTAGCTGCCGTTGAAACGACTACAACTTCAGAAGAGGAAGAATAAATGTTAATAAGCATTTGAAATTTTAAGGATAAACTTTTTTAGTTTATCCTTTTTTTTATGCAATTTTGTAAAACTTTACAAGACTTTAAAAATAATGAAATATAAAACACGAAATAAAGCCGTCTTACTTCTTGCAGATGGTACAATTTTTTACGGCAAAGCAATAGGTAAAGAAGGTACTGCCTTTGGAGAAGTATGTTTTAATACGGGTATGACAGGCTACCAAGAAATTTTTACAGACCCATCTTACTTTGGTCAATTAATGGTTACGACTAATCCTCACATTGGAAACTATGGAGTGAATTCTATAGAAATGGAATCGGACTCTATTAAAATAGCGGGACTTATTTGTAAAAACTTCAGCTATAATTACTCCCGAGTAGATGCTAATGGCTCACTTGAAGATTTCTTTGACTCCCACAACTTATTTGCAATTTCCGATGTAGACACTAGAGCATTGGTGAGTTATATTCGAGATAACGGAGCTATGAATGCCGTTATTTCTACGGATGTTGACGATATTGAGGGGTTAAAAAAACAGCTAGCACAAATTCCACAGATGGAAGGTTTGGAGTTGGCTTCTAAAGTCTCTACTAAAGAACCTTACTATTTTGGCGATGAAAATGCAACGTATAAAATTGCAGCACTAGATATTGGGGTTAAAAAAAATATACTTCGCAATTTCGCCAAACGCGATGCCTATATTAAAGTATTCCCATTTAACTCAACTTTTGAAGAATTGAGTGCATGGAATCCTGATGGTTATTTTTTATCTAATGGTCCTGGTGATCCAGAACCTTTAGTAGGAGCACAAGCTTTAGCAAAAACCATCATAGAAAAAGATTTACCTCTATTTGGAATTTGTTTAGGACATCAAGTCATTGCTTTAGCAAATGGCGTATCAACCTATAAAATGCATAATGGCCACAGAGGGATCAATCATCCTGTTAAAAACTTAGTAACTGGTAAAGGGGAAATAACGTCTCAAAATCATGGTTTTGCAGTCAATAGAGAACAAGCGGAAGCGCATTCAGATTTAGAAGTGACCCATTTACATTTAAATGATGATACGGTTGCAGGGATTGCGATGAAATCTAAAAACTGTTTTTCTGTACAATACCACCCGGAAGCGAGTCCAGGGCCTCATGATTCTTCATATTTGTTTGATCAGTTCATTCAAAACTTAAAGTAAAAATTTCAAAAAAGGCAACAAACATCAAATTTGTTGCCTTTTTTTGACTACTACAACGTTTTAGCTAATAATTACTATAATTCTATGCGAGAATAATTCTAAAAAATTTCATTTTCGTAAATTTGCAATCTATAAATAACTTAAATACAATACTATGAGTATCATAATTAACATTCATGCACGTCAAATTTTAGACTCTAGGGGAAATCCTACTGTTGAAGTAGACGTCACTACAGAAAACGGATTTATTGGAAGAGCAGCTGTACCTTCTGGGGCATCTACTGGAGAACATGAAGCGGTTGAATTACGCGACGGCGGATCTGCATACATGGGAAAAGGCGTTTTAAAAGCCGTTGAAAATGTGAATGCTATTATTACTCAAGAATTATTGGGTGTTTCTGTTTTTGAACAAAACCTAATTGATCAAATTATGATTGATTTAGATGGAACTCCAAACAAATCAAAATTAGGGGCCAATGCAATCCTTGGTGTATCCTTAGCGGCTGCGAAAGCTGCTGCTGCCGAGCTCGGAATGCCTTTGTATCGCTACGTAGGTGGGGTAAGTGCAAACACTTTACCAGTACCAATGATGAATATCATCAACGGAGGATCGCATAGTGATGCACCGATCGCATTTCAAGAATTCATGGTCATGCCTGTAAAAGCTAAAAACTTCACACATGCCATGCAAATGGGAACTGAAATTTTTCACAACCTTAAAAAAGTATTACACGACAGAGGTTTAAGTACTGCTGTTGGTGATGAAGGTGGTTTTGCTCCAAACTTAGAAGGAGGTACAGAAGATGCTCTAGAAACTATTGCAAAAGCAGTTAAAAACGCAGGATATACACTAGGTGATGATGTGATGATCGCATTAGATTGTGCTGCTGCAGAATTTTATGTCGATGGAAACTACGACTACACAAAATTTGAAGGGTCCAAAGGTCAAGTACGTACAAGCCAACAACAAGCTGATTATTTAGCCGAATTAGCCGCCAAATATCCAATCATCTCAATTGAAGATGGAATGGATGAAAATGACTGGGAAGGTTGGAAATACCTTACAGATAAAATTGGTGAAAAAGTGCAACTTGTTGGTGATGATTTATTTGTAACCAATGTAGAGCGTTTGTCTAGAGGAATTGAGAATAATATAGCCAATTCAATCTTGATTAAAGTGAACCAAATCGGAACACTTACTGAAACAATTGCTGCAGTGAATATGGCACATAATGCAGGGTTTACATCTGTAATGTCGCACCGTTCCGGTGAAACAGAAGACAACACTATTGCGGATCTCGCAGTAGCGTTAAACACAGGGCAAATCAAAACAGGTTCTGCGTCACGAAGTGATCGTATGGCAAAATATAATCAACTCCTTCGTATCGAAGAAGAACTTGGGGAGACCGCTTATTTCCCACAAGAAAAAGCGTTTAAAATACAATAAGCATCTCTTTTACAGAGATAAAAAAAAGACTGTCCGAAAAGGCAGTCTTTTTTTTGCCGTTTTTTAAGGCCTAATCTTGCATGCAGATAGTAGAATACTGAATTTTTTAAAAGAGAATTACATGTATACTTTCTCTCTTTGGCTCTTCAATAAAACATTTTTTTTTTGTAAATTCGCTACTCATTAAATAAGTACAATTAAAAGATCCCAAAAATGTCAAATAAAGCAATTTTAGAAGTTAACGGTCAAAAACATGAATTTCCAACAATTACTGGTTCTGAAAATGAAGTGGCTATAGATATTAGCTCTTTGAGAACAGCCACAAGTGGTGTTACTACTATTGATCCAGGTTTTAAAAACACAGGCTCATGTGTAAGCGAAATTACATTTTTGGATGGCGAAAAGGGTATTCTTAGATATAGAGGCTATTCAATTGAAGAATTGGCTGAAAAAGCAGATTTCTTAGAAGTCGCTTTTTTATTGATTTTCGGGGAATTACCTTCTAAAGAAGAACTTGATAAATTTCATGCAGATATCAAATCAGAATCTATTGTAGATGATGATATTAGAAAAATAATTGATGCATTCCCAAAATCGGCACACCCAATGGGAGTGTTGTCATCACTAACAAGTGCACTTACGGCATTTAATCCTTCTTCAGTAAATGTTGATTCTCAAGAAGATATGTACAAATCGGTAGTGCGAATTTTAGGGAAGTTTCCTGTCTTAGTGGCTTGGGCTATGCGTAAAAAACAAGGGCTACCACTAGATTATGGCGACAACTCTTTAGGATATGTGGAAAATGTCTTAAAAATGATGTTCAAGCAACCTAATGAAGAATACGTTCAAAATGAAATACTGGTGAATGCTTTAAATAAACTATTGATCCTTCATGCAGATCATGAACAAAACTGTTCAACCTCTACGGTTAGAATTGTTGGTTCTTCACATGCAGGATTATTTGCTTCTATTTCGGCAGGAATTTCAGCGCTTTGGGGCCCACTTCATGGCGGTGCCAATCAAGCAGTACTCGAAATGTTGGAAGCAATTAAAGCAGATGGTGGAGATACCAAAAAATACATGTCTAAGGCGAAGGATAAAAGTGATCCTTTTAGACTCATGGGCTTTGGACACAGAGTTTACAAAAATTTCGATCCCCGTGCTAAAATCATTAAAGTCACCGCAGATGAAGTCCTAAACGACTTGGGGGTTGAAGATCCTATTTTAGATATTGCTAAAGGACTTGAAAAAGAAGCTTTAACGGATGCGTATTTTGTAGATAGAAAATTATATCCTAATGTCGATTTTTATTCAGGAATTATCTATCGTGCCATGGGAATACCTGTTGAAATGTTTACTGTAATGTTTGCCTTAGGACGTTTGCCAGGTTGGATTGGTCAATGGCGTGAAATGCGTTTACGTAAAGAACCTATCGGACGTCCACGTCAAATTTATACCGGGAGCACACACCGCCCGTTTAAATCTGTTGCCAAATAAGAGTTTCAGTTAAAGGATAAAAAATGCTAGCACTTAAAGTGAATAATGAGTATGCGCGTTTGAGAGCTGTCCTTTTTGGAACAGCGCAAAGTAACGGCCCAATACCTATTGATGAAAACTGTTATGACCCTAGTAGTTTAACCCATGTTCTAGCAGGTACATATCCAACTGAATCAGATATGCAAAATGAAATGTCTTCTGTAATGGCGGTATTTCATAAATATGACGTCTCAGTTTTTCGACCAAGTCTTATCGAAAATTGTAATCAAATATTTGCCCGTGATATTGCGTTTGTAATTGATAATAAATTCATTAAATCAAATATACTTCCCGATCGAGCAAACGAGTATCAAGCATTAGGAACGCTTTTAGCTGAAATTAATTCAGAACATATAATTGAACTCCCAGAAGATTGTCATGTTGAAGGTGGGGATGTTATTTTGTGTGATGATTATATTTTTATCGGCGTATATTCAGGATCGGATTATTCAGATTATATAACAGCTAGAACTAACCTTAATGCTGCAAAAGCAATTCAGAAACTATTTCCCCAAAAGATTGTCAAAACTTTTGAACTTCGTAAATCTAATTCAAACCCACTTGAAAACGCACTGCATTTAGATTGTTGTTTTCAACCCTTAGGATACGGAAAAGCACTCGTTCATGATCGCGGTTTTTTAAGTGATGAGGACTACGATTGGCTACTCAGTTTTTTTGGAAAAGAAAATGTGTTTGTAGCTACCGCAAAAGAGATGTCCCAAATGAATTGCAACGTATTTTCTATTTCAGAAAACGTTGTGATTTCTGAACAAAATTTCACACGCTTAAATACGTGGCTTGTTGCTAACGGATTTACAGTTGAAGAAGTGCCCTATGCCGAAATATCAAAACAAGGCGGTTTACTCCGGTGTTCAACCCTACCTTTAAACAGAGACTAAAATGTCACAGATTACCAACACAGTTTTAATGATTCGCCCAGTTCAGTTTCGTATGAATGAACAAACAGCGGTAAATAATTACTACCAAAAAGTTTTAGAAGATACGCTTCCTGAAACCGTAAATGCAAAGGCTGTACAAGAATTTGACATTATGGTTATTAAGCTTAAAAAAGCAGGTATTCAAGTAATTGTTGTTGAAGATTCAAAAGAGTTTGACACACCCGATTCAATTTTTCCCAATAACTGGATTTCATTTCATGAAAATGGCACCATTGGATTGTATCCTATGTTTGCCGAAAATCGTCGCCTCGAACGAAAGGATTCTATTATAGAAGCTGTTGAAGCTGAAGGTTTCAAAATTGAAACTGTGGTGGATTATACAACTGCAGAAGAGGATGGGTATTATTTGGAAGGTACTGGTAGTATCTTATTGGATCGCGAAAACCAAAAAGCCTATTGTGCACTTTCTGCCAGAGCCGATGAAGAATTGTTTATTGAGTTCTGTGAAGACTTTGAATACACTCCAGTAGTATTTTCAGCCTTTCAGACTGTAAACGCTAAACGTGAAAAAATATATCACACCAACGTCATGATGTGCTTAGGGAATACCTTTGCCGTAGTGTGCTTGGCAAGTATTGATGATAAAAAAGAACGTAAAAACCTTCTTAAACATCTTCATGAAGATGGAAAAAAAGTTATTGAAATTTCTGAAGATCAAGTTAATAATTTCGCAGGTAATATGCTTCAGCTGAAAGGCGATAACGATCACAGTTATTTGGTAATGAGCCAATCCGCTTTTGATTCGTTACGTCCTGCTCAAGTGCAGTTATTAGAAGCGCATGCTACACTAATATCGAGTTCTCTAGACACTATTGAAGCTTGTGGCGGTGGTAGTGCTCGCTGTATGATGGCCGAAGTGTTTTTGCCAAAAACAGCTTCAAATTAGGATTAAAAAAAATGTATCTTTGCTGACGAAATCAGATATACAATGACACTTCAGGATTCCTTATCAAAACATATTAAACAAGCGTTTATTACGCTATATAACACCCCTTTAGAAACGGTAGAATTTCAATCTACTCGTAAAGATTTTGAGGGTGATATTACCGTAGTCACCTTTTCAATGTTACGGACCATAAAAATGAACCCAGCTCAGTTGGGTGAAAGTCTAGGATCTTATTTGTCTGAACATGTAGATGAAGTTGTTGGTTATAATGTTGTTAAAGGATTTTTGAATCTCGTGATTTCTGACGCCTATTTTATGGCGTTTTTCCAAAGCGTAAACACCAACCCTACATTTGGTTTTGTTAGCCCTTCAAGTGAACAAGCAATGATGGTTGAGTACTCATCTCCAAATACAAACAAGCCATTACATTTAGGACACATTAGAAATAATCTTTTAGGCTATAGTGTGGCAGAGATTTTAAAAGCCTCTGGCAAAAAGGTTTATAAAACTCAAATTATTAACGATCGTGGGATTCATATTTGCAAAAGTATGTTGGCATGGCAACGGTATGGGAATAATGAAACGCCAGAATCTACAGGGTTAAAAGGGGATAAGCTCGTTGGAAATTACTATGTAAAATTTGATCAAGTTTATAAAGAAGAAATTAAAGTTTTAGAAGCTCAAGGGCTCTCTACTGAGGAAGCGAAAACACAAGCGCCTATCTTGTTAGAAGCTCAAGACATGCTCCTTAAATGGGAGGCTGGAGACACAGCGGTGGTGGCGCTTTGGGAACAGTTGAATGCATGGGTATATGCAGGATTTGAATTAACGTATAAAACATTGGGCGTCGATTTTGACAGCTACTATTATGAGAGTCAAACTTACTTATTAGGAAAGTCATTTATAAAAGAAGGCCTTCAAAGTGGCGTGTTTATAAAAAAAGAAGACGGTTCTGTATGGTGTGATTTAACTCCCGATGGGTTGGATGAAAAAATAGTGTTAAGAGCTGACGGTACTGCGGTATACATGACACAAGATATTGGCACAGCGATTCAGCGTTTGAAAGATTTTCCAGACGTCGGTGGAATGGTTTATACGGTTGGAAATGAGCAAGACTATCATTTCAAAGTCTTGTTTTTAATCTTAAAAAAATTAGGATTTGACTGGTCAAAAAACCTAATGCATTTAAGCTACGGAATGGTTGATTTGCCAAGCGGGAAGATGAAAAGTAGAGAAGGAACAGTCGTGGATGCTGATGACCTAATTGTTGAAATGGCTTCTACGGCTAAAGAGATTTCGCAAGAACTAGGGAAGCTTGACGGCTATTCAGAACATGACAAAACAGCAACCTACTCTACAATTGGACTTGGAGCATTGAAATATTTTATATTGAAAGTCGATCCAAAAAAACGAATCTTATTTGACCCTAAAGCCTCCGTAGATTTTCAAGGAAATACAGGGCCATTCATACAGTATACATATGCAAGAATTCAAGCTATTTTAAGGAAGTCACCAATAGAGATTGACGGAGATGTAGCTCTGGAATACGAGCTGCATGACAAGGAAAAATCGCTACTGAAACAATTGCAATTATTTCCAGAAGTGATTCAGCAGGCCGCTGCAAATTACAGCCCTGCTCTAGTGGCCAACTATGCATATGACTTGGTTAAAGACTTTAATTCGTTTTATCAGAACGTATCTATTTTGGGTGCTGAAACTACTGCTGAAATTAAATTTAGAGTACAGCTTTCAAGAGCAGTAGCCAATACTATTAAAAATGCACTTAGTCTGTTAGGAATTGCAGTTCCTAAGCGCATGTAATTATAAGTTTTATGGTTGATGTTTTAAACGATTTTATTCCACCTGCTGCTTTAGATCAAGTTGCTACACTATTATCACATGATAGTTTGGTGGTAAAAATCAAGCAAGAACGTAAAACACGGCATGGTGATTACAGACGTTTACCCAACGGGAAACATCAAATCACTATCAACTCAAACTTAAATCCATTCCGATTTTTAATCACTCTAATACATGAAATCGCTCATTTCGAGGCTTATAAATCATATGGTAAACTAATTAAACCTCATGGTTCGGAATGGAAATCTGTTTTTCAGCATTTAATGTTGCCATTTCTAAGACCTGACGTATTTCCAAATGAGGTCTTACCTTTTTTGGCAACACATTTCAAAAACCCAAAAGCGAGCAGTGATTCCGATACTGTTTTAGCTTTGAAGTTAAAGCAATTTGATCTGCCTAACGGAAAAACATTTATCTTTGAAGTTCCAGAAGGCGCTGTGTTTAAACTCTATAATGGTAAATTGTTCCGTAAAGGACTGAAAAGACGTACACGTTTTGAATGTACTGATATGGCTACAGGAAGATTGTATGTTTTTAATCCTAATGCTGAAGTTGAATTACTAATTGAACAAAATAAATATAATGAATAAAAATTATTACGCAATTATAATGGCTGGCGGCGTTGGTTCTCGGTTTTGGCCCGTAAGTAAGGAATCGTTTCCAAAACAATTTCACGACATGTTGGGAACAGGTCAAACGCTTTTACAAAAAACAGCATCGCGTTTAGAAGGCTTAATTCCAAAAGAGAATATTATTATTTTAACCAATGAACGCTATAGTGATTTGGTACTTGAGCAATTGCCTCAAATTAGTAAAAATCAAATTATCGCAGAGCCTGCTATGCGAAATACAGCGCCCTGTATTTTAATGGCAGCCATGAAAATTCACAAACAAAATTCAAATGCGGTCATGGTTGTTGCACCAAGTGATCACTGGATCGAAGATGAAACTGCGTTCATTTCAAACCTTCAAAATGCTTTTGATTTTTCAGAACATTCAGATGTTTTGATGACCCTAGGAATCAAGCCTACATTTGCCAATACGGGTTATGGGTATATTGAATATGATAAAACAAGTACGACACCTCAAAAGAAAGTGCTTCAATTTCGCGAAAAGCCAGATTATGAGACTGCCAAAGGGTTTTTGAAACAAGGTAACTTCCTTTGGAATGGAGGTATTTTTATTTGGTCAACAGCAAGTGTTTTGAACGCCTTTGAAACGCATCAGCCCAAGCTATATGCTCTTTTTGCTGAAGGTTTAAAGCATTATAATACCGAAACTGAAACTGCGTTTGTTTTAGAGAATTATAATAAATCAGAAAACATTTCTGTAGATTATGCTATTATGGAACCTAGCGAAAATGTCTATGTTATCCCGGCTACTTTTGACTGGAATGATTTGGGAACTTGGGGAAGTTTGTATGATAAAATCGCAGACAGTCCCTCTGAAAATGCAGTTGTTAATGCACGTTTGTTAGCAGAAAATTCTACGGGCAATATGATTAAAACAGATACCAACAAAATTGTAGTTCTTGAGGGTTTGAATGATTTTATTGTTGTCGAAGAAAACGAAATTTTACTTATATTTCCAAAAAGTAAAGAACAAGACATTAAGCAATTGCGTAATCGTGTGAAGGATAAATTTGGCGATCAACATATTTAAGTATGGAAAATAATTTAAATCAAGACTTGCAAAACGTAAAAACCGAGGATTCTAAAGCAGCAGTAAAAGAAGGTGCTAAAGGGTTGTGGGTGTCCTTGAAAACGTTTATTGTTGAGCTCTTAGATTTTAGGCATGACACGGATAGAGAGGCTACAATAGCCGCTATTAAGGCAGATATTCCCTTTAAAGGCGCCACTGCTTGGATCTTGATTTGTTCTATTTTTGTGGCTTCTGTTGGACTGAATGCCAATTCAACTGCAGTTGTTATTGGTGCGATGTTAATATCACCTCTTATGGGTCCTATTCTTGGAATTGGACTATCCATTGCCATTAATGATATTGATACACTTCGAAAGTCTCTGATCAATTTGGCAACCATGCTCGTCTTGAGTTTGCTAACCGCCTTTTTGTTTTTTTACCTATTTCCTCTAAGTCAAGATAATTCTGAATTGTTAGGTCGTGTAAAACCCGATATCAGAGATGTGCTTATTGCGTTTTTTGGTGGTCTAGCGCTAATCATTGCAAGAACTAAAAAGGGTACTGTCGCTTCTGTTATATTTGGAGTGGCGATTGCTACGGCCTTAATGCCACCCTTATGTACCGCAGGTTATGGATTGTCTCAAGGTAATTTTGATTACTTTTTCGGGGCGATGTACTTGTTTACAATTAATACAATTTTCATTGCTTTAGCAACCTTCATCGTTCTAAAGATTTTGAGATTTCCAATGTTGAGATATGCCAATTCGCAACGCCGAAAAAA
>JAQXCA010000029.1 GCA_029252105.1 Flavobacteriaceae bacterium | reverse complement strand
GCGCCGGTGTCTGCTGATGACACAGCGGCACCACCCATTCCAATGCGGTAGTTTTCTCCTCCTAAAATAACGATTTTATCATTTTTTTCAGGGGTGTCTTTTAACGCCTGATCGGCTTTTCCATAGCCAATTCCGCCGGCTTGCATAATGACTTTGTCAAAGCCTAAGCGCTGAGCATCCTCTTGATGTTCAAAAGTAAGTACTGAACCACAAATAAGTGGTTGTCCAAATTTGTTTCCAAAATCTGATGCGCCATTAGAAGCCTTAATCAAAATATCCATTGGCGTTTGGTACAGCCAATTCCGTTCTTTAAATCCAGCTTCCCAAGGGCGATTTTCATTTAATCGCGAGTAAGAAGTCATGTAAACCGCAGTACCAGCCAAGGGTAGTGATCCTTTTCCGCCAGCGAGACGGTCCCTAATTTCTCCGCCCGATCCTGTTGCAGCCCCGTTAAAGGGTTCAACAGTGGTTGGAA
This sequence comes from Flavobacteriaceae bacterium, assembly GCA_029252105.1. Taxonomy (GTDB): domain Bacteria; phylum Bacteroidota; class Bacteroidia; order Flavobacteriales; family Flavobacteriaceae; genus Hel1-33-131. The sequence continues at coordinate 17,936 of JAQXCA010000029.1, read as the reverse complement.
AATTATGAGTTTCGGCTTTAATAGAAATTACCGATTCAAAATCTTCAGTGGTGTAAAAATCAGGTTTATCAGCACTTTTAGGTGCAAATTGTTCCACAACTGGCCCTTTGATAAACGCCACATTATCTTTGTAGGCCGATACGATGCTATTTGGGTGTTGTTTGGACGTCTCTTTTATAAGTTTAAATAAAGATGTTGACTTTTCTTCGCCGTCTATGATAAAGGTGCCATTAAAAATTTTATGCCGACAATGTTCTGAATTGACTTGTGAAAACCCAAAAACTTCAGAATCTGTGAGGGGGCGACCAATTTTTTTACGGACCTGATTTAGATAGGCAACTTCCTCCTCATTTAATGATAAACCTTCCTGTTGGTTATAAGCGGAAATATCAGTGATGTTTAAAATAGGCTCCGGGGTGATAGCAATATCAAAACTGTGTTGATTCAAGCCTTCAAATTTTTCAGAAATCATAGGATCAAAATCTGAGAAATTACTTGCAACCGCATTAAATTCTTCGATTCGAATAATGCCTCTAATACCCATATTTTGAGTAATCTCGACCGCATTTGTACTCCAAGGGGTTAGCATTGCCGCGCGTGGGCCTACATAGGTTGAGTTGAGCGTTGTGCGTTCTATTTTGGGTTGGTCTCCAAAAAGCCATTGTAATTTGGCGATGGTTTCGGAGGTTAAATCGCTTGCGGTTTGAACTGCAAATACCTTTGAGTCAGGGATTCCAAAGAAATGAATCATTCGTTTTATTTTGGATATTATTCGATCCTACAAATTTATGATTTTTCAGAGAATTTTTGATCGATTTTAACGTCTAATTTATGGAGTTATTCACCAGTTTTAAACATCTTTGATTTGGAATTCTAATGTCCAATGTATTACGATTTATTGTCGAATTAATTTTTTCACCTGTACGCCAAAATTAGTTGTCATTTTGATGATATATAGCCCTTTGTTTAAAATGGAAATATCTAACGACTTTGCATCAGATCTTATTAATTTATTTAAAATTAACTTGCCAGTGACGGCATAAACTTCAATATTTAAAGGGTGGTTAGTAGTAAAATAAATAGTGTTTGTTTGGGCTGGATTTGGATAAAACGTAAAATTAGTTTGGGTGTTTTTAGTTACATTTGATGTCAGCGTATGCGTTCCTAAATCGACTATATTGTTAGCCTCATATTCGTCCCATTCCCCTGTCAAATTAAAAGTAGTGGTTGGTCCTTTTACAAATGCTTTCCTTCGATATGTTTTGTCTTTAAAATTGAATTCTCCTCCTAATTCTCCAAAATAATCTATGAGTACCCCGTTTTTAAATAATCCAACGGGATCATTTCCGTTAAAAGATATTGCATCTGTATCAGAAATTTGATTCGAACGGTCTAGTGTTTCTTGGTAAGCTTGAGAATTTACGACCACATGTACATAGCCAGTTTCTAAAGTCCCTGTTAATGTTAAGCCTTCTTTAAATACTCCTGTGCCGTTTTGATCTCTCGCAATAGAGTAGTTGCTAAGGTTGATAGAACTTCCAGTAAAATTAGATATCTCTAACGCTTTATTATAGCTATAGCCTTCGACGTATTCTGAGATAAACAGGTCATTACTTGAGCTGTTACCTTCCAGAGTTGTTTCGCAACTTTCGTTACTACTAGGTGCTATATTCTGACTTGCATCTTTTGAAAAAACTGTGAAACAGTATTCAGTATTTGGTGCTAAACCTGTTACTGTAAAACTAGTATTTGATGTACTTGAAGTTTTAACACCATTTTTGTAAACATCGTAGGTAGTGACAGCAATATTATCGGTTCCTGCGGTCCAGTTCAAATCGATAGAATTTCCTTTTGGGTTTGATGCTATAAGATTTGTTGCAGCCGTAGGAGCTTCATTATCTGTTACAGGGTTCCATATCAAAGACGCATATTCTGGATGGTCTACAAAAGGATTTGCATTGTTTTGAAACGCATAAGCAGCTACATTTCGATCGCGTTCGCGTTGGTCTACAGGGTCAACATTATTGTGCCAATCTAATAAAACGTCAATGGCCCAAGGGAAAAAGGCGTTCTCATTTTCATCAGAACCATCAAACATTGCAAAACTTGAGTAGCTTTTTACGGTATCTTCATAACGTACTACAAAGTAGAGCAGTGCTCTTGCGATATCGCCCTTAAATTCATCAATGGGTTCAAATACAGTTCCTGAATAGCCAGACATAGCACTTGTTCCTCTTTTAGAGCCATTTTGAGAGGTCCAATTTGCAGATGCTACATTTCCAAATGGATATGAGCCTCTAAAGTTATTCACACGCCCATCGGATGGAATGACATGATGAATGTCACTTTGCATAGGAGGTCTACTATCAAAGGAGGACTGTGGAACAAGGTGTTCTCTGTTATAGCAATCGCCTTCTGAACTTTGATTTCCACATTTTTTACTCCCATGATTATAATTATAAGGATCTGTTCCGGAAGGGTTTTCAGAATACATATCTAAAATAGTTCCATCGCTTTCGTAGTTTTTTCCTGAGCTAACAGTCTTGTCAGAGTGGGTGTCAATATATCCATTGGAGCCGTTTATGCCATTGCCGTCGTACAATTGTCCATACGATCGAGCTTGATGTCCATTGGAGACAATTGTTTTTAATTTTGTCTTTAAAGCAAACCCCGTTAATCCTTCTGCGGAATCATAATAAGTGGTTGGAATTTGGCTGTAGCAAAGACTTGAAATAAGTACAACAATAATGTATATATGCTTCATAATATCTTAAAAGTAAAAATTAATTGGTTATTTTTTTTCTAGTAACGCCATGTAAAATCCGTCAAATCCAGTTTCATGTGCAAGAATTTTTCTGTCTTTAATAAACGAAAAATCAGCACCCGCTTCAGACTTTAAAAAGGTTTTAATTTGAGTCTCATTTTCAGAGGGTAACACAGAACAGGTCGCGTAAACCATCTTACCATTTGGTTTGACCATTTTTGAATACTGTTGTAAAACCTCTTGCTGAGTTTTACGAATACGGTCTATAAACTCAGGTTCTAGTTTCCATTTTGAATCAGGATTACGTCGCAATACTCCCAATCCAGAACAGGGTGCATCGATTAATAAACGATCTGCTTTTTCATGTAATTTCTTGATGGGTTTAGTAGAATCAATCACTTTCATTTCAATATTATGGGCACCATCTCGCCGGGCTCTAATTTTGAGTTTTTTCAATTTACTTTCGTAAATATCCATGGCAATAACAGATCCTTTATTTTCCATTAATGCAGAAAGATGTAAGGTTTTTCCACCGGCTCCTGCACAACAATCTACGACTTTCATACCGGGTTTAACGTCTAAAAAATCCGCCACGAGTTGTGATGATGCATCTTGAACCTCGAACCAGCCATCTTTAAACGCTTCTGTAGTAAATACATTGGCGCGTTCTTTTAATTGTAAAGCGTAAGGATAGCCTTCAATTTCTAGAGTTTCAATGTTTTCAGATTCTAATTTTAATTTTAAATCCGCTTTTGATGTTTTTAATGTGTTTACTCTTAAAATAACATTAGCTTGTTTGTTTTGCATGGCCAACTCCTTGGTCCATTTGGCTTCTCCTAATTCTTTGACGCCTAATTCATCAATCCAATCTGGAACAGATTCGCGAAATTTTCGATCTTTCGAAAGCTCATCAAAGCGTCCTTTTATTTTACGAGAAGGTGTGCCTTCAAAATATTTCCAATCCGGTAATTTTATGCCTTTTAGTGTAGCCCATACCGCAAACAATCGCCAAGCATCGTCTCTGCTAAATGGCTCCTTGATTTGTGCAATTTCGGCGTATAAACGTTTCCATCGTACAATGTCATAGGTAGTTTCAGCGACAAAACCACGGTCGCGACTGCCCCAACGTTTGTCACGTTTCAATAATTTTTGAATGACTTTATCAGCATATTCGCCTTCATTAAAGATGAGTAAAAGTCCATCAATGACCGCAAAACATAAGTTTCTGTGTAAACGCATAAGTAAATTAGTTAAGGCTGCAAAGTTACGTTTAAAAATGCAAATTATAACAGATAATATGTATATTGAAATTTCATCAATCTTTCAAAAAAATGAGCATTAAATATTTGATAATTTTATTCGTAAGTATACTTCTTTTTTTGAGCTGTAAGCAATCTCAGAAATTAACCACAGATTCTTTTAGTACGGTGAGTATAGATACACTTTTAGAGGATTCTCTTTTAAATATAAGGGCTATAGAGCTTAATGATAATAAACTTATGGCGGTATCTTCTATTGGAGATAGATATTCCATTGATTTACGCACTAATACGATTTTAAAAGATAGAGTTTCAAAAGACACCCTCAATTTTCGGGCTTCGGCACTTGTGGAAACTGTTTACTTTACATTAAGTATTGGAAGTCCTGCGCTTCTGTTTAAAGAGAAGAAACTGGTATACAAAGAAACCCATCCCGCAGTGTTTTATGATGCGCTCCATTTTTGGAACTCTAATGACGGTATTGCTATTGGAGATCCAACAGATGGATGCATGAGTATTATAATGACTAGAGACGCTGGACAAACTTGGAATAAAATAGCATGCGAATTATTACCTTCAGCGGTTAAAGGCGAAGCGGCTTTTGCAGCTAGTGATACTAATATCGCCATTGTGGGCGATCATACATGGGTAGCAACTGGAGGATTTTCGAGTCGAATATTATATTCTTCAGACAAAGGAATTTCTTGGACTGTTTTTGAAACCCCTAGCATTCAGGGTCTTGAAACGACTGGGGTATTCTCTATTGATTTTTATGATGCATTAAATGGCTTTGCCATTGGAGGTGATTATACAACACCACAAAACCAATATTCCAATAAAATGCGTACCGAAGATGGCGGAAAAACATGGGAAGTAGTCGCACAGAATCAAAACCCAGGCTACCGTAGCTGTGTTCAATATGTGCCAAATAGTGAATCCAAAGGCTTAGTTGCCATTGGCTTTGAAGGGATCGACTATAGTAATGATGCTGGAGCATCTTGGAAACACCTAAGTGATGAAGGGTTTTATACGCTACGATTTTTAAATGATAGTACAGCGTATGCTGCAGGTAAAGAGCGATTGTCCAAACTAAGTTTTAGGAAATAGGCTCCAAAAGGATATGTTTAATATTTATGAATCTTACTGAAAAGATTGCATTGCCACAAGATTGCTGTAAATCCCTTTGAGGTCTAACAACTCCTGATGCTTTCCATGTTCTGCAATTTCACCTTTGTTCATCACGATGATTTCGTCGGCATTTTGAATGGTAGAAAGGCGATGCGCAATCACAATAGACGTTCGGTTTTTCATCATATTTTCTAAAGCTACTTGTACCAAACGTTCACTTTCAGTATCCAATGCTGAAGTCGCTTCGTCTAAAATCATGATCGGTGGGTTTTTTAAGACTGCTCTTGCGATGCTCAATCGTTGTTTTTGACCTCCAGAAAAATTATTTCCTGCATCACCAACATTGGTGTCAATGCCTTCGGGTAAGTCTTTTACAAATTCCCATGCATTTGCGATCTCTAAAGCGTTTAAAATTTCTTCATCAGTGGCATCCTCTTTCCCTAAGCGCACATTATTTTTGATGGTATCATTAAATAAAATAGAATCTTGTGTAACCAGTCCCATCAAACTACGTAAGGATTTTTTGGTTAACGTTTTTATGTCTTTGTCATCAATTTTTATACATCCCTCGTTGACATCATAAAAACGAGTCAGTAAGTTAGCAATAGTCGATTTTCCACTTCCTGATTGCCCCACTAAAGCAATTGTTTTTCCTCTAGGTACTGAAACAGAAAAGTTTTTCAAAACCAAATCATCATTATACTTAAATGAGATATTTTCTATATCAATTTTATCTGTAAATGTATCTATTTCTTTTGAATTTGGCGCATCTACCATTTGATTCTCATGGTGGAGTATTTCAAATACACGATCTGCAGCAGCCATACCATTTTTAACTCTATAAGAAGCTTTACTAATTGCCTTAGCCGGAGTAAGAATTGAATAGGCTAAGCCCATGAATGAAATAAAACTGGTGCCTTCTATGATTTTATCAATTAAAACTAATTTACCACCATACCATAATAACACAGCTATTGTGACGATTCCAAGCACTTCACTTAAAGGGCCAGCTAAATTATTTTTAATGCCAATACTGTTGGATAATTTTAGGATTTTATCGGCAAAGTTGTTGAATTTGGTTTTAAATAAAGATTCAGCATTGTAACTTTTAACTATTTTCAAACCAGTAAGTGTTTCTTCTACGGTTGAAATTAACTTCCCAGACTCTTGTTGGGCTTCAAATGATTGACTTTTTAAGGTTTTTCCTATTCTAGAAATCAATAAACCAGCTAACGGGATAAACAACACTACAAATAGTGTTAATTTCCAGCTAAAAGTAAACATGAGCGATAATGAAAAGACAATAGTTAAAGGCTCTCTAACAATCAATTCTAGAACAATAAAAAATGAGTTTTGCATTTCATTGATATCGCCTAAAACACGAGCCATAACATCTCCTTTTTGTCGTTTTGAGTAGAAACCTAAAGGCAAATTAATTATTTTATCATACATGTCTTTTCTTAAATCTGTAAGCACTCCATTTCTTAAGTACATCACATGTTGTAGTGCGAAATAACCAAATATATTTTTCAATAAAAATGTTGAAATGACAATTGATATGGTGATTAATAACGCCATTTGTGCATTACCGCTTTCTAAAAATCCCCCAACTTTAAAATACAGTAAATTTTCTGCATATTCTTTCAAGCCCATAATACCAGTATACACGGGTGTAGTCGTCACTTTTGCGGTTTTATCAAACAATACATTAAGCATTGGAATCAAAGACACAAAGGCAAGTGCTGTAAATAGCGCATATAAGGTGTTGAAAAAGATATTTAAAAAAACGTGTTTTTTAAACTTTATTATAAAAGGATATAATTGGTTTATTATCTTTTTCATTAGATCAATTTCATGTCTTTTATTATGGCATCAATTTTAGCATCAAGCGCTGTTTCGGTTGTGATAAATTCAGCTGAACTTGCAAGAATGGCGTTGACACTAATATAAAACTTTATTTTTGGTTCTGTACCACTAGGGCGCAATGCTACTTTACTACCATCTTCTGTGGTATAAATTAACACATCGGCTTTTGGTATTGAAATGGCTTCTGTAGTGTTTGAAATTAAGTTTTTACACACAGAAAGTTTGAAGTCTTCAACAGTAACTACTTTAGAGCCGTTAATTAGTGTTACAGGATTTTTTCGAGCTGATTCCATGATGTTTTTAATTTCTTCGCTGCCTTCAATTCCCTTTTTGGTAATGGAAATTAAACGTTCTTTATAAAAACCGTGCTCTATGTAAGTATTGACTAATTCTTTAAAAAATGAACTGTCATTTGTTTTTGTATACGCAGCGATTTCACAGGCTAATAGGGTAGAGGTAACGGCATCCTTATCGCGTACAAAATCGCCAACCATAAACCCAAAACTTTCTTCACCACCACCAATGAAATCCATACCAGGAAAATCCTTTATCATTTTAGCAATCCACTTAAATCCAGTGAGCCCAATTTTACATTCAACGTTGTAAGCTTCAACAAGTTTGATAATCATTGGAGAAGATACTATTGTAGATCCAACAAATTGGTTGCCGTTAATGGATCCGCTATTGTCCCATAAATCCAACAAAAATTTTGTCATCATAATCATGGTTTGATTGCCATTTAGCATCACCATATTGTTGTCATAATCACGTACAGCAATTCCTAAACGGTCACAATCAGGATCGGTTCCAATTACGATATCAGCTCCAACATTTTCCGCCAATTCTAATGCCATTTTCAAGGCTTCAGGTTCTTCAGGGTTTGGAGATTTTACCGTTGGAAAATCACCATCAGGAACCGATTGTTCTTCTACAAGATGCACATTGGTATAGCCCGCTCGCTTCAATGTTTCTGGAACAGCAGTTATAGAAGTTCCGTGTAATGCAGTGAACACTACCGATAAGTTTTCTCTTGATGCAGCGGTATTGACTTTTAAACTTCCGTTTTTAACGGCTGCATTTATGAAAACATCATCAACATCTTTTCCGATTAAATGAATTAATTCTTCTTTTGAAGAAAAATTAATATCCGTATACTCTAAGGAATTTATAAGGTTTATAATTTCACCATCAAAAGGAGGAACGAGTTGTCCGCCATCTTCCCAGTACACCTTATAGCCATTGTATTCAGGAGGATTGTGAGAAGCCGTTAATACTATTCCACATTGACAACCTAAATGTTTAAGTGCAAAAGATAATTCGGGAGTGGCACGAAGGTCTTCAAACAAAAACACTTCGATTCCATTAGCAGAAAACACATCCGCAACAATTTTTGCGAAGGATTTGCTATTATGTCTACAGTCAAATGCAATCACCACTTTAATGGATTGATTTGTATACGTTTGATGCAAGTAATCACTAAGACCTTGCGTGTTTTTTCCTAATGTATATTTGTTAATTCGATTGGTGCCGACGCCCATAACGCCTCGCATTCCACCAGTTCCAAACTCTAAATTTTTGTAGAAACTGTCATTGAGTTCTTCTAAATTATTGGTTTGAAGTTGCTCAATCGTTTTTCTGGTATCTTCATCAAAAAAAGGGGATAACCAAGTGGCTAAATTTTCTTGTATATATGTATCTGTTTTGGACATTTAAAAAATATTTTGTGCAAATGTAAATATTTACAAAGAGTTATGTATTATTTTATGGTCTTTTTAAGGTTAAATTTAAACATCGATATCTTCAGAAATGTGATATCGATTTTTGTTGGGTCTGGACTGTAGGACAATTTCACCTAAAAAGCCTGCAACAAAAAACTGAGTACCAATTACCATGGTTGTTAATGCAATAAAAAATTCAGGCCTGTTGGCAATAAGCCGTCCTGATGGATTGAGGAATAATTTATCAATTCCTAGGTAGGTGGCAAACCCCAAACCAATCATAAACATGATGACGCCTAAGAGTCCAAAGAAATGCATGGGGCGTCTTCCAAATTTGGAGATAAACCATATTGTAATTAGATCTAAAAAACCGTTTATAAATCGTTCCATACCAAATTTTGTTTTTCCGTATTTTCTTGCTTTATGAATGACTACTTTTTCTACGATATTTGAAAATCCTGCATTGACCGCCAATACGGGGATATAGCGGTGCATTTCCCCATAGACTTCAACGGTTTTAACAACCTCGCTTCGGTAGGCTTTTAGCCCACAGTTAAAATCGTGAAGTGAGAGACCTGATATTTTCCGTGCCGCCCAATTAAATAACTTAGAGGGTAGGTTTTTAGCAAAAAAAGAATCATAACGTTTCTTTTTCCAACCCGATACAATATCATACCCTTGTTTTTTAATCATCTCGTAAAGTTCTGGAATTTCATCTGGACTATCTTGTAAATCCGCATCCATTGTGATGACTACGTCGCCTTTTGTTCTTGCAAAACCTGCATGTAAAGCTTGGGATTTACCAAAATTTTTAGAAAATTTGAGACCAACGACTGCTGTATTTTTTTTTCGAAGCTTCTGTATGACATTCCAAGAGCCGTCAGTGCTACCATCATCAATAAAAAGAATTTCATAGGACAAACTGTTGGACTGCATCACAGATGCAATCCAATCATGTAATTCTTCTAAAGAATCGTGTTCGTTAAGTAGTGGTATAACTACTGATATATCCATTCTAGTTACTTTTGAAAGTCAAAAGTAAAGAATTTAAGCCTCTTTATCGTCAGTTTTCTTAACGATTAATGCTACAATCAGTCCAATAACCGCATAAAAGGCTAGTCTAAAAACAAATGCTTGACTTTGCGCTGCTAAAGAAAAGTTATCTTTTTTTGCAGCTTCATCAAGGGCAGCTTGCATAGCTTCTTGAGGCATTCCAAAACGTTCCATAGTTTGCTTGGTTAGAAGTAATATTTGCTCGTTTAAATAGGTAGCAGCTTCAGGGTCAATAAACGTGAAAATTGCAATACCAACAACCGTAGCGATAAGTGTTCCAATAGCTATGGTAATAAAATAGGACGTAAATGCGTGTTTAAAACTAATAAATCCACCTAAAATAGTTCTGGATTTTATTGACGATACAACACCATAACTTACGACGATTACAAATAATATAATTCCAAGCCACCATTCCGTGAATAAATCGATATTGATAGCATAAATTAATACAGAGACTAGGGATAATATACTTCCTAAGTAAAGACCGTTGTTGACTGAAGTTGATTTTGTTGTTGGTTCCATGGTTTTTTAATTGATTATTTACTGGTTATAGTTATAAGACTCAGTCTTCAAAGATATGTTACATTTTTATAAAAAAAAATAATATTAATAAACTGTTGTAGTTTTGTAAAAAATATATAAATTTGCAACTCGAAAAATCGAATTTAAAAGTTTACGTGATGAAAAAAGATATACACCCAGATAATTACAGAGTAGTAGCATTCAAAGACATGTCAAATGAAGACGTGTTTTTAACTAAGTCTACTGCTGATACTACTGAAACTTTAGAAGTGGATGGCGTAGAATACCCATTAATTAAGATGGAAATTTCTAGAACATCACACCCATATTACACTGGAAAATCTAAATTAGTAGATACTGCAGGACGTATTGACAAGTTCAAAACTAAATACGCGAAATTCAAGAAATAATAACATTTCTTTTAATTATACTTTAAAAGCTTTTCATCTATTGAAAGGCTTTTCTTATTTTTACACAAAGCTTTTGTATGAATTATATACTTTTTGATGGGTCAAATAGAGACGCTTTATTACCATTTACGTACACGCGTCCAGTAGCAGATATTCGTATTGGTATTTTGACAATTCGTGAAAAATGGGAATTATATCTAGGCGTCACCACTACTACGGTAACAGAAGATTATCTTTCTGATAAATATCCGATGGTTGAAATGGAGCAAAACATAATGATCAATGCTTCTTATATACCCAACGACGCTTTGGTAAAACAAATTAAAAAATTAAAACCCAATCAAGCTGTTTTTGATGGGGATATAATGCTTGCTTTTTACAGTTTGGAAGATCAAGAAATTGATCTTAACACTCTTGAAATTTTTCAAATTGAAGAAACCGTTTTAAACGTTGAAACCACTTGGGATATTTTCGCCAAAAATGGAGAGGCAATAATAGCTGATTTTAAGCTATTAACCGCCGATAGAACTTCAGAACCCATCCCAGAACAAACAGTCGCATTTAACTCTGAGGATATTTTTATAGAAGAAGGTGCTGTGTTGCCACTTTGTGTGCTTAACGCTACAAATGGCCCGATTTATATTGGTAAAAATGCCGAAATAATGGAAGGTAGTATGGTCAGAGGACCGTTCGCACTTTGCGAAGGATCAACCCTTAAAATGGGAACAAAAATATATGGACCAACTACTGTAGGACCAAATTCTAAAGTAGGAGGAGAAATTAATAATTCGGTATTCTTTGGGTGTTCTAATAAAGGTCATGACGGCTTTTTAGGGAATTCTGTCATCGGAGAATGGTGTAATTTAGGCGCAGGGACTAATAATTCTAATTTAAAAAACAACTATGCTGAGGTTCGGTTGTGGAGTTATGAAACTGAAAACTTTGCCAAAACAGGCCTTCAGTTTTGTGGATTGATGATGGGCGACCATAGTAAGTGTGGTATAAACACCATGTTTAATACGGGAACTGTTATTGGCGTAAGTGCTAATATTTTTGGCAGTGGATTTCCTCGAAATTTTATTCCTAGTTTCAGTTGGGGCGGTGCGAAAGGGTTTACTACCTATTTAACAGCGAAGGCTTTCGAAGTTGCTACTGAAGTAATGAAACGTCGTGGGTTGGAATTCTCAGCCCAAGAATCCGCTATTTTAGAGCACGTTTTTGAAAATTCTTCGACCTATCGAACGAATTAGTTTTTCTGAATGTTTTTGAGCTCTAATAAATTGGTGGGATTAATCCCCAAACCCTTAATGTTTACTGCTGTAAATCGAATCACTTCATCGTAAAATAGCACAACTACTGGCGCTTTTTCAATAACCAATGCATCCATTTTTTTATAAAGATCTACTCGAGTTGCCTGATTTGTTTCTAGTAGTGCTTGTTCATACAACACATCAAATTGTTCATCTTTGAAATGCGTATAATTGGGGCCATTAGGCGCAAAATTTGCACTGTAAAATAAGGATAAATAATTTTGAGCATCGGGGTAATCTGCCACCCAACTCGCTCTAAACAAATCAACTTTGCCATTTGATTTTACAGATTTTAGGGATGAAGGCGGTATCACTTCAATAGTAATTGTCAACCCGATGGATTGTAGTTCACGTTGAATAAATTCACTAAAGCTTAAATAATTAGAAGTCGTGGTCAATGTAATGGTTGGTTTTAGGTTTCCAGATTCTGTTTTATAGGCCTCAATAAGTTCTTTTGCTTTTTCAGGTTGATAGTTGTAGCCTAGCTGTTCATTATGACCTGGAAGTCCTTGAGGAATAAAACCTCCCAATGCAGGAATTCCAATCCCATTTCTTAAATATGTCATCATTTTTTTTCGATCAAAACCATAATTTAAAGCCTGTCGAATTTGTTTATTTTGATATTCAGGCTCCTCTGAATCCAAATAAAACCCTAAATATTCGGTATTTAAATAAGGTGCTCTTAGCATTTTTATACTTGAAGCATATCTAGATTTTAATGTCCCGTCAGCTTGTAGGATATCATCTTTATAGGAAGCGTCTAAGCCAGTAATGTAGTCAATATTCCCTTGAATGAATTGTAGGAACTCACTCTGTTTGTCTGCTAAAAAGCTAATGGACACAGCTTCCAAATGGGGGAGTTTTTGACCGGCTTTATTGGTTTCAAAATAACGCTTGTTTTTGCGAAAAATTAATTTAATATTTTCTTCCCACCGTTTAAATTTAAAAGGGCCCGTTCCGATAGGATTAGATCTAAAATCAGTGCCATAATGATTGACAATTTCTTTGGGAACTACACTACAATACTTCATCGTTAAAAGTCCTAAAAATGCAGGAAATGGCGTTTTAAGAGTGATTTGAAAACTGTGACTGTTTATCGCCTTGTAGCGTTCAACATTTTGAAGTACCCATGCGCCTGGCGCTGCTAATTGAGGATTTTTTAGGCGGTCAAAACTAAATACAAAATCATTTGCTGTAACCGTTCTGGTTTGTGCTGCTCCAAACAATTGGTGCGTATGGAAATACACATCTTTTCTAAGTTGAAAGGTGTATACTTTTGCGTCTTCAGAGATTTGCCATGAAGAGGCAATAGAGGGGGTAACAGTCATCATAGAATCCATTTGAACCAATCCATTAAATAATTGATTGATGGCCGATATATCGGCATTGTCTTTTGCAAATGCAGGATCTAACGATCCAATGTTTTTATGTTCATTGTATCGAAAAACCTGATTGCCTCTAGAATCAGGCGTAGAATTGTTACAACTTAAAAATATGTTGCTACTTATAAAAAGACTTCCCAACATTAGAAGGAAGTAATTAGAGGCTTGTTTTGTCATTATAGATGTTAATTGTAAATTTGTCCACTTGGTAAAAGTACAAGAATGATTGATAGAAAAAAAGTCGCTTTTTATACATTAGGCTGTAAATTAAATTTTTCAGAAACGGCAACGATCGCTCGAAACTTTCAAGACGAAGGTTTTGATCGGGTTGAATTTTCTGAGTTTGCAGATATATATGTGATTAATACCTGCTCTGTCACCGAAAATGCAGACAAGCGGTTTAAAACTATTGTGAAGCAATCCCAGCGTATAAATTCAGAAGCTTTTATTGTAGCTGTAGGCTGTTATGCGCAGCTTCAGCCCGAAGAATTAGCAGCAGTCAATGGTGTTGATTTGGTTTTAGGTGCCACAGAAAAGTTTAAAATTACCGATTATTTAAATGAACTCACCAAAAACGACACGGGAGCTATTCATTCGTGTGACATTGAAGATGCCGATTTTTATGTGAGTAGTTATTCTGTAGGCGATCGCACGCGAGCTTTTCTGAAAGTTCAAGATGGCTGCGATTATAAATGTACGTATTGCACAATTCCCTTAGCGCGTGGTATTTCTCGATCTGATACGCTTCAGAACGTGTTAGATAATGCAAAAAAGATAGCGGATCAAGATATTAAAGAGATTGTTCTTACAGGCGTAAATATTGGTGATTACGGAAAAGGTGAATTTGGGAATAAAAAACACGAACATACCTTTTTTGAATTAGTAGAAGCATTGGACACTATTAATGGTATTCACAGGCTGCGAATTTCATCCATAGAACCTAATTTATTAAAAGATGAAACTATCGATTTTGTAGCCCAAAGCAATTCGTTCGTCCCTCATTTTCATATTCCTCTACAGAGTGGAAGTAACGTGATGCTCAAAGCCATGCGTAGACGCTATATGAAAGAACTCTATCAAAACAGGGTAGGACATATCAAAGCGGTGATGCCGGATGCTTGCATAGGCGTTGATGTTATTGTTGGATTTCCTGGAGAAACTGATGAATTGTTTTTAGAAACTTATAACTTTTTAAACACCTTAGACATCTCATATCTTCACGTATTTACCTATTCTGAGAGAGCAAATACTCACGCCGCAACGCTTTCTGGAGTAGTACCAAAAGCAGTGCGTTCCAAACGGAGTAAAATGCTAAGAGGCCTGTCGGCAAAAAAACGCCGTGCTTTTTATGAAAGTCAGTTAGGAACCCAACGAACAGTACTGTTTGAAGGCGAAAATAAAGAAGGGTATATACACGGATTTACAGAAAATTATGTTAAAGTAAAATCACCCTGGAATCCAGCGTTAGTTAATACGTTACATAAAGTGGTTTTATCTGAAATTGATCTAGACGGACTGCTGCGATTTGAATTTGAAGAATCGTTAGTAAAAATTTAAATGCGTATTCCGACAGGAAGCATTTTTTTGTAACGGCGATTTCCCCGAATAAACTTTGCTACTGGAGGACTTGTAGGGACCACACTGATATTTTTTTCGATAATATTCTCTAAAACAACCTTTAAAAAGCTTTCAATAAATTCTTCTGACTCTAAAACTTCAGGAATGTTTAGCTTTGTTAAGAAAATTTTTCGTTCTTGTTGAGAATATTCTAGGGTTGCAAGTTCACTACCAACTTTTAATTCATATTGGCGTAAAAAAGCATTGTCTATTAAATTAGAAGCGTCAACCATAGTAAAGAGTTTTAAGTAGGGTTAAGAAATCTCTAGAGTGCAAATTTACAAAAAAATTATATAACTCGTTAATATATATTCGATTAGTGCATCAAAAAGAAACCAAAATACCAATTTATTTTTTACCAGGCTTGGCGGCAAACACAAGTATTTTTAAAAATATTAAATTGGATTCTGATCAGTTTGAGTTGTTTTTTTTAGAATGGATGATTCCTTTTGAGGAGGAATCTATTTCTGAGTATGCGTTGCGGTTCTGTGCTAAAGTGACCCATCCAAATGCCGTTTTGATAGGGGTATCCTTTGGAGGTATCATTGCTCAAGAAATGAATTTGGTACACAATTTCAGAAAAATCATTATCATATCGAGTGTTAAAACGCGTCAAGAACTGCCACTTCATCTACAGTTGGCAGGCAAAACCAAAGCTTATAAATTAATTCCCACTAGCTTTTTTGCTCAAAATATTGATTTATTGTCTAAATATGCTTTTGGAAAACCGATTGTCGATCGTTTAGATTTATATAAACAATATCTATCCATTACAGATAAGCGCTACTTAGACTGGGCTGTAAAACAGGTGGTGTCATGGGATCAAGAAAAAAGTGACCCTAATTTAATTCATATCCATGGCGATCGAGATATTATTTTTCCAATTGATAATATAAAAACGTGTGTTATTGTCAAAGGAGGAACACACATCATGATTCTAAACAAATACAGGTGGCTCAATGAAAACTTACCCAAACTTATTTTTAGTTAGTGGTGGTTACACTTTTTTTTGTATTTTGGAACATTAAACCTATATTGTTATGCGTTATTTAAAACACACTTTTTATTCTGTTGGACTGCTATTTGTAATTGGATTTATAGCTCTCGCTTTTTCAAGTCAACCCATTCCAGAAGATAAATTTTCAAGTTTGGAAAATGATTATAATGTTTATGCGTTAGAAATTCCACAAGCACTTGACTTTTCAGGAGAAAATTTACCTCTCCATAGCCCTGATATTCGTGAGCGTATGGACCGTGAACTTCTTGTCAATACCTATTGGCAATCTAATGGGTTATTACTAATAAAGCGTTCTCATCGCTATTTCCCTATAATTGAGCCAATAATGAAATCGTATGGAGTTCCTGATGATTTTAAATATTTAGCACTTATTGAAAGTGGATTGCAAAATGTAACGTCTCCTGCAGGCGCCAAAGGATTTTGGCAACTTATGGAAGCGACAGCTAAAGAATATGGTTTAGAGGTCAATTCTAATGTTGATGAGCGCTATAATTTAGAATTATCCACGCATGTTGCCTGTAAATATTTTTTAAAAGCTAAAGAGAAATTTGGAAATTGGACCTTAGCGGCAGCGGCATACAATGCTGGAATCCGTGGAGTTTCAAATCAACTTGAAAAACAAAATGTTTCAGGATATTATGATTTGTTGTTAGGGGAAGAAACTGGACGTTATGTATTCCGTGCAGTAGCCTTGAAAGAAATTTTTGCACATCCTAAAACATATGGATTTAATTACACAGTGCATGATTTATATTCACAAATCCCGACTTCCAAGATTCAAGTGGATACTGCAGTGACAGACTTTGTTCAGTTTGCGACTAAATTTGATCTTAATTATAAACAGTTAAAACTTCACAACCCTTGGTTAAGAGAGGGGTTCTTAAATAATAAATCTAGGAAGTTGTATACTTTAGAAATCCCTCAAAAAGGGTATTACGAAAACTAAACTTAACGTCGCTTTCCGCCGCGTTGTTGTCCTCCTCCAAAGTGTTGGTTCGGCATTGCGCCTTTTTTCATTTGTTGCTTCATCATTTTAATTTGTTCGGTCAACATATCTCTTTTGTCTAACTTTTGAGCTTCTTGCAATAATTTTTGAGCTTCAAGCTTTCGACGCTTTGTAAATGCTATCCCTGCTAAGTTCAGCTTCGCCATTGCTAAATCATGATCCATCGATAAACCAAGACTTATAGCGTTTTTGAAATATTTTTCAGCATCATTCATGTTGGTTTGAGATACCATAATTCCTTTTAAGAAATTATAATAGCCTTGTTGTTTCTTAGTTAGTGCCGATTTTGGGTTTTTAATCTTATTAAGTAAACGTTCTGTGCCAGGGAAATCTTGCTTTCTTAATTTCAAAAATGCTAATAAAATCATTTCATTTTTAAAATAGAGAAATACAAAAATTAAAGACAGAAGAATAAGCATGATGCCATTTCCAACATAGGTTTCTATAATTTGATATATACCATAAGCGATGATGGCAGCAGCAAGAACTAATTTTATATTTTTATTGAACATATCTAAGTTATTTATTTAGCGAGGACAAAGGTAGTAAAAACAAATGAAAATTATTTTAAAATTAGGTTTGTCAAAGTAAAAACTCTTTGTATATTTGCACGGCGCTTTAAGTTAGGACTTAAGCGCATTTTTTAAGGATAATAATACTCGTAAAGTTTTAAAAATATATTATAATGAAAAGAACGTTTCAACCATCGAAAAGAAAAAGAAAAAACAAACATGGTTTTAGAGAAAGAATGGCTTCTGCCAATGGGAGAAAAGTTCTTGCAAGAAGACGTGCAAAAGGCAGAAAGAAAATAAGTGTTTCTTCAGAACTTCGTCACAAAAAATAATGATTAACAATTGTTAATATATTAAAGGTGTTGCTT
>JAQXCA010000012.1 GCA_029252105.1 Flavobacteriaceae bacterium | reverse complement strand
TTCACCTTCTCTAATTTCGTAATAAACAGTGATGGTATCACCAGCTGCAAATTCTGGAAAGTCTTTTTTTGCTACAAATTCGTCTTGTACAAATTTAATTAAGGATTCCATGTTTATGGGTTTTTTATATGAATTCGAAACAACGTTCACGATTATCGCCAGAGGTTAACTCGAAATTGGCTGCAAATATAGGTAAAAAGTGAATTATAGAAAGTGAATTGTAGATTTATTTTAGCCATGCCCAAATTAATCGTCCAATAAATCGGGTCGACGCTTCTTTGTGCGTTCAAGTGCTTGTTCTTCGCGCCATTTTTCTATTTTTGGAAAATTTCCGCTTACTAAGAGTTCAGGAACCTTCCATCCCTTATAATCTCGTGGTTTAGTATAAATAGGAGGCGCTAATAATCCGTCTTGAAATGAATCTGTTAACGCAGAAGTTTCATTGCCTAAAACTCCAGGAATGAGACGTATAATAGCATCACAAAGTACAGCAGCTCCTAGCTCTCCACCTGAAAGTACATAATCACCTATAGAGATTTCTCTGGTAATAAACTGATCACGTACCCGTTGATCAACGCCTTTATAGTGTCCACACAATAAAATTAAATTCCCCTTCATAGACAATTGATTCGCAATTCCTTGATTGAATGTTTCGCCATCAGGAGTCATATAAATCACTTCGTCATAATCGCGTTCCGATTTTAATTTAGAAATACATTTATCGATAGGTTCGATCATCATAACCATTCCAGCGCCACCGCCAAACTGAGTGTCATCAATGGACTTATATCTATCAGAAGTAAAGTCTCTTAAGTTATGAAAATGAACGCTTACCAAGTTCGCCTCAATAGCGCGCTTTAATATGGACGCTTCAAAAGGACTTTTAAGTAATTCTGGTAAAACGGTAATGATGTCTATGCGCATCTGCTAAATTTAAAGCACAAAGATAGCAAATTCCAAAAACCTAATAGTATGTGAAGCGCCTTACTTTGGCAATGTATTTTGCCAATCGAACCACTTGATGACTATATCCAAACTCATTATCATACCATATATAAAGGACTATATTTTTTCCATTTGGACGGATAATGGTGGCTTTACTATCATAAATGGCTGGAGCAGCACAGCCCACAATATCGCTAGAAACAAGCTCGTCATTAAATTCATATTTGATTTGCTCGACTAATGCGCCGGATAAAGCGGCATTTTTTATAAGGGTATTTACTTTTTTTAAAGTCGTTGTTTTTTCTATTTCAAGATTTAATATGGCTAAACTTCCATTTGGAACAGGTACCCTAATGGCGTTTGAGGTGAGTTTGTTTTCCAAAGCGGGGAGGGCTTTGCTAACGGCTTTTCCTGCGCCCGTTTCAGTGATGACCATATTTAGTGCTGCTGCACGTCCTCTTCTGTATTTGGAGTGCATATTATCTACCAAATTCTGATCGTTTGTATACGCATGAATAGTTTCGAGATGGCCATGAATAACCCCTAAAGCATCTTCAACTACTTTCAGAATCGGAGTGATGGCATTGGTGGTACAAGACGCCGCTGAAAAAATTGTAATATGTTCTGGAGAGTGTTCTAAATGATTAACACCATGCACAATATTCGGAACTCCTTTTCCAGGTGCGGTTAATAATACTTTTGCCGCACCTTTAGCACTCAAATGTCTGTTTAGTGCTTTTTGATCTCTAAAAACGCCTGTGTTGTCAATTATCAACGCCTCTTTGATGCCATAGGTTGTATAATCGATATCTTCAGGTTTCGACGCAGATATGACGAAAACCGTCATGCCATTAATAATCAAAGCTTGTAAGTTTGTATCTACATGAACAGTCCCATTAAAATCACCATGAACAGAGTCGCTTCTGAGTAATGCAGCTCTTTTTTCTAAAACTGCAGCGGATAGCTTATCACGAGTCACAATGGCGCGAAGGCGTAATTGACTTCCGCCTCCTGATTTCCCCATGAGCTCACGAGCCACCAATCGACCAATACGCCCAAACCCGTAAAGCACAACATCTTTGGGTTTAAGTTTTGGTTGGTGTTTTGCCGCTGTTAATTTTTTAGAAAGAAAGGCGGATATACTGTGGTTGGAGATGTCTTCTTTGTGGAATTCGAAAGTTAATTTACCAATGTCTAATTTTGAAGCAGGAAGGTTTAATACTTTAATCGCTCGTGCCATTTCTACAGAATCAAAGATGGAAATAGGTTTATTCACAAACCTGCCTGCATAGTCGTGGAGTTTAAGAATTTCACTGACATTTCGATCCAGTAATGGATTTCTAAATAAGACTAATTCTATCGCCTTATCGTACCATAAATCACTAATGATTTTAATAAGTTCGACAGCCGCTTTTCTGCGGTCGGATTGGAATGCAATTTCGGAATCGTAAGTAGGTTTTAAAGCCATTTAAAGTTGATTTTAAAAGTTTTTGCAAAAGTAGGAGATTTCAAACGTTTTCGTAACTTTTTTTTAACAAAAAAATCTAGCACTCAAAAATTGAATACTAGATTTTAAAACGCAGTAAAAGAGTGTTTTATCTAAATCGATACACCACTTTTTCACCGTTATTTTTCACTAAGGCGATTCTTAGTACGGCGTTTGAATATTTTTCTAGCGCTCTCTGGGCATCATTAATAGAATTAATTTTAATAGCGTTGATTGCGGTTACGACACTTCCTTCAAAAATCCCATCCAGTTCCCAATCTTCACGGTGCGTTTCTGAAAGTTCTGAAAGCTGTAAACCATGATCTGTGCCAAGGTTAGAAAGGTGTTCTTTTGTAGGTTCTTTCAAAGTTCCAATGATAGGAATGTCAATTGTAGTACGTTTTTCTAAGACAACCTTTACGTTTTTTTTGTAACCTTCTCTTAAAATTTCAACGTCAACTTGATCGTTTGGGCTTTTAGTATTTAGAAACCCTTTTAAGTCTGAAAACTTAGAAATAGCAACTCCATCCATACGTTGAATGATGTCGCCTTTTTGAATTCCTGCTTTTTCAGCACCCGTTCCTTTTTGAATCCCTGTTACAAAAAAACCTTCGGTTTGATCAACGCCATAAGCTTTAGAGTTTTTACTATTTAATTCGCCACCAATAACACCTAAAATTCCGTTTTGGACATTTCCAAACTCCATTATATTCTCCACAACCTTTCGCGCAATATTACTAGGAACTGCAAATGAATAGCCTATATAGGAACCCGTTTGTGATGAAATAGCAGTATTGATGCCAATCAGCTCACCATTAATATTTACTAATGCACCACCAGAATTTCCAGGGTTTACCGCTGCATCTGTTTGAATAAATGATTGCGTGTTTTGACCAGATAAATCTCTAGATTTTGCACTTATAATTCCAGCTGTTACTGTAGAGGTGAGGTTAAAAGGATTGCCTACAGCCAAGACCCATTCTCCAATTTGAGCGGTGTTGCTATCTCCAAAGGTGGTATAATTTAGAGATTCATCGGACTCTATTTTTAACAAAGCAATATCGGTGTTTGGGTCTGTTCCTATGAGTTCAGCATCAAATGTTTTATTGGCATTGGTTGTGATTTCAATCGACTGCGCGCCGTCAATGACATGGTTATTTGTAATAATATAGCCATCAGGTGAAATAATAACTCCAGATCCTGTTCCGACTTGTTCGCGTTGTTGTGATCTTCCAAAAAAGATATCTTCAAAACTCGTATAGCTTTTACTGAGTGTTGTATTTTTTACATGCACCACAGAGTGAACAGCTTTTTCCGCAGCAGTCGTAAAATCAACATTTGTCCCACCATTTGAAGTAGTGGTGTAGTTTACAGGAAAAAGTGTAGCATTAGACTTGTTTTCAATAGTTTGATTTACTGAAACGTCTTCAAAAAAGTGTTTGTATGCGGTTAGCGTTAGGGCGCCACCCAGGACAGATATACATACAAGAGATAGAAATTTTTTCATAGCTTTAGGTTTTAATTTATTACTATAACCCTAAAATTAGGTATTTATTGAATTTATAAATCAACTTTAACGCCTTTTTAACAGCTTATCATACGGTATAATATTCTTATATTTGTTTTATATATGAAGCAATTATTTTATAAATATCAAGGTACGGGAAACGATTTTGTGATGATCGATAATCGATTGGGCGTGTTTGATAAAAGCAATACGCAGTTAATCGCACACTTGTGTAACCGCCGTACAGGTGTAGGCGCAGATGGTTTGATATTATTAGAATCTCAACCTAGTTATGATTTCAAAATGGTGTACTTTAATGCTGATGGTAATGAAAGCACTATGTGTGGTAACGGTGGCCGTTGTATTGTTGCTTTTGCTCGTTTTTTAGAAATTATTGATGGTGACACCAAGTTTCTAGCTATTGATGGCCCTCATAAAGCACATATAAGTGAAGCGTATGTTGAATTGAAAATGCAAGATGTTTCAACAATTACTTCTACTGATAACTATCATTTATTGGATACCGGTTCTCCGCATTATGTAGCACTTAAATCAGGTTTAGATACTATAGATATGAATGCTGAAGGTGCTAAAATTCGGAACAGTAATCCCTTTAGTGCTACTGGAATCAATGTGAATTTTGCTGAAAAAATGGATGACGCTACTTTTTCTGTTCGTACTTATGAACGGGGCGTTGAAGCTGAAACCCTGTCTTGTGGTACAGGAGTTACAGCAGTTGCTATTGCCATGTTTCACTCCAATCAAACGGCGTCAACATCTATCAAATTAGAAACACAAGGTGGCGTTTTACAAGTTCGATTTGAACCACTTCCATCTTTGTATTCGGAAGTTTGGTTGTGCGGCCCAACGAAGCAGGTTTTTAAAGCAGAATTAGAATGGTAGTTTTGCAAGGCAGTCGTGTGGTCTTAAGACCACTAGAGCTTAATGATTTATCATTTTTGTATGCGATTGAAAATGACATATCCTTATGGGAATTAAGTCAAACAAAAACTCCATTTTCTAAGGAAATCCTTCAAAAGTATTTAGAAACATCTCAACTAGATATTAAAGAAACAAAACAATTGCGGATGGTAATTACTTCTATATCAAATGAGTCTATAGGTTTTATTGATCTGTTTGATTTTGATTCTCAAAACAATCGTGCTGGAGTCAGTATTGTGCTTACGGATGCTCATCGCAAAATGGGTTTCGGTAAGGATGCTTTAAAAGTGTTGATGGATTATAGTTTTAAAAATTTAAAGCTTCATCAATTATATAGTAATGTTTTAGAAGATAATACAGCAAGCATCCGTTTATTTGAATCCGTTGGATTTGAAAATGTCGGATTTAAAAAAGAATGGCGTTACTTTAACGGATGCTACAAAAATGAATATTTATTTCAATTTATAAATCATGTACTTTAAAAAGATAGCGATTGCCATTGTGTTAATTGGATTGATAGGTGCGGGGATTTTTTCCTACTATATTTATTCTGTAATGTTAGTGCCTAATACGAGTTTTAACTCTAAAGAGGCGTATATTTTTGTGGGGTCTAATGCCACTTTTGAAGAAGTTCGATCAGATTTAGAACCTCTATTGAAAAATAGTAACACATTTGAGACACTCGCCAAGCAGAAAAAATATGTAAACAACATCAAAGCAGGGCGGTTTCGAATTACCAAAGGAATGACTAATAATGATATTATTAACTCCATTCGAAGTCGTAATTTACCAATAAAACTAGCATTTAATAACCAACATTCATTGCCTGATTTAGCAGCACGAATTTCGAGTCAAATTGAAGCGGATAGTACAGCGTTAATAACGGCTTTTACGGATAAAAACTTTTTAGAGTCTAATAAATTTACTGAAGCTAATGCACTCGGAATGTATCTTCCCAATAGCTATGAGCTTTTTTGGAATACATCTGCGATAACCTTTCGAAATCGAATGTTGAAAGAGTACAATCGGTTTTGGAATGCGTTCCGACTAGAGAAAGCCAAGTCAGCAGGTCTTATGCCTCATCAAATCATGGCGCTAGCTGCGATTGTTCATGAGGAGTCCAAACAAGCTGCAGAACAGCCACGAATTGCAGGAGTCTATATCAATCGGTTGAATAATCAATGGCCTTTACAAGCAGATCCTACGCTAAAATATGCAGCTTATCAATTACCTAAATATAAAAATACAATCATTAAACGTGTTCTGAATAAACATAAATCCATCAATTCTCCTTACAACACTTACATGTACAAAGGATTGCCTCCAGGTTTAATTGCGATGCCGGATTTAACGGCGATCGAGGCGGTCTTAAACTATGAAAGACATTCATATTTTTATTTTGCAGCAGATGCAAAAAATCCAGGTTTTCATCAGTTTGCAAAAACGTTAAGCGGTCACAACCGAAATGCTAGAAACTACCAAGCCTATCTAAACCTTCACGGCATTAGAGAGTAGTGTATCTAATTGATAGACAGTTAATTAAAAATAGTCGTATATTTGCCCTGTTTGTAATTCTTATTAAGAGTTAGAAATTAAATAAACATGAATTTGAAACATTCGTTTTTCTTTATAGGATCTTTGTTTTTGGCGTTTTGGTTGCTGATTTCTTTTTCTCCTAGATCTCAAATAGTGCCTCAAGACACTGCTGTGACTACTGATCTGTTTTATACTGTCCTAGATCATCAGCTGATCTCCCAAGACTTTTACGACTTCAACACAGAGATTTTATTTTTAGGCAACTCATACGTTGCGTTCAAAGAAGCCGTTGCGTTCAAAGAATCTCAAGGCAAATACAATGTTGTAAACACACTTGGCTATTTAGGGAAATATCAATTTGGCGTATCAACTTTACACGTATTAGGGATTAAAAACCCACAGCTATTTTTAAATACTCCAGCACTTCAAGAAAAAGCTTTTTTAGCAAATACAAAAAGAAATAAGTGGGTTCTAAGACGAGATATTAAACGTTTTGTTGGTAAAAAAATAAATGGAATTCTGATTACTGAATCTGGAATTTTAGCGTCTGCTCATTTAGCAGGTCCAGGAAATATAAAACGCTATTTAAGAAGTTATGGAGTCTTGGGAGCAAAAGATGCCTATGGTACAGATATTCCTACCTATATGCGTAAATTTTCCAGTTATGACACCTCTTTTATCACCGCTCAAAAAAAATCAGACCTAGCGTTACTTTAATCTTTTTGGATAATAAATATTGCGGGTCGTTTATGGAAATCTAATTTTGAGTGTTTCCAGTCTTTCGCCGTTTGTGTTTTTATGTATTCAGAAGGTAGTGTCAAGTCACACGCCACACATATTCGAGTTTCTGAATGTAGTACTGTGCTTAAATCTTCTAAAATACCATTATTTCTATACGGAGTTTCTATAAACAACTGCGATTGTTGTTCTTCAAAAGAACGCCTTTCGAGTTGTTTTATTTTAGATTTTCGCTCCGCTTTATCAATAGGTAAGTAGCCATTAAACGCAAAATTTTGACCATTCATTCCAGAGCTCATCATCGCTAATAGTATGGATGAAGGTCCCACTAAAGGAATCACTTGAATGTTTTGTTTATGCGCTATTTTCACAACTTCAGATCCTGGGTCCGCCACACCAGGACAACCAGCATCTGAAAGCAATCCTATTGAGTTTCCTGCTAAACAGTCTTCTAAAAAAGAAGGAATTTCTAAGGGATCTGTAAATTTGTTTAAACTATATAGGTTTAAACTCGCTTGTGATTTCCCTGAACTCACTGTTTTTATGAATTTTCTTGCTGCTTTTTCGTTCTCAACAATATAAGTGTCGATGTTTTCAATAATTTTTTTGACGGAAATAGGCAGTACTTCTAAAGGGGCGTTATCACCTAAAACTGTGGGAATCAGATATAATTTTCCAGTCATTTTTTATATGTATTAGTAATTTGTTAATCGAACGTGTTTACAAAGTAATCTGAGCTATGGTTCTGAAATTCTTTACTAAACCGAGTGTTTAAACAGAGAGTTTTTTAGTCAAGTCTTCTACATACTTTCTAAACTGCTTATCTGTAGTGGAAAGGTTGTTGACGGTTTTGCATGCATGTAAAACCGTAGCATGATCACGTTTCCCAATTTGGGAGCCAATACTTGCTAAAGATGCTTTGGTAAATTTTTTAGCAAAGAACATTGCCAGCTGTCGGGCTTGTACAATGTGGCGTTTCCTCGTTTTGGATTGAAGTGTATCCACATCCATTTGAAAATAATCTGAAACCACTTTTTGGATGTAATCTATAGAAACTTCGCGTTTGGTGTTTTTTACAAATTTCTCAACAATTTCTTTGGCTAATGAAATTGTAATTTCTTTTTTATTAAATGAAGATTGTGCAATTAGTGAAATGATAGCACCTTCAAGTTCACGAACATTTGTAGTGATGTGTTTTGCTAAATATTCAATAATTTCTTCAGGCATTTCAACACCATCTCTGTAAAGTTTATTCTTCACGATAGAAACACGTGTTTCAAAATCAGGGTTTTGGAGTTCAGCTGATAATCCCCATTTAAATCGAGAGAGTAATCGTTGCTCGATATCTTGCATGTCCACAGGTGCTTTATCACTAGTCAAAATGACTTGTTTCCCGTTTTGATGTAAATGGTTGAAAATATGAAAGAATACATCCTGCGTTCCTGATTTTCCAGAAAGGAATTGAACATCATCAATAATTAAAACATCTATAATTTGATAGAAGTGAATAAAATCATTTCGATTATTCTTTTTAACAGATTCTATGTATTGTTGTGTGAATTTTTCAGCTGAGATATAGAGAACCGTTTTTTCAGGATACTTATCTTTAATATCTACTCCTATAGCATGCGCTAAGTGTGTTTTACCTAAACCCACGCCTCCAAATATGAGTAATGGGTTAAAAGAAGTCCCTCCAGGCTTGTTAGCGACTGCTATACTAGCGTTTCGCGCCAATCGGTTTGAGTCGCCTTCTAAAAAATTATCGAATGTGTAAATTGGATTTAATTGAGATTCAATTTTTACATTTCTAATTCCTGGAATTACAAACGGATTTTTTAATTCCGGATTTATATTTTTAAGCGGTATATCTACACGTTGTGAGTAAACGGCCGATCGATTAGAACTAGGAATTTTTTCGGTAAATGGTTGTTTGTTTCCATAGGTGTTCTCCATTTTAATGATGTACACCAACTTTGCATTAGTACCAAGCTCCTTTGTCAGAGCAACTTTTAATATTTTAACGTAATGTTCCTCTAACCATTCGTAAAAAAATTTACTAGGAACTTGTATACTTAATGCATGATCATCAAGTTTTACTGCTACAATAGGCTCAAACCATGTTTTATAGGCTTGCGGCTGAATGTTGTCTTTTATAAAGTTTAGACAGTTTTCCCAGACCGATTGCGCAGTATTATTCATTTTAATAATTAATTTTTGTTTGGTTAGTTAGTTAAAAACTACAATAAATATTCCTGGGGTTTAATTATGGTAATTTTATAATACAAATATGTGAACAAAATTCTTAAAAAAAAAATGAAATTCAGTAGAATATTTAAATATTTTTTCGCATACTATAATACGCAATAAATATACAAATTTTAACCCATGAATATACACCAAACGAAGATTAAAGTAAGATACGCAGAAACTGATCAAATGGGTGTGGTTCACCACGCTAACTACGCTCAGTATCTGGAAATTGGACGTTTGGAATGGCTTTCTGCTCTAGGAATCTCATATAAAGAAATGGAAGCTAATGGTGTCATGTTACCCGTCGTCTCTATGAGTTTAAAGTACAAAAAACCAGCACTTTATGACGATACTTTAACAGTATCAACACAGCTTTTAAAAGCCCCTACAGCCTCTATTGAATTTAATTATGAAATTCATAACTCGAGCGGTCAATTACTCACTACGGCCCACACCAAATTGGTGTTTATTAACATGAAATCGAACTTACCGATGCGTTGCCCGCATTATATTTTAGATAAACTGCATATTTAATCGTTTAACATTTCAACTTTAATTTTATGAAATGCTTCAAATGTAGTTTTAATGGTTTTTAAAGTGATTTTTTTAACCAAAATCTCGACTTCACAATCCATTTCTAAGCGTTGAGATTTTAAAACGAGCTGATACTTTTTTATGATCCGCATGACTTGACTTAAATCCTTGTATGCAAAAGTCAGCTTTAGAGGAATCAGAACATCTAACGTTTTTATTGTGCTAGCTTCTAAACTCAATTTAGCCGTGTTTTTGTAAGCGCTAATTAAGCCTCCAACACCCAATTTTGTACCCCCAAAATAGCGAACAACCACCACGAGGACATTTGTGATTCCAAACGCTTGTAATTGACCATAAATCGGTAAACCCGCGCTGTTAGAGGGCTCTCCATCATCGGAAGCTCTATAATATGGTATTTCGATGCCCAATTGGTAGGCAAAACAAAAATGACAAGCGCTAGAATGTTTTTGTTTAATGTGTTCTATGATAGACTTAAACTCTTCTTTTGTTTTTATAGGAAAGGCATACCCAAAAAACTTACTTCCTTTGTCTTTATAAAGAACCTCATTAGAAGGCGTTTCTAGGGTTTTATAAGTCGTTACAGAGTTCACGAATTGATAAATATAGGGTTGTCAAATAAGTGTATAACATCATCTTTCGTGGGGTCGTTATTCCAAGTGTGTATCCCTAACCGAGATGCAGCCTCCGTGTTTTCCTTAGTGTCATCTACAAAGAAACAAGTTGAAGCTTTTAATTTATTTTCTCTTAAAACAAACTCATAAATGGATGCGTCTGGCTTTCGTAAATGTATTTCATGTGACAAATAAAATTGATCAAAACACGTTTTGAAACGTTCATACCTACTTAAAGACATGTTTTTGATTACTCGTTCGATGTGCAAAGTATTGGTATTGCTCAGTAATAGGAGTCTGTAATTTTTATTTGTTGCTAATTTTTCTATAAACTCTAAACGATATTCTGGAAAATCTAAAATTATAGCATTCCAAGCATTTTTAAACTGTTCGGCAGAAATAGTAGGATATTTAGTAGTAAAATCTGTCACAAAATCAGCGGTGCTTGTCATTCCTTTTTCATACTGCATAGCAGTTTGAAGCATAGCATCTGTGATTGTTGTAACGCCTAGTTTGTGTAATTCACGTTCAATCGCTGGTTTATCTAAGTTGATAAATACATCTCCAAAGTCAAATATAATCGTGTCAATCATTTATAAACAGGTTTAAACTATCTGAAACAATAGGTGTTTTAGAATTTGGTATTCCTTTTAGTTTTGGTTTTAAAACGCCATCTTTAATATTGATTTGACTTGAAAACACACGAGCTTCGTCCCAAAGGTTTTCATCAATAAATGCTTGTATTGTTTTCTGCCCACCCTCTATAATCACCGACGTTATATGCTGTGTATATAACGCCTTACAAACTTCAGAAGCAAGGGGGTGATGAGTGTCAATATCTTTAGAAGTTAGTCGAATGGTTTTTGCATCTGAATTAAACACCTGGTAGGATTCCGCTAAAGAGTTTTTCAGATCGATAACCACACGAATTGGGTTGGCCCCTTTAACTTCTCGAGTTGTTAAACTAGGATTATCTTGAACAACTGTATTTGCGCCTACCAGGATTGCTTGTTCTTCTGCACGCCATTGGTGAACGAGTTGTCTTGAGTATATATTACTAATCCAAACCGGTTTGGCTTCGGACTTTGATCGTGGTGCAATAAAGCCATCATTGCTCTCTGCCCATTTCAATATAATATAAGGACGTTTTTTAGTATGGTATGTAAAAAAACGCTTGTGATGTGCTTTGCACTCCGCTTCCAAAACACCAACAATCACTTCGCATCCTGCAGCCTTTAGTTTTGCAATACCTTTGCCACATACTTTATCATGTTCGTCAATACAGCCTATAACGACTCTAGGAATTTTATGCGCACTGATTAAATCACTACAAGGCGGAGTTTTTCCAAAATGGGAACACGGTTCTAGGGTCACATATAAAGTCGCTTTGGAAAGTAGACTCACATCTTTCACAGCTTTAATGGCATTCACTTCGGCATGCGATCCGCCATACGGACTCGTATAACCCTCAGCAATAATCTGATCATTAACCACAATGACACAGCCGACCATAGGATTAGGCGCCGTGGAACCCAAACCTTTTTTGGCGATTTCAATACAACGTGCTATGTAATGTTCGTGAGTGATTATAATTTGATGTTAACGGTTTCTGTTTTATCAATAGGGTATGAATATGTAAACCCTAAGGCCTTAAATTGAATACCCCCTTTGTAGGTCACTTTCAAGTTTCTGTTTAGAACACTGTTAAGAAGTCCGCTTAAAAATCCATTCGGATCTTTTCCTAGAAGTTCTTTGGTTTTAATTTCAATTTGTAAAGGCACTGTAAAATTATCTTTTGCAGGAACCTTAAATTCTTCAGCGCTAATAAATCCAAAAGCCACATCATTGACAAATACATTGACGCCTTCGGTATTTAATCGTCCACCAACACTGTTTGGATTGTTAAATACTGCATTTGCACTTAGAGTTATCTGTTTAGAATTGGCTTCAATCAATTTGATGTTATCCACTTTAATAAATTCTGGCTTTTGTTTCATGGCGCAACTCGTCGTTAAAGCTAGTAAAAGAAGGATCGTAAAATTTTTTATCATTTTTATAGGAAATGCACAAGGAGATTTACAATTTAACCAAGTTTTGACTTACACTGAGACGCCTTCCACTTTAGATGCCATGACGGTTAAACAAAAGTATGCT
>JAQXCA010000015.1 GCA_029252105.1 Flavobacteriaceae bacterium | reverse complement strand
AAAGTATTGAGGAAGTAAACTCAACGCCAGAATGATTTTCCCTTTTTTAGACATCACTCAAAAGTAATAATTTTAATTTATGATCGGCAAGGAATCCGTATCTTTATGCCTCAAAAACTCCGCTATTATGAACCAAGACATACGTCAACTAGAACCCAACGCCCTTTGGAATAAATTTGCAGATTTGAATGCCGTTCCTCGTCCTTCTAAAAAAGAAGAACGTGTTATTGCATTTATGAAAGATTTTGGAAAAAAATTAAAGCTAGAAACTATTGAAGATGGAGTAGGAAATGTGATCATTAGAAAACCAGCGACTACGGGCATGGAAGATCGGAAAGCCATTGTGATGCAGTCCCATTTAGATATGGTGCATCAAAAAAACAACGAGACTACTTTTGATTTTTTAACGCAAGGTATTGAGATGTATGTGGACGGCGATTGGGTCAAAGCAAAGGGAACCACTCTTGGTGCTGATAATGGGCTAGGCGTAGCGACTATCATGGCAATTTTAGAAAGCACCGATATTCCACATCCAGCGATTGAAGCGCTGTTTACCATTGATGAGGAAACAGGAATGACTGGCGCTATGGGATTAGAAGGGGGGCTATTTAGAGGCGAAATACTTTTAAATTTAGATACCGAAGACGATGATGAAATTGGCGTAGGATGTGCTGGAGGAATTGATGTGACAGCCATAGGAACTTACAACGAAGAAGAGACGCCAGAAATCAAAATTGGCTATTCTATCGAAGTTACAGGATTACAAGGGGGGCATTCGGGAATGGATATTCATAAAGGATTTGGCAATGCCAATAAAATTATGAACCGTTTATTGTTTGATGCTTTTCAGAATTTTGGATTACGAATTTCCGAAATTGATGGTGGGAGTTTGCGAAATGCCATACCAAGAGAGAGTAAAGCTATTGTAGCGATTGATAAAGTACAAGAAGAGGCTTTTAAATACGAAATGGGGCTGCAAATTGAAGCGATTCAAACTGAGCTTAAAACATTAGAGCCGGATTTCAATGTGGTGCTAACTAAAATAGAGACGCCTAAAATGATCATGGATTTAGGGGTTCAAGAAGGGGTAACTCGCGCTATTTATGCCGCATGGAATGGGGTGTATCGCATGAGTCCTGATATTCCTGAATTGGTTGAAACCTCCAACAACATCGCACGCGTTAGTATTAAAGGTGGAAATGTAAAAATTGGCTGTCTAACACGATCTTCAGTAGAATCGTCTAAATTTGATTTAGCAACGATGTTGCGCGCGACCTTTGAGTTAATCGGTTGTGAAGTCGAACTTTCTGGAGATTACCCAGGTTGGGCTCCCGATATGGAGTCGTCTATTTTGAAAGTTTTAAGAAGTCTATATGAAGAATTATATAACGAGAAACCACATGTTGCGGCTTGTCACGCAGGATTAGAATGTGGTATTTTAGGAACCAATTATCCTGAAATGGAAATGATTAGTTTTGGACCAAATATTAGAGGTGCACATTCTCCCGATGAACGTGCTCAGGTTTCTTCGGTTCAGAAGTTTTGGATCTTTGTTTTAGAAATTTTAAAACAGATTCCTAAAGCATAAGTATTAACTATAGTTCATTAAAAAAAGCAGCCGATTGGCTGCTTTTTTTAATTGGTATTGTAGGAGTTATTTTGTTTCAAGCATTTCAATAATAAATATTAAATCGGTGTTCGGTTTGATAGGACCACGTCCTTGTTCGCCATAGCCTAAATATGAGGGAAGATATAAAAATGTTTTATCTCCAACAGACATATTAAAAACCCCTTCTTTAAATCCGGGGATCATTTGTGCTTTTGGATCAAGAGGCATTGCTAATGGGTTGTACGCCCCTTGTTGCTCTTTTCTCAAATCATAAGAACCGCATTTTTCATCAATGGTTTTAATATTAGTTCCAAATAATTTACCATCTGTAAAATAGCCTTGATAGTTCAATTGAACAGTGCTACCTTTTGCAGGTTTTGGGCCCTCTCCTTTAGTGATGTTGTACACAAGTAATCCAGATGCTAATGCTGTGGCTTTACTTTTATAAATATTTAATACAGGTACCATTTCTTGAGCAGCAATCTCCATTTTTTCTTCTGCAATTTTCTTAGCTTCTTCAGCTTTTTGTTTGGCCTCTTCAAGTTTTTGTAAACGCTTTTCTTCTAATAAAGGAAGTTCAGTATTCCAAGTATCGGCGGCATCAAATCTTTTCGCACTAAGTCCTTGACGAATGATGTTTAGTTCAAGTATTTTAACCTCTTCCAGAGGTTTGTTAGAACCAGACGCCACTTTTACATTTGAAATGGTATCAACAACAGCGAAGCCTTTTACAACTTCTCCAAAAACAGCATGTCTGTTATCAAGGTGTGGTGTTGGTTTTTCTGTGATAAAAAACTGACTCCCGTTAGTAGCAGGACCTGAGTTTGCCATGGACAAGATACCAGGTTTGTCATGTTTTAGACTCTCATCAAATTCATCACCAAATTTGAATCCTGGGCTTCCAGAACCAGTTGCCGTTGGGTCACCACCCTGAATCATGAATTTATCAATTACTCTATGAAAAACAGTACCATTGTAATAAGGTTTGCCTTTTAAAGTATCGGCTAACATTGGGTGTGTACCTTCTGCTAATCCTACAAAATTAGCAACGGTTAGTGGCACTTTGTCATAAAACAACTGTATGATTATAGTGTCTTTAGAGGTTACAAACTCGGCAAAAATTCCATCACCTAAGTCTGGATGTTGTTGTTGACAAGCTGTTGAGCTGAGCAGAAGTCCTGCTGCAAATAATTGGATAAATACTTTAGTGAATTTCATTTTAGTTTGATTTTTATTCGGTATTGATTTATTTAAATATATTAATTAGTCGTGAGTTTTAATAAGGAAACATCGCAGATTAGAGGCACATTTCTCCCTATTTTATTGTTGTCTCCATAATAGCCATATGCTTTTTGTGATGGAAACATAAAAGTGATGGATTCGCCTTCTTTCATAAGTTTTAAACCCTCTCTAAGTCCTGTAAACAATTCTTGCTGATCCACATAATAGGAATGTGTTTCTAAGGCTTTGTCTATGTAAATGATTTGACCTTCTAGAGTTTTTAGGGTGTATTTATATTCTATCAAATCTCCAAACACAGGGGTTTTAGTGTTTGCTTCAATTTTAGTAGTATACGTGTATCGAAAGCCATATTCAGAAGATATAAAAGTGTTATCTGAATCCTTAATTACAGCCTCAATTTGTGCATATTCCTTAGAATTTAGCTCCTTACTACGTTCTATTGAGGCATCAATAAACGCGCCCGAATTTTTTGATACAGGACGTCTAGCTTCTGACGGTTTGCAACTGAAAAAAAATAAAAATGTTAATATGAATAACAAGGGGTATTTCATGAATCTAGTTCCGATTTGTAGTCAGACAATATACTAATAAATTTTGCAATAGTGTCTTCAAGATTTAGGGTACTACGTCCTCCAGATGCATTTTTGTGTCCTCCGCCATCAAAATGTGTACGAGCAAAAGAGTTGACGTCAAATGTTCCCTTTGATCTAAAAGAGATTTTAATTATTCTCTCTTGTTTATGTTCAATGAAAATAACAGCAAATTTAGCACCTTTAAGAGATAGTCCATAATTAACTAAACCTTCGGTATCTCCTTTTTGAAAGTTATGCGTATCCAGTTCTTTGTTCGTTAGGCTGATGTATGCGGTATGAAAATCTTCAATATATTTTAAATTATTCAACGCACAACCCATAAGTTGGAGACGCCCAAAACTATTGGTGTCATATACAGCATTATGAATGTTAGATTTTTCGATACCAACATCAATTAAATGTGCTATCACACGGTGTGTGGTACTTGTCGTCAGTGGAAAGCGAAATGAAGCAGTATCGGTCATAATTCCTGTGTACAAGGCTTCTCCAATAGCGATATCAATCAAATCTAAATCACCCATTTTATCTATAAAATGATATACCATTTCACAGGTTGAACACATACTAACATCGGAATAGACAAAAGTTGCATAATCGTCAGGTTGTTGGTGATGATCAATCATGACTTTGATAGCTTCTGCATTTTTAATAGGACTTTCCATAGCGCCACAACGATGAAGGGCATTAAAATCTAAGGTAAAAATAAGATCTGCTTGTTCAATAAAAGTTTCTGAGGAACTTGTTTCTGTTTCATAAATTAAAACCTCATCGGTTCCCGGTATCCATTTAAGAAATTCGGGATAGTCATTAGGTGCAATTACAGTTGTTGAATGTCCAAGTTTTTTAAGGTAATGATAAAGTCCTAAAGTGGAGCCCATAGCATCACCATCAGGGTTTTTATGAGGGACAATAACCACTTTTTTAGGGGCTGTTAATATTTTTTTTAGATCTAAAATTTTTGCTGTATTCATAGCATGCGAATATACAATTTTTTAAAATAATTGGAAAGCGGATTATTTATAGAAAAACCCTATTTTTGCAAAAATATTCATACAAAAATCATGATTACAAACAAAACGTTTACAATGCTTAAGCCAGACTCAGTTGAGAAAGGAAACATTGGAGGAATAATAGAAAAAATCACCGCTTCTGGGTTTAGAATCGTTGCAATGAAATTAACACAACTTACAAAGGCAGATGCGGAAGCTTTTTATGCTATTCATAGCGAGCGTCCATTTTATGGCGAACTTGTAACCTATATGACACGAGGTCCAATTGTGGCAGCTATTCTTGAAAAAGAAAATGCAGTAGAAGATTTCAGAACTTTAATTGGAGCAACTAACCCAGCTGAAGCTGCAGAAGGAACCATCCGTAATATGTTTGCAGACTCTATCAGCGAAAATGCGGTACATGGAAGTGATAGTGATGAAAATGCAGCTATCGAAAGTGCTTTTCATTTCTCAGGGCGTGATATGTTCTAAATTTTAATAAATATACTACACAAAAAGCTGCAATTTTATTGTGGCTTTTTTTTAACCTCAAAAATCACCTAAGAATCAATTTTGCGATGAGGTTTTTGCCAAGAGACTCGTTTAGCATGGCAATGATTTTATCTTTTCCATAACTCAATTCCTCTCTTAAAACTGACGAACTTAGTTCGACATATAACGTATCCTTGTGAAGTTTCACACTAGTGGTGTAGGTATTAACACCATTACCCATCATGTTACTCCAAGCTGCTTCGACGTTGACTTTATCTAGTCCTTTTTCGAGCTTATTTTCTTTGACAAAGGACTTCATCAAATCATCAATTTTAAATGAATCGTTCTGACGTTTACTCATTATTCAAAAGTTAGAGGTTCATAGGGTTTGTAGGTGTAAATAAATCCATCGGCATTAGAAATAACCAAACTTGCCTTGTTAGCACGAATGATTTCTTCACTGTAGGACACGCCATTATTCGTGTAGTTTATCATTAAGTGATTGCCTTTTACAGAAAGTGTAAACTCCGATTCATGTAGAGACATTTCAAAAACACCATCAAAACGAGGTGTCATTTTTTTTCGATAACCAGATAAATCAGCATTTACCTTAAAGTAATCAATTGATCCACTCATTTTGTAGTCTTTCACTTTGTTTTGGTCTTTTGTAACACTTACAATTTCCCAATACCCTTCAACAAATGGAACATAAGTTGTCACATCTGATTGACAGCTGTTTATTAAAACATAACATAAAAGGGTTATTAGTGGTCTCACAGTTGAAATATTTGATAGGATTGGTGTACACTTTTTATGGCCTTCTCTGTACGGTCTGCATGTGTATCGGAAATAAAGAGTTGTCCAAAACTCTCTTCGTTGACCAATTTAATAATTTGAGACACGCGATGTTCATCGAGTTTGTCAAAAATATCATCCAATAGGAGTAGAGGAGTTTCGCCACTTTGTGCTTTTATGAAATCAAATTGTGCCAACTTTAAAGCAATTAGAAATGATTTTTGCTGTCCTTGACTTCCAAATTTCTTAACGGGATACCCTTTAATCAAAAAGTCAAGATCATCTTTATGGGTGCCAACACTTGTATATTGTAGCATCCGATCCTTGTTGATATTGGTGGCAAATAACTCTAGTAATGAAGAATCATTCAGTTGACTGTTATAAGTTAAATCAACATCTTCGTTGTTATTGCTTATGGCTTTATAGCGACTTTTAAAGATCGGTATAAAAACTTCTAAAAATGATTTTCGCTTATTGTGAATCTCATTTCCATAGATCGTAAGTTGCTCATTGTAAACATCTAATGAGTCTTTATTAAAGTTATTATTTAATGCAAAGTATTTTAGTAAGGCGTTTCTTTGAGCGAGTATTTTTGAGTAATTTAATAAGGCATCTAAGTAGCTTTTATCGCTTTGCGAAATGACACCATCCATGAATTTCCGACGGGTATCACTGCCTTCAATAATTAAATCGCGATCGGCAGGCGATATGATTACTAAAGGAAGAAATCCAATATGTTCGCTAAAACGATCATAGGCTTTTCCGTTTCGTTTAATGATTTTCTTTTGCCCTCTTTTAAGAGATACGATTACTTTTTCTTCACGCTCTCTCTTTTCATAAAGACCATCGACTACAAAAAAATCTTGCTCATGTCTTATGTTTTGAGAGGCAATCGGATTGAAATAGCTTTTTCCAAAAGATAGGTGGTAAATAGCATCCAAAACATTTGTTTTTCCAACGCCATTAGCGCCCACAAAACAATTAATTTTTGCGTCGAATTCTAACGTAAAGGCATCGAAATTTTTATAGTTTAATAAATTTAATGATTTTAAAATCATATGAAATTGGTCTATATTTTTTATTTATCTTCTTTAAAGGGCTTCAAAAAGATGCTGCAAATTATTGAAAAATAACAAATAATTTGGCTTTTTTTTACGAATAAAAATTATATTTTTGAACCTCAATAATAAAACAACCATGGCAACATATAAAAAAAGAGGCGGAAAACCGTCAACGAAGACAGAAAAAGAGACTTCAATTGAAGATGGATCAACAACCGCTGAGGTTTTTAACACCCTTGACGAATCGGCATCACGTACTGAAGAATGGGTGATAAAAAATCAAAAATATATTTTTATTATTGTTGGATTGTCTGCAGCTTTAGTATTGGGTTATTTAGGGTTTGATAAATTTGTACAAGAACCAAAAGAAAATGTAGCTACAAACGACATGTTCCAGTCTCAACAATATTTTGATCAAGCGGTCAACGGAGCTTCTAAAGATTCTTTGTTTACGTTATCTCTAAACGGAGCAGATGGTAAATATGGCTTTTTAGACATCGCTGACGTATACAGTGGGACAGCTGCTGGAAATTTAGCTAACTATTATGCAGGAATGGCATACCTTAATATGAAAGACTATTCAAATGCAATTACGTATTTGAATGCATTTTCATCTGATGATGATGTTCTTGGTCCAATTGCAAAAGGGGGAATCGGCGATGCATTTGTTCAGTTAGAGCAATTGGATGATGCTTATGATTATTATGTACAAGCCTCTCAACTAAAAACAAACGATTACACAACACCAATGTATCTTCATAAAGCGGGAATGATTGGTTTAAAATTAGAAAACTACTCTAAAGCATTAGCGTTCTTTAACCAAATAAAATCTGAGTTTCCAGATAGTACAGAAGCTAAGGATATCGATGTTTTTATTGGAAAAGCAGAGGCTTTGATTAACTAATTATGGCCACCGAAAACACTAATTTATCTAATTACGATTCATCTACACTCCCAGACGCGACAACATTTCGGTTTGGGATTGTTGTTTCTGAGTGGAACTCAGACATTACAGAAGGCTTGTTAAATGGTGCTAAAGCGACTTTATTGGATTGTGGTGTAGAAGATTCTAATATAAAGACTATTTATGTGCCTGGAAGTTTTGAACTTGTTTATGGCGCTAAAAAAATGCAACAGCAACATGTAGATGTCGTAATCGCTATTGGAAGTGTTATTAAAGGCGAAACACAACACTTTGATTTTGTGTGTGAAGGAGTCACTCAAGGTATTAAGGATTTGAATGTACTTCATGAAATTCCTGTTATATTTTGTGTTTTGACCGATAACAACCTACAACAATCTATAGATCGTTCTGGAGGTAAGTACGGCAATAAAGGAATAGAAGCTGCAATTACAGCCATTAAAATGGCGCATTTAAATCATTCCTTGTAAATTCAATTCCTGTTAATAATTTTTGAGTGACTTCGTTTTTTGATCTTTCAGATTTAAGTACTTTTGAATAGATTCAAAATTTAAACTAATGTTCCAGAAAAAAACCAGAAAATTTAAGCTAAGGTCTTCCTTAAGTTCTCCAGCTGCTGATAATTCTATTAAAAACAAGGAACGATTTCAGCTAAAATCTACTAGAAAATCACGTGGTTTTTCATTAACTTGGCTAATTATTGCATTTGTCCTTTTGTTGATAGGAATATACATATTAGACGTTTTATAAAGTTTAAAAATGGGAATATTTAATACCAAAAAAAATAAGAGATATAGTTATACACCTCGCTTTTATAAAGGCGAACAAAATCCTTTTGAAATAAAACATAAGTTTGACGATCAACGTGTAACCATCCAAAAAACAAATCTGAAAGGAAAATTTACAAATGCCATTGACGATTTAAAAACCAACCCAAATACCTTAGCCAACAGACGCGTTTTCATTATAATTATAATTTTGATCGCTGTATTTCTTTGGATTATAGATTTTGATTTAAGTATATTTTTCTAATACATGGCAGATATCATTCAATTATTACCAGATCACGTTGCAAATCAAATTGCTGCAGGTGAAGTTGTGCAACGGCCAGCTTCAGTAGTGAAAGAACTGCTTGAAAATGCCATTGATGCCGGTGCAACAACCATAAAGTTACTGGTAAAAAACGCAGGAAAAACCCTAATTCAAGTTATTGATGACGGAAAAGGAATGAGTGTAACCGATGCACGTTTAAGTTTTGAACGTCATGCGACCTCCAAAATCAAAGTTGCGGACGATTTGTTTAATCTTCATACTAAAGGCTTTAGAGGCGAAGCGTTGGCGAGTATAGCAGCGATTGCTCATGTTGAGATGAAAACCAAACAAGCTTCTGATGAATTAGGAACGTTGCTCACAATAGAAGGAAGTGTTTTTACATCTCAAGACGTTGTGGCTACTCCAAAAGGATCCTCTATTGCGGTTAAGAATTTGTTTTTTAATATTCCTGCGAGACGTAATTTTTTAAAATCGGATACCGTAGAATTACGGCATATTATTGACGAATTCCATAGAATCGTATTGGCACATCCAAACCTTAGTTTTTCGATGTATCACAACGGAAGTGATCTTTTTAATCTATTAAAAGGTAACTTTAGACAACGGATTGTTAATACCTTTGGAGGCAAAACCAATGAAAAATTAGTTCCTGTTGAAGAAACAACCGAAGTGTTAACTATTTCTGGATTTGTTGGTAAACCTGAATATTCAAAGAAATCTAGAGGAGAACAGTTCTTTTTTGTGAATAATCGATTTATAAAAAGTCCTTATCTCAACCATGCTATTTCTGCCGCTTTTGAAGGGGTACTTCAACCAGGAAAACAGCCATCATATTTTTTAAATTTAAAAGTAGATCCTAAAAGTATTGACATCAATATCCATCCTACAAAAACAGAAATTAAATTTGATGACGAACAAACGATTTATGCTATTTTAAGAGCTGCTGTCAAACATAGTTTAGGACAATTTAGTATTGCTCCAGTGCTTGATTTTGATCGGGATAAAAATTTAGATACCCCTTACGGCTTCGAGGGTGGACAATCCACGCTTCCAAAAGTTGAAGTTGATCGTACTTTTAACCCATTTTCAAACCCCAATCAAACCCCACCGTCGTATTCAAAACCGAAAACAGAAGCATGGGAAGGTTTGTATGTTGGATTGGAATCGAAATCAAATACAGACAATGTTAGTCAAGTCAATTATGAATCTGATGAAATGACCTCATCTATTTTCGATGATACTACTGAGAAAAGAGTTCAGAAAACATTTCAGTTACACAACAAGTATATTATCAATACGATTAAATCTGGTATGCTTGTGATCGATCAAAATCGTGCCCACGAACGTATATTATATGAAGAATTCCTTCATAAAACAACAGTTAACGAAGCGGTTAGTCAACAATTATTATTTCCCTTACAGCTTAAGTTCTCAAAATCGGATAACACCATATTAAAGGATATACAACAGGCCTTAGAAGCGACTGGCTTCGTTTTTTCTGCTTTTACAAATGAAAGTATAGTGCTTACTGGACTGCCAGTAGGGGTTAAAGAGTCCGAAGTCCATATTGTGTTTGAACAACTTATTCATGATATCGAGCATGAAGTTCCCGATGTGAATTTTAGTATCAGTGACTTATTATCCAAAACACTCGCTAAAAGTTTAGCGATTAAAAATGGAAAAAAATTAGAACATGAAGAACAAGAACATATCGTAAACTCCTTATTTTCTTGTAAAGAGCCCTCAATTTCTCCGACTAATAAAACAGTTTTTACAACTTTAAAAGTTGAAGAGCTTGATAAAAAATTTAATTAATATGCGTCAAATAACCCCAACTGTTAAGCATCTTCTAATTATCAATATCATTGTGTTTTTATGCACTTACTTACTGGGAAATAAGGAATTGTTCTATGGTTTATTAGCACTTTATTATCCGTTGAGCGACTATTTTATGCCGTGGCAAGTGTTTACCCATATGTTTATGCATGGTGGTTTTCAGCATTTATTGTTTAATATGCTAGCGTTATGGATGTTTGGAACGGCTGTTGAACGTGTTTTTGGTCATCGTAAATTTTTAATCTTTTATCTCTCTTCAGGACTAGGTGCTGTGGCCTTAACGTTTTTGGTGTACTATATTCAAATATATCCAATATTAAGTGATTTAAAAGCATTGGGATTCTCATTTGATTTTATTAAAGATGCGTCGAGTTTAAATATTATCAGCGATGGGATGTTTCAAGGCGAAATATTAGTATCTAAGTTAGAACCAGTGCTGTCTAGTTATGGCTATAGTTTGAGTCAACTCAACACTGAATCTTTTCGAATGTTATTTGATTTAAATGTTCAAAGTAATGGATCCATGGTCGGGGCTTCTGGTGCCATTATGGGCGTTTTGGTAGCGTTTGGCATGCTCAATCCGAATGCGGAATTGATGATGCTCTTTTTGCCAATTCCCATTAAGGCAAAATATTTTATTCCAGGCATCATCGCTCTAGACTTATTTTCTGCCTTTTCGGGCGTGTCTATATTCAGCCCAAGTAATACTGCTTATATTGCCCATATTGGAGGAGCCGTCACTGGCTTTTTATTGATGTATTTCTGGAAAAAAAATCAATTCGATAAATACCGTTGGAACTAATGACAAGTCTAAACCAAGATATCAGAGAAAAACTATCGAGACTTAATGTGTTTGAGAAAATCATTGTGGTGAATGTGGCTGTGTTTCTTATCAGTTTTATAGTGTTAAGGCGTCAAGGGAGTGGAGTAAATCTCGAGTGGCTCTCGCTTTCAAAATCAGTATCTGAAATGCTTTCAAAACCGTGGACTTTGTTAACCTATGGATTTACGCATTTTAGTTTTATCCACTTATTTTTTAATATGATTGTCTTGTATTTCTTTGGACGCTCGTTTTCAAACCTTTTTAAACAAGAACTTTCTCTAAAAGTATATATACTAGGTATCTTATCTGGTGGTTTTGCTTTTATATTGGTGTATAATTTATTTCCCTCAGGGATTTTAAAGACCGTAGGGCCTTTAGTCGGCGCTTCTGCTGGTGTACGTGCCGTGATCATTTTCTTATGTGCCTATTTACCAAACAAAGATGTGCGGTTTTTCACCTTTCAATTCCCTTTAAAATACATAGGCATCGCCTTGGTTATATTTGATATTCCTGGCTTGTTTTCTCAGAATTCTGGTGGTTCTGTGGCACATTTAGGAGGATGTATCTTAGGCTATTTTTATGCAAAACAATTTCAAAAAGGAACCGATATTGGTCATTTTATTGATCGTACCATAGCTTATTTTTCAGGAACTGCTGCCCCTTTAAAAACGGTGCATAAAAATAAAAACAAAAAATCTTCTTTTGC
The DNA here is from genome assembly GCA_029252105.1 of Flavobacteriaceae bacterium. Taxonomy (GTDB): domain Bacteria; phylum Bacteroidota; class Bacteroidia; order Flavobacteriales; family Flavobacteriaceae; genus Hel1-33-131. The sequence continues at coordinate 42,869 of JAQXCA010000015.1, read as the reverse complement.
TGGTAAGAAAAAAGAGGAATTTGATCGCTTTACCCATCAAAAACAAATTGATCTTATTTTGGATAAAATCAGTAAAAGTGGCTACGAAAGTTTAACCCAAGCAGAAAAGGATTTTTTATTCAGAGCTGGAAAATAGAAACATTTGAAAAATTTAAATTTTCTTAATAAATTAATATTTCTGATAAATTCAGTGGTTGCTGTCTTGTTGTTGTTATCCTACGGGTTAGCTTATGTGCCTCCAAAAACATTTTCTCTTATTTCTGTTTTAAGTTTGACCGTGCCTTTGTTGATTGTGTTAAATGTACTTTTTGTGATCTATTGGCTCATAAAATTAAAAAAACAACTTATTCTTTCATTATTAGTGCTTGGTATTGGGTATACCCATGTTCTGTCATTTTATAAATTCACCTCAGAACATATTGAGAAGACTGAAGAGACGTTTACTATAATGAGTTATAATGTGCGCTTATTCAATGTGTATAATTGGATTGATGATGAAACCATTCCTACTAAAATTAAAGATTTTATCAACGATGAGACCCCAAATATTGTATGCTTTCAAGAGTTTGATTCAAGCGCCAATTTAGAGTTTACGTCCTATCCTTATAAACATCAAACCAACAATTCTGGAAGTAAAAAATCTGAATTAGCTATTTTGTCCACGTATAAAATTATAAATTCTGGAAGTATAGAGTTTCCTAGCTCTGCTAATAGCGCGATTTTTGCAGATGTACTCATTAAATCTGATACCCTGCGTATGTATAATGTACATCTTCAATCATCTGGTATTGATACCAATGTTAATGTAGAAACACTCGACTCGGAACAATCAAATAAGTTATTGAATCGTATAGGGACTACTTTTAAAGCGCAACAATTTCAAGCTGAATTGGTTGCTAATCATGTCGCAAAATCGCCTTATAAAGTGATGATGTGTGGCGACTTTAACAATACTGTGTATTCATATGTCTATCGTATTTTGAAAGGTAATTTACGGGACACTTTTGAAACTTCGGGCACAGGCTTTGGAAGTACTTTTAATTTTAAATATTTCCCCGTTCGAATTGATTTTATTTTAGCAGATAAAAATTACACTTCTGGAACTTTCAAAAACTATACAATTCCTTATTCTGATCATTTTCCAATTCTTACAGAACTGACGCTACATAAATAAACAATCGCAGAGGTCAGCAATGATGTGAATACAAAGTCCCATTCCAACTAAACGTGTTCTTGAAGGCACTAATAGACACAAATAAACTCCAATTGCAGCGTAGGAGTGAAGGAGGTGAAAATCGATGCTACATCTCTGAGAATCAAAAAAAGGTGTTGCTAGAAAGTGATCTAAATCTATAACAAAAGTACTTAAAACAACTGCGTAGGATTTCAGCCATTGTTTTTTATAAAACAGTAATACTACCATAAAGGGAACTAAAAAATGTATCCCATAATGGGCAACGCCTTGTACCATATATTAGAAAGTAAGAGGTTGGTTTTTTAGATAACTTAAAGCATTTGGGCCTTCGTTAAATAATAAATCTAAGATACTTAAATTGTTTATGAACCCATACTTTTCTTGGAAAACCTGAATATAGGCCGTGGTTTCAATAGTAGCCTCTTTACGAGCATTGACTAAAAATCGATAATCGGTTTCTGAAGATATTTTTGTAAACTGTTCAGATTTTGAAATTTCACGTTCAAAACCCAAACATTGATTGATTACTGCGATGCATTCAAAATTAAATTCTAAAAGTGACGCTTTCGACGTGGTATAGAGTTCTACTAAATCATCCTCATAATATTCAAAAAACGGCGAAGTCTTATAGGCACTTTCTATGGATTTCCAGTGTATCGACTGCCATTTAGATGTATTATCAATTTTAACTTCTTGGGTATTTTGTCTATTGTTTTGGGAGTAATTAACGGGTATATTTAGGCTCAATTTTCCGTTTGCCCCATAAATATGACTTCGATTTCTATAAGTTTGTTTTTGATAAGAATCGTGTACTTCAAATACGGAATCGTTGTTTTGAACCAACACTGTATAAGTTGCAATGTTTGGTAAATACGTTGGGTATAGAAGTGTCATATAAATGGATTAGACCGTTGCATTCTTTCTTTTACGCCACTTATTGAATCCCCACCAAACAGCTAATAAGACTAAGAATGGAATAAAATAAGAAGTGCGTTCACCATCTGGATGAACAGTTGTGAATACGCGATCCCAACGTATCTTATTGAATCCTGTTCCGTTCGTGTCCCAACTCATCCAAATAAATACGGGTTTCCCAACGACGTGGTTAAAAGGGACAAAACCCCATGCTCTAGCATCTATGGAGTTATGACGGTTGTCACCCATCATCCAATAGTAGTTTTGTTTAAATGTATAAGAATCTGCAAGCTGTCCATTTATGTAAATCTGATTTCCTTTAGTGCTTACTGAGTTTCCTTCATATTCAGTCAAGAGTCGTTTGTAGACAGGAAGGTTTTTTAAATTAATCGCTAATGTTTTTCCTTCTTCAGGGATGTATAGTGGACCAAAAAAATCACGGTTCCAATCGTAGCTAGGATCCTGAGGGAATAATCCAGAATCCGCGTTTCCTTCAGGCTCGATATAGCGCGTTATACTCGCAACGCTAGGATGATTTTTAAACACTTTCACTGCAGCATCTGAAGCCGCAGGTATAATAATTTTACTCCCAGTAGCATAAATGCCATCTGTGATATCATAACGTGTTTTTAACTGTTGTATAATACTTCTTTCAAATGTTTTACCGGGTTTTAAGGTGACTTCATAACTAAATTGTAATCTAGCACGGTCCGGAAGTTCATTTTGAATGCCATTAATATATACATAACCATCTCTAATTTCCAGAGTATCTCCTGCTATCGCCACACAGCGCTTAACTAAATTTGTTTTTTTATCGATGGGTTTGTAATAGTTTCTATCAGGTCTAAAATCATTCATATCTAGTAACGTATCTGCTGGTTGATTAAACACAACAATATCATTACGCTCGATGTTTTCCCATCCAGGAACTCGTAAATAGGGGAGCTGAAATTTATTTTTTAAAGATGTGTTTTGTACTTCAAGTCTATCATTAAATAAATAGGATTTTACATTTATGATCGGAATTGTATCATGTACCATAGGAAGTCCTATAGTGGTCATGGGTACTCGAGGACCATAGTGCATTTTACTCACAATTAAAAAATCGCCTACTAAAAGTGATTTTTCAAGAGATGAAGAAGGAATCACATACGGTTGAAGAGAATAGGTATGAACAACTGTAGCTGCAACTATTGCAAACAATATAGAACTTGTCCATTCTCCTGAACCAGATTTAGGAGCTAAACTTCTTTCTTTTTTGTGCTTTACGTCTGTAAAATAGTTTAAATAATAAGCATAAAACCCAAGAGATAATACAGATAAAACTGTATCCGTTGTGGTATTTTTCCCAAAGCTACGTGCGGTTTCTACCCAGATGATAATCATCATAATTAAACTGATCACAGGTAAAAATAACAAGGCTACCCACCATGTTGGTCGGTTGAGTATTTTCATGAAGACGATACCGTTGTAAATTGGCACAAATGCTTCCCATGCCTTTCGGTCAGATTTAATGTATAGTTTCCAAGTTCCCAGTCCATGTATCAGTTGTACTCCTAAGAAAAAAATAAACCATTGTGATAAAGTCATAATATTTTATATGTTAATTTAAATGTCAAATTTATAGGTTAATACGATTTTTTTCAAGCGTTTAACCAATGTTTAATACATCATTCATTGTGAAAATCCCAGTTTTTCCGATGAGCCATTCTGCTGCGACTACAGCTCCTAATCCAAAACCTTCTCTTGTATGAGCGGTGTGCGTGAGAGAAATAGTGTCCACTTTAGATTCATAATTGACCGTATGTGTTCCAGGGACTTCATCAATACGTTTGGCAGTAATTGCTAATTTATGTTCATCCTTAGTGGGCGCCAAGTCCCAAGAATCATATGTACTATGTTCTAATACGCCCTCGGCAAGCGTGATGGCTGTTCCAGATGGAGCGTCTTGTTTTTGAGTGTGATGAATCTCTTCAAGGTTTATGGAGTAGTCTGTGAGATTACTCATCATTTTTGCTAAATGTTTATTGAGTTCAAAGCATATATTGACTCCCAAACTAAAATTTGAAGCATATATAAATGCCCCATTTTTGGAATCACATAATGCCTTAACAGTTCCCATTTCAGAAAGCCATCCAGTAGTACCAGAAATTATAGGAATTCCATTGTTTAGTGCCATGCTAATATTCTCAACCGCTGCGCTAGGCATACTAAAATCAATGGCTACATCTACAGTTGTAATGTCGTAGGGTAGACTATCTTTATCAATCTTTAATGTTATTTCATGGCCACGACTAATAGCAATTTTCTCAATTACTTTCCCCATTTTGCCGTAGCCTAATAATGCTATTTTCATATTAAAATTTAAAATTCAAAGATAATCCTAGTTGTGCTGAAGTATCTGGTGTGTCAAAGTCAATAAATGGGTTGATAGCTAAATTTTGATCCATGTTATACTGCAATAAATGGGCATCAACATTAGCATCAATAATATTTAATGCATAAAGTCCTATAGAAATTAACAAGGATAATTCTTTATTTCGTTTCAGAGTACGTTGTGCACGAATTAGAGATTCATTTGATAAAAGCGGTATATTTGTATTGCCATAAAATTCATCATCAGTAAAACCTGCTAATCGTCTTTTGTAGGCATTCCTATAACGATCATATGTTTTGTCATTATCTAAATACAGGTAAATACTTGTTCCTAATGCTGCATACACAATGGGTATTTTCCAGTACTTCTTATTAACGGCTTGCCCCAAACCTGGTAAAATTGCCGAGTAGAAAGCGGCTCTTGAGGGGGCCAAGGGATCAATAGTACTGGATTTAAACTCTACAGTATCTGACTCTTTTTCTGCTTCCTCAGCGTTTTGAGCAAAACTAGTTAACGAATATCCACAAAAAAATACAATGAGCAAATACCTATTTATCACGTTCTATTAATTTTAAGATGCGATCATAATCTTCTTCGGAATGAAATGGAATTAGTATTTTTCCACCACCTTTTTTTTCCATTTTCACTTCTATTTTATGACCAAAATAGGAAGCGATTTTTTGAACTCCATTTTTTACAAATTCAGGCAGATCATTGTTTTTCGTGGGTTTTACAGCTTTTGGGGTATTGTAACTCTTAACAAGAGTTTCTGTAGCTCTCACGGATAATTTATTCGCTAAAATTTCTTTATAAATAGTAATTTGATCTGCGTGAGAATTAATATTTACAATTGCTCTTCCGTGCCCCATACTAATAAACCCGTCACGCATTCCTGTTTGAATTAAGGGGTCTAATTTTAGTAAGCGTAAATAATTAGCAATTGTAGATCTTTTTTTTCCAACGCGTTGACTCATTTGTTCTTGGGTCAACTGTATATCTTCAATTAATCGTTGATAGCTTAATGCTATTTCGATAGGATCTAGATCCTGACGTTGAATATTTTCAACTAACGCCATTTCTAACGCTTCTTGATCATTAGCAACTCGAATATAAGCAGGAATTGTTTTAAAATCTAATAATTTAGAAGCTCTAAAACGACGTTCACCAGAAACTAATTGAAATGTATTGGCTTTGGTTTCACGTACTGTTATAGGTTGAATAACTCCTAATTCTTGAATAGATGATGCTAGTTCACGAATAGTTTCTTCTTTGAATTGAGTACGAGGTTGGAATGGATTGACTTCAATGAAATCTAACTCCAATTCGACAATAGTTCCAATTTGGGTACTATTGTTCTCAACTCCAAGGGAATTATCTCCCACTTTAGAATCTTGTAAAAGAGCAGATAGTCCGCGTCCTAATGCTTGTTTTTTAAAAGCTTTGGCCATTATATTACTGTTTACTGATGATTTCTTTAGCCAAACTTAAGTAATTTGTAGCACCTTTACTATTTACGTCATAATAAATTATGCTTTCTCCGTGGCTTGGGGCTTCACTTAGTCGTACATTTCGTTGTATAATAGTTTTAAAAACCATGTTTGAAAAATGATTTTGAACTTCTTCTACCACTTGGTTAGACAGTCGAAGTCTAGAATCATACATAGTTAGTAATAACCCTTCAATATCTAAGTGTTCATTATGAATTTTTTGAACACTTTTAATGGTATTTAATAACTTCCCTAAGCCTTCTAAGGCAAAGTATTCACATTGAATAGGAATAATAACGGAGTCGGCTGCTGTCAATGCATTTAGTGTCAATAATCCTAAAGAGGGCGCACAATCTATAAGAATATAATCGTAATTAGATCTAACAGTCTCAATAACTTGTTTAAGCATGTATTCCCGTTGCTCCATATTCACTAATTCAATTTCAATGGCAACAAGATCTATATGAGCGGGTATAATATCAACATTTGTAGCAGATGTTTTTTGGATGGCTTGTTCTGCCGTACAATTATGTTCTAATAATTGATAGGTGCCAAATTTTACAGCATCAACATCAATTCCAAGTCCAGATGAGGCATTAGCTTGCGGGTCTGCATCAATTAATAAGACTTTTTTATCCAAAACTCCTAAGCAAGCAGCGAGATTAACCGTGGTTGTAGTTTTTCCAACGCCTCCTTTTTGATTTGCTATAGCAATGAGTTTTCCCATTAATGGTTTGTTTTATTTAGGTAAAAATACAATTATTTATGAGGAATATTAACCAAATTGTTTAAGAATTTAATCAAGTTTTCAACGGAACTTAAATCGTCTTAATTGAATGTACTTTACACTGTTTCTTTTAAAATATACATAAAGAAATTTTTTTCTAAACATACTTGTTTTTTCGGAAATACGATACATCCAAATATTACTGTGTATGTCATTATAGACTAGGCCTAATAAAGTTATGACTTCATTTTTTGTACATCCAATCAGTTTATCGAAATTTTTATGTTTCAATGAAAATGGTTTATAATTATTTAAATTTCGTTCTTTTTCAGTAGCAATAAACGATACATCTTCTTTTGTTTCTTGTAAAATCTGGGGTATCTTTTTCCCTAAAGTTTTTTGTTTTTTAAAGGATTGATTTTTCATAATTTCTCGAGATAGATTGAGGTAGTTTGTAGAGCCTTCACTTGACACTTTATAATCTAAAACACTGGTGCCAAAACTTGGTGCTTCACTTAAGCTTATGTTTCTTTTGACAATGGTTTTAAATATAAGGCCTTGAAAATGCTCCCTTAATTCGCTAATAATATGGTTGTTATGGCTAAGTCGTCCGTCATACATGGTAACCAAAACCCCTTCAATGTCTAGGTTTGAATTGAAATTAGTTTTGACGCTTTTAATAGTTGTTAATAATTTCTGTAATCCGTTTAACGCATAAAACTCACATTGAACAGGAATGATAATGGAGTCAGAAGCAACAAATGAACTCAAAGTTAGATAACCCAACGAAGGTGAGCAATCTATAATGATATAGTCAAATTCATTTCTCAATGAATCTAAGGCTACTTTTAAACGCTTTAAATTGGGGTTTTTAACATTTATTTCAATCTTAGACAGTTTAATTGATCCCGGGATGATTTTTAAATTTGGACTATGTGTTTTTAGAATGCATTGTTCTAAATCGTTATCTCCTTTAAATATATTTACAATTGTAAATTCAATATTTTTTGTAATAATCCCTAAACCAGAAGTAGCGTTAGCTTGAGGGTCTGCATCAATCAGCAATACTTTTTTATCCAACACGCCTAAAGCAGAGGATAAATTTATAGCGGTTGTTGTTTTACCAACACCTCCTTTTTGATTTGCAATTGCTATTATTTTTGATAGTGACATATGAGATTTGGGGTTTCATTTGCAACTTAATTAAAAATATATTTAGATAAAGATATGCCTAAGGTAATTAATTTATTAATATATCCAAAACTGTAATGGCAGTTTTGCTGATTTTTGTACCTGGACCAAAAATAGCAACAGTCCCTGCGTCGAACAAATATTGGTAATCTTGTTTAGGAATAACACCTCCAACTATAACCATAATATCTTCGCGCCCATATGTTTTTAACGCTTTAATAACAATAGGAACTAACGTCTTGTGTCCACCTGCTAATGAAGATATTCCTAAGATGTGGACATCATTTTCTACGGCTTGTTTTGCCGCTTCTTCCGCAGTTTGAAAAAGAGGACCAATATCAACATCAAACCCTAAATCTGCATAACTAGTAGCCACAACCTTAGCACCACGATCATGTCCATCTTGTCCCATTTTTGCAATCATTATTCTAGGACGCCGTCCTTCTAATTTCGCAAATTGATCGGCCAATTTCTTGGCGCTTTCAAAAGATTCGTCATTTTTTAATTCTTTACTATACACCCCCGAAAATGTTTTTATTTCTGCTTTATACCTTCCAAACTCGTGTTCTAATGCAGTACTAATTTCTCCTAAAGTTGCACGTAGTTTAGCAGCTTCCACAGCTAAAGCTAACAAATTTTCTGACCCACTAGCAGCAACTTTCGAAATTTTTTCTAAAATCGCCTTTACTTTTTCTGAATCACGACCTGATTTAGTTTGCTTTAAACGCTCTATTTGCTGTGCTCGAACACGTTTGTTATCAACCTCTAAAATATGTAAAGGATCTTCATCATTGAGTTTATACGAATTAACCCCAATAATAACATCTTGCCCAGAGTCAATACGAGCTTGTTTTCTAGCGGCAGCTTCTTCAATTCTGAGTTTTGGAACCCCTGTTTTTATGGCTTTTGTCATGCCACCAAGCGCTTCAATTTCTTCGATATGATCCCATGCTTTTTCAGCAATTTCTTGGGTCAGTTTTTCAACATAATAACTTCCAGCCCAAGGATCCACCGTCTTAGTGATTTGTGTTTCTTTTTGAAGGTATATCTGAGTGTTTCTGGCAATTCGAGCTGAAAAATCAGTAGGTAAAGCAATAGCTTCATCCAAAGCATTTGTGTGTAAACTTTGTGTACCTCCAAAAATAGCAGCAGTAGCTTCTATACAAGTTCGCGCTACATTATTAAAAGGGTCTTGTTCCGTTAGACTCCATCCACTGGTTTGACAATGGGTTCTTAATGCTAAAGATTTTGGGTTTTTAGGGTTAAATTTCTCAACGATTTTAGCCCATAACATACGAGCAGCTCGAAGCTTTGCGACTTCCATAAAATGATTCATCCCGATCCCCCAAAAAAATGAAAGTCGAGGGGCAAATGTATCAATATCTAAGCCAGCATCTAACCCTTTTCGGATATACTCAAGACCATTGGCTAGAGTGTAAGCAAGTTCTATATCGGCGGTGGCACCTGCTTCTTGCATATGGTATCCAGAAATGCTAATACTATTAAATTTTGGCATGTGTTGACTGGTGTATTCAAAAATATCAGAAACAATTTTCATGGAAGCTTCTGGAGGATATATGTAGGTATTTCGCACCATAAATTCTTTCAAAATATCATTTTGAATTGTTCCACTTAATTGATGCTTTTCAACACCCAGTTCTTCTGCGGCGACAATATAAAAAGCCATAATCGGTAAAACGGCACCATTCATTGTCATTGAAACGCTCATTTGATCTAATGGGATTTCATCAAACAATAATTTCATATCTTCTACAGAATCTATAGCGACTCCGGCTTTCCCTACATCACCTACAACGCGTTCATGGTCACTATCATAACCGCGATGTGTTGGCAAGTCAAAAGCAATAGACAACCCCTTTTGTCCCGCTTTTAAATTTCGTTTATAAAAAGCATTACTATCTTCAGCTGTCGAAAAACCAGCGTACTGACGAATAGTCCATGGGCGTTGTATATACATCGTACTGTAAGGCCCTCTTAAAAATGGTGCTATTCCTGCTGCAAAATTTAAATGCTTTAAAGACGCTATATCTTTTTCCGAATACTTAGATTGTATAGCGATTGTTTCAGCAGTTTCAAAGCGTGTATTATCTTTAACTTCTGCTTTAACACCATCTAAAACAATATGTTGCACTTTTTTTCTACTCATCCTTCAATCGATTTTGTTCAATCTCCTCAGAAATTCTACGAGGGATGATAGGTTCAAGTAGTGTTTTACGTGCACTATGTTTTATAAATGGATAAATTTCTAAATCAGATTTCATTTTATCTGAAACATTGATTTGGAAATGTGTTCCTAAAAGGCCTTCTTGACCTTGGTCAAATAAATCGCTTTCCTTTTGTGCATGTTCTTTTAGTTTTCGTTGCACATTACCCGCTTTAAGGAGTTTTAAAAAACCTCCTTGAGCCTCAATTTCTTTAAATAAATCTAATGATTTTTGGGCCAATTGTTGTGTCAGTGATTCAATGTAGTAAACGCCTTCAGTAGGGTTAGAAACCGTATTAAAATAACTTTCGTTTTTAAGAATTAACAACTGATTTATAGATAAGCGACTTCCAAACGCATTACTTTTATGAAACAGTTGATCGTATGGCATGTTAATAATCGTATCGCTACTCCCTAAAATTGCACTCATACACTCTGTCGTAGAGCGCAACATATTGATGTTATAATCATAAATTGTTTTATTACGATAGCTGGGCTGCGTAAGAATATGACACTCAATTGAAAGTCCATAATCTTTTGTTAGGCTTTGCCATAACAAACGAAGCGCTTGAAGTTTAGCAATTTCAAAAAAGTAATTACTTCCTACAGAGACTTTAAAAACTACAGATTTTATAGCTTCACCACGAAATAAATTCAGGTATTCATTGGAATGGGCTAGGGTATAGGCGAGTTGCTGAACCATACTACCTCCAGCATTTTGAAAAAGGCCTAAGTCAACAGAAATTACACTTTTTAAATTCGCTCCTAAAGATAAACTTTGTTTTAATTTTTGAACATCTGTTTTTAGGTTTTCATGCCAATTTCCAGAGCGTGCCAAATGCCCTACGGGATCTTGTAAGACAAAAAATAAACTATTGTTTTTTTGTGAATAAGCTTGAAGGTTTTTGATTAATTTTTCAGAAAGAAATAAAGGTTCAAAATAAGTAGAAACTGTAGAAGTATCTATGTTTTTTAAAAGTTCGTCAATCGAAATTTTATCTGTTGGAAGTGTAAAATGCAGGCTTTCTGCGCCCTTTTTAATCCATTTAACAGCGTGGAGGTTACTTTTTTCTTCAGAATTCACATAAATAGAATATCCTATTTTCCAATTGGATGCGTTATGATGAATTCTAGGAGCTTTTAAATAGGTTTCAGAATGATAAAATGGTTTTACATCAATACCCTCGATAGAATTCCAAACTAGACGATCGTTAAAATCCTCTCCTTGAAGTTCAAATTGAATCTTTTGCTTCCACGCCTTCGCAGAAGTGGGATTAAAATTTTCAAAAAGCTTCGAGTTACTCATTTTTATTTACGTTTAAACTATCTGCATCTTCAATAATATAAACAACTTCATTTTCTTTTTTCATTTTATAATGCTCACGAGCATATGTTTCAATGCCGTCTGGAGAATTCAAGGTATTAATTTCTCTTTGGTCACTTTTAATCTCACTATTATAAAATTCAATTTTAGAATTCAAATCTTCAATGTCATCATTTAAATCGTTGTGGATGAGCCATGAATTTGCATCAAAAATAACCATCCAAACAATAAATATAACCAAAACAAGAAAATAAATAGTCTTAAAAGGTTTTAGTAGTTTTAAAAAACGGTTTGATTTTTTTTGCATTACAGTTGTTCATTTATAATTGATTTTACCACATTTACAGCAACGGTGTTGTAATGATTATTTGGGATTATGATGTCCGCAAAAGCTTTCATGGGTTCAATAAACTGCTGATGCATAGGTTTTAAAGTGGATTGATAACGCTCCAAAACTTCGTCTAAGTCTCTTCCACGTTCGGCAATGTCTCTTTTTAAACGCCTCATTAGTCGTTCATCGCTATCCGCATGTACAAATATTTTTATATCAAATAATGATCGTAACTCTGTATTAGATAAAATTAAAATGCCTTCCACAATTACTACTTTTTTTGGTTCGGTAATGGTAGTTTCACCAGTACGATTATGTGTTTTAAATGAATATACAGGCTGGTTTATATTTTCTCCTTTTTGTAGTGTTTTTAAATGTGATTCTAGCAATTCAAAATCAATAGATTTTGGATGGTCAAAATTAATTTTACAACGTTCTTCAAAGGATAAATGTGAGGTATCTTTGTAATAGGAGTCTTGGGAAATCACTTGAACTTCCCCTGCTGGAAACTCTGATAAAATTTGATTCACCACCGTCGTTTTTCCGCTTCCTGTTCCACCACCAATACCAATAATTAACATAACCCTCGCTTTTGAATTTAAAACAAAGTTAAGATTATTTTACTGGATTTAGTTTATCGATGAATAATATTAATTTTAAGTCATTATCTACAATTTATTAAAAACTGTTGATAACTTCCCATTCAAATTTTATGTAAAACGCCTATTTTTGCAACCTAAATTTAAAATATGTCTGATACTATAGAGTCTGTTAAATGTTTGATTATTGGATCTGGCCCTGCAGGATATACTGCTGCCATCTACGCCGCTCGTGCCAATATGTTTCCTGTGTTATACCAAGGTACACAGCCCGGTGGTCAGTTAACAACGACCAATGAAGTTGAAAATTTCCCGGGATATCCGGATGGTATTACAGGACCTGCGATGATGCTAGAGCTGCAAGCTCAAGCGGAACGTTTCGGCTCAGATGTTAGGGATGGTTGGGTCACTAAAGTTGATTTTTCTGGACCTATTCACAAAGTTTGGATAAACGGCACCAAAGAAATTCACTGTGAAACTGTAGTGATATCTACTGGAGCATCCGCAAAGTATCTAGGCCTAGAATCTGAACAAAAATATTTAAATCTCGGTGGAGGTGTTTCTGCTTGTGCTGTTTGTGATGGCTTCTTTTACAGAAATCAAGAGGTAGTGATTGTAGGTGCAGGTGATTCTGCTTGTGAAGAAGCACATTACTTATCTAAACTATGTACAAAGGTTACAATGTTGGTACGACGAGATGAATTTAGAGCATCTAAGATAATGGCTAAGCGTGTAAAAAATACAGAGAATATAGAAATCTTGTTTAACACAGAAACTGAAGACGTATTAGGAGATGGTCAAGTTGTGACTGGAGTTCGTGCGAAAAACAATAAAACCAATGCAATTACAGACATTCCTGCAACTGGATTTTTTGTAGCAATCGGACATAAACCAAATACTGATATTTTTCAAGATTTTTTAAATTTAGACGAAACAGGTTATATTATTAATACTCCTGGGTCTTCAAAAACTAATATTGATGGCGTTTTTGTAAGTGGAGACGCAGCGGACCATGTTTATAGACAAGCAGTTACTGCTGCTGGAACAGGCTGTATGGCTGCCTTGGATGCCGAACGGTACTTGGCTTCTAAAGAAGGCTAGTTAACGCAGTTCAGCGCCTAATTCCGATTCAAAACGTTTTTGGATTTTAGACATTATTTTGTCTATCTGAACATCGTTTAGCGTTTTATTTTTGTCTTGTAATGTGAAGCTTATCGCATAACTTTTTTTGCCTTTAGCTAATTTATCTCCCGTGTAAACATCAAAGAGGTTAATGTCTTTTAAAAAGTTGTTTTCAGTTTGTTTTGCTAATTTATAAAGCGTTTCAAAAGTAATGTCTTCATTAATTAGTAAAGAAAAATCGCGTTTAACTTCTGGATATTTCGAAATGCTTTTAAATTTAATGGCTTGCTGATTGATGACTTTTAGCAAGTTATCCCAATTAAAGTTAGCACAAAATACACTCTGTGAAATTCCAAACGACTTTAAAACCGCAGGTTTTAAGCTTCCAAATTCAACTACTGAATTTTTACCAACACTTAGCTGTTGTCCTTCGCTAAACACATCATTAGAAAGCGGTGAAGTTTTTAGTTTTTGAATCCCTAATCGTTCAAATACTGCTGTTACCAACCCCTTTAAATAAAAATAATCGACATTAGTTTCTTCAGAATTCCATCGTTTTTCGGCCTTATTACCAGTTACAAAAACAGTGAGGTGATTATGTTCTTCTTTATTAGCCTCAAAATTATGATACGTTTTTCCAAATTCAAAAAGTTTTAAATCGCTTTGTTGTCGGTTGATATTAAAAGCAATTGCTTCCAAACCAGAAAAAATCAAAGATTGACGCATAACTGATAAATCGGTACTCAAAGGATTTAATATCTGGACATCATGTGCGGGTTTTAGTTGCTCGCTAAAAGTTGTATAATTATCTGTAGTTAATGAATTGCTCATAATTTCATAAAAACCGTGTCCAACAAGTTGATTCGCTATAATGTTTTCAATTTTATAACTTTCAAATTTAGATGTATTTGAGATGGATGCATTTAACTTATTGGTAATACCAATATTATTATATCCATATACTCTAAGGATCTCCTCAATAACATCAACTTCGCGTTGTACATCATTTCGGTACGCAGGAATAGTCAATCCTAAGCCACTTTCAGTAATGTTATTAACCTTTATTTCTAAGGCACTTAAAATCCCTTTAATGGTTTCTTTTGGTAATTCCTCTCCAATAAGTTTATTCGTATTTTCAAAACTTAAAAACACTTGCGAATCTTCAATCTTGTTCGGATATTCATCAATTAAGTCACTTGAGATTTTTCCGCCTGCAATTTCAGTGATTAATAAAGCAGCTCTTTTAAGCGCATATTTAGTGATATTTGGATCGATGCCACGTTCAAATCGAAATGAAGCATCTGTGTTAAGTGCATGTCTTTTGGCAGTTTTTCGAATGCTTACAGGGTTGAAGTAGGCCGCTTCTAAAAATATTGAATTCGTTTCATTTGAAACACCCGAGTTTTTACCTCCAAATACCCCAGCAATACAAAGCGGTTTTTCAGTATCACAAATCATTAAATCATCTTTGTGAAGTGTGCGTTCAACACCATCTAATGTTATAAACTTTGTTCCAGCTTCAAGAGTTTTAACGATTATTTTTTTACCAGATATTCGGTCTGCATCAAAGGCATGTAAAGGCTGTCCTAAATCATGCAATACATAGTTAGTAGCATCTACTACATTGTTTATGGGGCTTAAACCAATTGATTTAAGCCTATTTTGTAGCCATTTTGGTGAGTCTTTTACGGTTACATTAGATATTGTCAAGCCGCAATATCGAGGGGCTCTCAACTTGTCTTCCATGACAACATCTATTTTTAAGCTTCTATTGTCAACATGAAAAGCAGTGACAGAGGGACTAATTATTTTAGCATTAATTCCATGCTGAGATAAACCAGCCATTACGTCTCTAGCTGTTCCAAAGTGACTCATCGCATCTGCCCGGTTTGGTGTAAGCCCAATTTCGAATACGAGATCATCTTCAATGTCATAATGTTTGGCGAGCGCGGATCCAATTTCAAGAGAATCATTTAATATCATTATTCCATCATGAGAGGCTCCTAAGCCCAATTCATCTTCAGCACATAACATTCCGTGACTTTCTTCTCCTCTAATTTTTCCTTTTTTGATGGTCCATGCTTCACCATCTGTTGTGTATAATGTTGTTCCAATAGTGGCAACAGCTACCTTTTGACCAACAGCTACATTAGGGGCTCCACAAACTATAGCTAAGGGGTCTTCTGTACCAATATTGATCGTGGTTATTTTTAAACGATCAGCATTGGGATGCTGTTCGCAAGTGAGTACCTGTCCTACAACAATGCCCTGTAATCCACCTTTGATGGATTGAAAAGGCGCTAAACCTTCGACTTCTAAGCCTAAATCAGTGAGGAGTTCAGAGGTTTTTTCAGCAGTCCAATCAATTTTAATAAATTGTTTTAACCAGTTATAGGATATCTTCATTATGCGTTTTTATATCTTTTGAGCAAATATAAAATAAAGCTATTAGCTAACAAATAAAAAGCCCAACCAAAACGGTGGGCTTTTGTAATCTTTTTATGTGAAGTTCGTTTATTGTCCAGAAAGTTCTTTTACTTCATTTTCAATCATTTCATAAAATTGATCAATTTTTGGAAGAACAACGACACGAGTTCGTCTGTTTTTTGCTCTGTTAATTGCAGTTTCATTATCAGTTAATGGCACATAACTACTACGTCCTGCAGCAATTAATTGAGCAGGATTAACGCCCATTCCTTGTAATTCTCTAATAATTGAAGTCGATCGTTTTACACTAAGATCCCAATTATCAACTAAAACCCCATTAGAATATGAACGACTATCCGTATGACCTTCAATCATAGCTTCAAAGTTTGGTTTATCTGTAATCACTTTTGCTACTTTTTCTAAAACTGTTTTAGCTTTTTCAGTCACATTGAAACTTCCACTTTGAAATAATAATTTATCTGCGATTGAAATAAAAACAACACCTTTTTCTACATTTATTTCGATATCTGGATCATCGATACCAACAGATTTTTTTAAGCTTGAAACAATTGCCAATGTGATGCTATCTTTCTTAGTGATGGCATCTTGTAACCGATTAATTTTTAAATCTCTTTCTTGAAGGCTTTCTAAAGTTTTTTCTAAGTTATCAGCTCCTTTAGACGTCAAAAGTGTCATTTGTTCAGTACTAGTAATCAATGCGTCATTTGTTTTTCTTAAATCAGATAATTGATCTCTCAAAGCCGTAAGATTTGCGTCTGCAACCGCTTTATCAGACAAACAGCTGTTCAATGTTACAGTAGCAGTATTTAATAAATCTTGAGTGTTTTTTAGTTTTACTTGAGTCGCAACTAATTCTTTCTTAGAAACACAAGAAGCTAGCAAAACCATTGCAATCACTCCCAACATATATATTTTTCTCATATTAAATCGATTTATTTATTTAAGGCTAAATTAAAAAATTATTATACCTATTACAAGAATTGTTTACATTTTTAACAATTTATTAAAAACCTTTTTATTGCGCACAAAATAAGACCATACAATTGAAAGTAATTGGTTGTGTGTTTTTTTGATTGAATGTTGTCGCCTAAATTTGAGTAATCTAGGGGCCGCTTTGTAAAAACTACCATGGGCTTTGATAATTGCAATCAGGTGTTTGGGTTTCCCTTGAAAGAAGAAACGTAACCCGGCAAAACCATCTAAAGTTAACCTTAAAATTACAACAAGACCAACTGGTTTATGTGTGTTTTTAACCAGAGTATACAAGCTATTTCTGAAGTTTAAATAGGTTTTTTTAGGGTTTGAAGTTTTTAAACTCGCAGCACCTACATGATAAACGGTTGATTCTCCAACATATGTTACTGTAAAGCCATTATTTTGAGCGCGCCAGCATAAATCAATTTCTTCCATGTGTGCAAAAAAGGTGGTATCAAAACCCTCAAGACGTTTAAAAGATTTAGTTCTTATGAAAAGACAGGCACCCGAAGCCCAAAATATATCTTTTTGGTCGTTGTATTGTCCGTGATCGACTTCAATTGTATCAAATATTCTTCCGCGACAATATGGGTATCCCAATTGATCAATATATCCACCACCCGCACCGGCATATTCAAATTTATTTTTGTGATGATAATCCAATATTTTAGGCTGAATGATTGCTGTGTCAGGGTTGGACTTAAAAGTGTTTATAATGGGTTTTAACCAGTTTTCAGTGACTTCTACATCAGAATTTAATAAACAAAAAACATCTGCCTCTATTAATTTTAATCCAGCGTTGTAGCCGCCAGCATATCCAAAATTATCGATCAGTTTGATGCATTTAACTGTAGGGTAATGCGCTTCAAGAAATGATACAGATGAATCTATTGAAGCGTTGTCAATCACATAGATATCATGCCCATCAGCATAATTAACAACCGAGGGAAGGAATCTTTCTAATAGCTGTTGTCCATTCCAATTCAGTATGACAATTGCGAGTTTCAAATTTGTTTGGTATTATAGTTTGGAATGGTTTCTAAAAATTCAAAATTTTCCAAATGATGATTCATAGTACAAAAATAATGATTTAATCCGTTGGTAACCATTAAATAGGGCGCTTTTAGTGCTAAATTATACCGTGCTATTTGGTCAAATGCAGCTTGTGTGATTTTAAGCTTAGGGGCTTTACACTCAACAACTAATGCTATGCTCCCGTCGGGGTTAAATACAACAATATCATAACGTTTCTTAAGGCCATTGATTACAACAACTTTTTCAACATTAATTAATGAAATAGGGTAGTTTTTTTCTTGTATTAAATACTGTACACAATGTTGACGTACCCATTCTTCGGGTTGAAGAACCACAAATTTTTTACGAATAACATCAAAAATATGAGTATTATTTTTGCTATTTTTGAGCCTGAACGAATATGTTGGAAAATTTAAATTTTGCACAGTACAAATTTGGTAATTTTTTTTGAATGAATACTATTAACCAGCTGATAACTGACATTAAAGAGAGTAAGATTGCGCCTATTTATTTTTTAATGGGTGAAGAAGCCTATTATATTGATATAATTTCTGACTATATTGAATCTCATGTGTTGGCTGAAGAAGAAAAAGGATTTAATCAGATGGTACTTTATGGAAAAGATGTGTCTATTCAAGATATAGTATCCAATGCTAAACGCTATCCAATGATGGCTGAACGCCAAGTTATCATTGTAAAGGAAGCGCAAAACCTTATTAAAACTATTGAGCAGCTTGTAGACTATGCCAAAAATCCGCAACCTACAACGGTTTTGGTTTTTAATTATAAATATAAAACGTTAGATAAACGAAAAGCACTTTACAAAACACTTTCAAAATCAGCTGTAGTCTTTGAAAGTAAAAAAATATATGAAGATAAGATCCCTAGCTGGATTCAAAATTTTTTAAGAGCAAAACAACTTACCATTACGCCAAAAGCCTCTTTAATGTTGACGGAATTTTTGGGAAATGATTTGAGTAAAATTGCGAATGAACTCACTAAATTAGAACTAGTAGTCGGTACTCATAAAGAGGTTACACCTGAAATTATTGAAGAAAATATAGGTATTTCTAAGGACTTTAATAATTTTGAACTTCAGAAAGCGTTAGGACATTTGAACCATAAAAAGGCCTATCAAATTGTTAATTATTTTGCGCAAAATTCAAAGCAACACCCATTTGTATTGACCATTTCTATCTTATATATGTATTTTTCAAAGTTAATGAAATTACATACCGTACGCGATAAAAACCCAGGAACTGTAGCAAGAGCCTTAGGTGTCAATCCCTATTTTGTAAATGAATATATAACAGCCTCACGAAATTTCCCTATGAAACGTATTAGCGGTGTATTGGAAACACTTCGTATTTACGACACAAAAAGTAAAGGGGTAGGCGCAAATCTAAGCCCAAGAGATTTGTATAATGAATTGATTTACAACATTCTTAAATAACGCGTTGCGAACTCAACTTCATCTGTTCATTGGTTTTGTCTATAGCATTAGAAATCATCGTTTCTAATCGCTTGTTAACTAGACCAGAAGGAACTTTATTTATAAGAATACGATTATTAAACACCCATATTACAGTGTTTGATATTCGTTCTTTTTGTTGAATTATGGAATGCCACGTCTCTATTAAAACTTCCTTCCAATCTCTAGTGGGAACAGTTGTTAATTCAAAGGGGACTTGATATAAAATGGAAGGTGCTGTATTTACAATCGAAATCTCCTTGATGAGCATCCGCTTTAATAGAATGTGTTCTTGTTTGGAAAGGAATTGACTCCTTCCATCTGTAGGTGTGTTCATAATAACGGCAATTTGGGGTTGCGTGTATAAAGATAAAAAAAAAAAATTAAAACGTCTTTTACTGTTTAATTATCAATTGATCGCTGTGCAAAAATACTAGCTCCAATAATTCCTGCATTGTTTTTTAATTCTGCACCTTTAATGGGAGTTTGTAAGTCGATATACTTCTCAAATTTCTCCATTTTTTTACTCACACCACCTCCAATGATAATAAGATCGGGATTGAATGTTTTTTCCACGTGATTTAAAAAGAAATTAACCCGTTTTGCCCAAGCTTTAAAACTCCATTCTTCGCGCTTTCTTGCAGAATCTGCTGCAAAAGCTTCCATGATGTCTCCTTTACGACCATACATACGACCCAATTCAAAATTTGATAACAACTGTCCATTATAAAACACACCTGAACCAATTCCTGTTCCTAGAGTAATTGTAATGACTAAGCCCATTTGGTTTTTACCAACTCCAAATTCCATGACGCCCATGGCAGCTGCATCCGCATCATTAACAATATAATAGTCATGGCCAGTTTTGGATTTAAACAACGCATCTACCTGTGTATATTGCCATGATTTATCGAGATTGCCATACTGCATCGCTTTACCATTTTTTATAACCGTTGGAAATGAAATGCCAACAGGGCCTTTCCATTCAAAGTGTTCTAAAAACGTTTTTAATTCGTTAGCGATACTTTCAGGAGTAGCAGGTTTTGGTGTTGGTACTCGATGTCGATCGCTTAAGAGTTCTCCAGTTTCAGTATCTACAATGGCGCCTTTTATACCAGTACCTCCGATGTCTATGCCTAAAATTTTCATTTGTGGGTTTTTTAAATTAATCTGTGATTTCTTTGAGTCGTTCCCGAAAATCGTACTGTAAATCTTCGTGTAACTTTATAATTTTTTTCTCAATATTCTCAACCTGCTTCAAATAGATGTTTGTGAGCGTAACATTGTTTTTTATTGAGGGTGTAAAGGTTTTGAGTTTGTAACAATAATAGAGTAGGAGTTCAACTTCGGTTTCTTTATTGTTTGAATAGCGTGCATGTTTTTTAAGCATTCGAAGAATTTTACGCACACTTTTCTTGATGTAAAAATAGCTTTTGGTGTTGATGTCCTCAAACAGTAAATCGGCCTCTTCTTTGATGCCTTCAACATAATAGGCTTCATCATCCGATTCAAAAAGTAAATAGGTGAGCAACTCTTTGTTTTCCAGTTTAAAACGTGCCAATCGCAGACAAAGTGTCTTTAAATCTTCTGAATTTAAGGTTTCTAATTCTTTTTTGAGTTGTACAACGTTGGCTGCTTTCATAGCGGTTGTAATAATACAATTTTTATGGAAGCAACGCAAATGGAAAAAACAAAGTTGTGGCGTGTTTGGTTCTGTAATTTTCAGCGCAAGGCGTTTTTTAAATTATTTTATTTGAAAAATTTAGTTTTGTTATGTTTTTTTTTAATTCGTTTAAAAACCCCTACATATTTAAAATCTCCAATTGCCCGTAAAAGAAATAGTATTGGAATGATTCAACTTCCATAAGTCATCAACCATAAGGAAAGATTGTAATCAATTAACCCAGATTTGAGCGCATAAAACCCTCCAAATACTGTTAATACAATTCCAACGATTGCACTGTCTATTTTTCTTGGATTTAAGACTCTTTCTCCGTTTTCTTTAGTGGGAATCGATTCGGTAAATCCAAATTCTCCTCCAAAGACCCAGATGAAATGAATCACTCTAAGTGCCATGAATATGAGAATTAATGTTATTTATAGCCCCATAATTTTCTTATTTTGATATTAAATTACTAAATAAACACACAGAATTGTTACTCAAAATTTAACGTTTATAAGTCTTCGTTTAACTTACATTGAGTAACTTTTTTTTGTATGTAGTTAAGTCGGAAAATTTGCATGAGAAATTATAAACCTACTCATGAAATCCTGAATATCTCAGAAAGTAGGTTTAGATTGATAATTTATTTATTTATTGAAAGATATTTTATTCATTTAAAACTATAATTGTTTCAATTATTTTATTTTCTTCATCAATATTGACCTTAGAAATCTTCCCGTTTTCCATATAATTAATGAATGCGGTTTTATCGGATTTTTCTAATGTTACTTTTATATATTTAGTATCAACTCGTTTTAACGAACCAGTAAGTGCATCAATACCCCATCCAAGAATACCAAAACCATTTAATATTGCTACCAAATTAAATTTACTATCCATAACTACAACTCTTTCTTTGTAGTCATCTAATCTAAAATCTATTCTATCGTCAGCTCTTACTTTGAGTTGAACTGGCGTTTTTCCTTTCTCAAAACCATTCACAAATACCTTAGCTCCAGAGGGTTCAGTTTCAAATAAAACGGTTCTTTTTGATCCAGTCAAAATTGATGCGCAACTTGTAGTTAACATAATTGTCAAAGTCATTGCCATAATTGAAATTTTTCTTTTCATAATATATATTTAAATTAGCCTACTTCAGTTTATAGTCTTGTTTCAGCATAACTCCGACTTTTTTATTTTTTTTGTTTCAACTAATCTTTAGTTTTAATTCAATAATCAAAACAAGGACACCACAAAATATTCTAATGTAAAGCCGTTCCAAGCACTACAATCACTTAAAAAAAATAGAAAAATTGGTTATGAAGAAAAGCGATGGGACCTCACTTCGATATAAATATATAAAAAAAATCACTACACTTTCAAATAATCGTATTTTTGCATCTTTATGGATTCAATCACACAACTCGTATTAGGCGCCGCTTGTGGCGAAGCTGTTCTCGGAAAAAAAATTGGCAACCGTGCTTTGCTTTTTGGCGCGATAGGCGGCACCATCCCAGATTTGGATGTCTTTGTTGGCAAACTGTTGTTTAACAATGAAATTGATGCGATGGCGTTTCATCGCGGGTTTATGCACTCATTTCTGTTCGCTATTCTGGCGGCTATTGGATTTGGAATGCTCGTATTTTGGATATATAATCGAGGGAAGCGTTATGGTATGACCACTCAAAAAGAATGGATGTGGTTATTTTTTGCTTCTATTTTTACCCATCCTATTCTAGATTCATTTACAGCTTACGGGACACAATTATTTTCGCCTTTTTCAAATTATAGAGTCGCCTTTAATAACATCGCCGTTGCCGATCCGATGTACACCCTTCCTTTTCTAATCGCCTTAATTATCATGATGTGTTTCAAGCGAACATCAACTAAACGTCGTTTGTTTTTACAGTTAGGATTGGGGATAAGTTCGTTGTATATGCTCTTAACATTGGTGAATAAATACCATGTTCATGGTGTGTATAAACAGGCGTTGGCAGACCAACAGATTGATTATTTACGGTTTCAAACACAACCCACCATTTTAAATAACATTCTGTGGTACGGAATTGCCGAAACCACGGATGCCTATTATGTGGGGTTTTATTCGATTTTAGATACAGAAGCCACCGTTAATAAATGGCACAAACTTCCAAAAAATCATGAGTTGATAGAAGGGATGCCAACAGAATTAGAAACGCTTGCTTGGTTCAGTGATGGCTATTACAACTTAAATGTAATGGACAAGTCCGATACATTTTTGTTTAAAGATTTACGCTATCCATTAATGGATGAAAATGATCCAAATTCCTCGATTTTTAAATTCACTATCACTAAAACAAACGACCGATGGGAAGCCACCCCATTTTATGTCTCCGATATTAATGAAGGGGCAAGGGACGCATTTTGGACGCGCCTCAAAGGAATTTAAGACAAAACGCCCACAGTTTTCATACAGGCTTTGATCTTTTGATACGTCCGTTCGATGTCATTATCCAGTCCAATTGAAAATCGTATCAATCCATTGCTTAGTCCCATAGCTTTTTGTTCATCTTCTGGAATCTCGGAGGATGTCGAACTTCCTGGGGCACTAAACAAGGTTTTATAAAACCCTAAACTCACGGCTAAATAGCCTACGTTTTTTTCTTGCATAAGTTCCATTAATGCATTAGCGTTTTCTAAACTACCAACATCAATTGTCAGCATGCCACCAAAACCATATTCTGTATTCATCATAGATTTAAAAAGCCCATGTGACGGGTGAGATTCAAGCCCAGGATATACGGCGGTTATGCCATCATTTTCAAACTTTTCAGCTAGATACAAGGCATTTGCACTGTGTTGTTTCATTCGAATATGAAGCGTTCTAAGATTTTTGAGTATAGATGACGCTGGACGACTGTCCATTGTAGACCCAAACAACATGCCCGCTCCATCAATTACACTTTTCAAACAATCAATCATTTCTTGTGTGCCACAAACTACTCCGCCAATAGTGTCACTCGATCCATTGATAAATTTAGTAAGACTATGAATCACAATATCAGCACCCAATTTGTTTGGAGAAATTGATAAGGGCGAAAACGTATTATCGACTACTAATTTTAAGTTGTATTTTTTTGCAAGTGCTGCCAATTCTTTGATCTCAGCGACTTCTAGAAGTGGGTTACTAACCGCTTCACAATACAAAACTTTGGTCTGTGGGGTAATGGCAGCTTCAATAACGTCTAATCGAGTTATATCCACAAAGCTTGTTTTAATATTAAGTTTAGGGGCAAAGTTTTTAAGAAACGCATAGGTGCCCCCATAGATCGTGCGGCTTGACACGATATGATCGCCCGCTGCACAAAGTTGCATAAGCACTGCCGTTATAGCACCCATTCCAGATCCAAATACATTGGCCGTTTGGGTACCTTCCATAGCTGCTAGCGCTTCGCCAAGGTATAAGTTGGAAGGCGTAGTATGACGCGCATATAAATGACAGCCTTCTGTGTTGCCTTCAAAAGTATCTGACATTTTTTTTGCAGAAGTGAAGGTAAAAGTGGTCGCATCGGAAATAGAGGGGTTAACACCTCCGAATTCTCCGAAATATTGTAAATCTTGTATGTTGTTTGCGGGTTTAAAAGCCATGATTGTTGTGTTTTATTATATATTCAAATTTCATCATATTTAGAGTTATAAACAACAACTTTGTTTGATTGTAATAAATAAATCTATGTATTTGTGTTTATATAGATAATAAATTTATATTTTTGATTTAAACTATTTTTAACTAGAAAATTATCCAAAATGAAATTAGATACTATAGACACTCAGTTATTAAATTTCCTTCAAGAGGATTCAAAACAAACGAATAAAGAACTCGCATCTAAACTTGACATGTCGGTAACCGCGGTTTATGAGCGTATAAAAAAATTAGAAAAAGCAGGGGTGATTAACAAGTATGTCGCTCTACTTAATAAACAAAGTGTTGGAAAAGATTTTGTAGCATTTTGTCATATAAAATTGGTCAAACATTCTCAAGACCTCGTGAACCAATTTGAAAAAGAAGTTGCCACTATTGATGAAGTTTTAGAAGCTTACCACTTGAGTGGAGATTATGATTACTTGCTCAAAGTTCACGTAAAAGATATGGCGACTTTTAGAGAGTTTATGGTGAATAAGCTTACCAATATTGCTCATATTGGGAGTAACAATAGTATGTTTGTGATTTCTGAAGTGAAACATACCACGGCTGTAAATATTTAGCCCTCAATTTATTCTTCCATTGAATATATGTTTGTATTTTTGTGTGAAATAAAAAAAAATAAATAATATGAAATCATATGATGTTGCTATCATAGGATCTGGGCCTGGCGGCTATGTCGCTGCTATCCGTTGTGCACAATTAGGCATGAAAACTGCGATTATTGAAAAATATTCGACTTTAGGTGGCACCTGTTTGAATGTAGGGTGTATTCCAAGTAAAGCTTTATTGGATTCATCGCACCATTACGAAGATGCTGTAAAGCATTTTGAAGATCATGGTATTGAAATCCCAGGTGAAATCAAAGTCAACCTTGAAAAAATGATTGGTCGTAAACAAGCAGTCGTTGATCAAACCACTGGAGGAATTGATTTTCTAATGACTAAAAATAAAATTGATGTATACCATGGGGTGGGCGCTTTTAAGGATGCGACACACATTACTATTAGCGGCGATTCTACAGAAGAAATTGAAGCGAAATATAGCATCATTGCAACCGGAAGCAAACCCACAACGTTGCCATTTGCAACGGTAGATAAAGAACGTATCATTACATCTACAGAAGCCCTAAAATTAAAAGAAATCCCTAAACACTTAATCATTATTGGAGGTGGTGTGATTGGATTAGAACTTGGGCAAGTATATAAACGTTTGGGATCAGACGTTACGGTTATCGAATATATGGACCGCATCATACCAACCATGGATGGTGGACTGTCTAAAGAATTAAATAAAGTATTCAGAAAACAGAAATTTAATATTAATGTCTCTCATAAAGTGACTTCAGTACAACGAAGTGGCGATGAAATAACAGTGACTGCAGAAAACAAAAAAGGGGAACTTGTTGAATTCAAAGGTGATTATTGCTTAGTTTCTGTAGGAAGAAGTCCTTATACAGCAGGTTTAAATGCTGAATCAGCAGGGGTTAAGCTTACCGATCGCGGACAAGTAGAAGTCAATGGACATTTACAAACGTCGGCGTCTAATATCTATGCCATTGGCGATGTTGTCAAAGGGGCGATGTTGGCACATAAAGCTGAAGAAGAAGGCGTGTTTGTAGCGGAATCAATTGCTGGTCAAAAACCACATATCGATTATAATTTAATCCCTGGTGTTGTGTACACATGGCCAGAAGTTGCTTCTGTTGGAAAAACAGAAGAACAACTAAAAGAGCTAGGGGTCGCTTATAAATCAGGTCAATTTCCTATGCGTGCTTTGGGACGTAGCCGTGCCAGTATGGATTTGGATGGATTTGTGAAAATTTTAGCAGACGAAACTACTGATGAAGTTTTGGGAGTTCATATGATTGGTGCACGTTGTGCAGATTTAATTGCCGAAGCCGTTGTAGCCATGGAATTTAGAGCTTCTGCTGAAGATATTTCTAGAATGTCACATGCACACCCAACGTTTGCTGAAGCCATCAAAGAAGCTGCTCTAGCTGCAACTGAAAACCGTGCATTGCATGTTTAATCTCTTTTAAAAGTAAGTTATGTAACCCTCCGAATTGGAGGGTTTTTTTTGTATTCAATTTAAAAATATTTATTTTCATTTGCTATTAGTTATTAATTTTTATATATTTAACTCGCTGATATATAGTGTTTTGACTAACTTTTTATAAAAAAAGTTAAACAAAACTTTTAATAACACAAATGGAGTCTTTTTTTAGTTCTCCAATGAAAATACTAGTATTAACTTTGAATGATTCTTATTTACCTTACAAGCTAACAGATGATGCGTTAGTGGATCTAATTGTTACATCACATGACCCTATTTTCTTTAAGGTACTGTATGAACGTTATGTTTTTATGGTGTATAATAAATGCTTAAGTTTTTCAAAAAACAACCATGAAGCTGAAGATATTTGTCAAGACATTTTTTTGAAATTAATAGACAAAATTCAAACCTTCAAAGGCGCATCAAAATTTTCAACATGGCTGTATGCATTTACATATAATCATTGTGTGAATTATTACCATCGAAATAAGTTTAAAAAGTACGAAAAGAATGCATTAAATATTGATCAAATTTGTGAGGATACTTCAAAACAAGGTTATGAGGACGATAGCAACCAAACACTTCAGCTAGAACGATTAAATGTAGTAATGGGGTTAATTTCTAGAGATGACAAAGAAATATTAATTTCAAAGTATCAAGAGTTTAAAAGTATTAAAGACCTCATGAAGCTTCACAATGTAGGGGAAAGTGCAATCAAAATGAGAATAAAACGTGCTAAAGAAAAACTATTAGGAATGTATAATAGTGTTTACTGCGATGTAAGGACATAATCCTTATTTCTTATTGCGTTTATTATAATTTTTATCGCCTCTTGTTTTGGGTTTTTTATACTTCTTAGCAATAATAAATTTATAAGAGCCTCCTAAATTTTCTTTTTTATTTTTATCTTTTTTCTCGTGAAATGCAGGACCTGGCGCATCTTCATCTCTTTGTTTGTGAGGATTATACGGTTCTTTTAATTGTGGGCGTTCTTCTTCGATAAGTTCTGTTGAAATTTCAACAACGTCAGGAAGTTCTAAAGTTTCAATCTTCATTTTCATAAGAGTTTCAATTGCATCTTTAGCATCAGCTTCGTTATCTTTTGAAAGAAGTATACTTGTCCCTTTACGTTTTGCACGTCCTGTTCGTCCAATTCTATGCATATAGTTTTCTGGATATTCAGGTGTATCGAAATTGATTACATGTGATACATCATCAATATCAAGTCCACGTGCCATAACATCCGTAGCTACTAAAATCCTATTAAACCCTTCTCTAAACTGCTCAATACTTCGTAGTCTATAGTTTTGAGTTTTATTGGAATGAATAACACAACAGTCGTCATGAAACACTTCTTCTAGTGATTCAAAAAGCCGATCTGCCATACGTTTATTAGACACAAAAATGAGCACGCGATAATAGGCTTCACGGTTCTCCATCAGAAACCGAATTAAATTTACTTTTGTATAATAGTTAGGGACATCATAGCGAAATTGCATGATATTATCGAGAGGAGTTCCAGATAATGCAACTGAAATACGTTCAGGATTAGTGAAAAAATCGGTAATCAAAGCATCGACATCTGCAGTCATTGTTGCAGAAAACATAATATTTTGACGACGTTCCGGAAGCAAATCAAAAATATTGATCAATTGGTGTCTAAATCCCAAATCGAGCATCACATCCACTTCATCAATGACCAGTTTTTGAATGCTTTTCAGTTGAAGAACACGACTTAAAGCTAAATCATATAAACGTCCAGGAGTTGCCACTAGAATGTCAATTCCGTCTGCTATTTGTTGTTTTTGAGTATTAATATTAGTGCCACCATAAACACCTAAAATACGATTGTTTGTATAAACGTTTAAATCATTTAAGGAATCTACGACCTGAACAACAAGCTCTCTTGTAGGGACTAAAATTAGAACTCGAGGGTTTTCTTGTGTGGAATATATTAGGTTTCTAAGAAGGGGTAGGGAGTAAGCTAACGTTTTACCAGTTCCAGTTTGAGCAATTCCAACAACATCCTTTCCTGAGCTAATGACATTAAATGAGGTTTCCTGAATAGGTGTAGGTTCTATAAATCCTAAATCTTTAAGCGCATTGCTCAAAGGTGTGGTCAGTTTAAAGTCTTCAAAAGATAGCATTGGAAATAATTTTGCGTCAAAGGTAAGGTATTCTTATAAAGTGACGATTTATTATTTAGAACTGATTAACTTTGTATTGAAAATAATTAGTCTTTGCGACAACATAAAGAAATTACACGCCGTACCATAGATGAGTTTAAAACTCAGTTATTAGATTGGGCTCAACAATTTGAAGACATTGTTTGGCTTGATTCTAACAACTATTCACAACCTCACAGCTCCTACGATTCAATTTTAGCAGTAGATGCATTTACGAGTATTGAAACGGATGCTTTTGAAGGTTTTAAAAAACTAAATGAGTATCAATCGATTACTGAGGATTGGATTTTTGGATACCTTTCTTATGATTTGAAAAATGATATTGAACCGCTAAAGTCTCAAAATTTTGATGGACTTCATTTTCCAGACCTTTGTTTTTTTCAGCCTAAAAAGTTGTTTTTTTTTAAAGATAATAAAATAACTATTAAATACTTAAATTTCGTTGCTGATGAAATTGATGACGATTTACGGACTATTGAAAGTATGTCAGTCCAAAATAATTCATCTTCTAAAAACAGGATTACAATTGAACCTCGAATTTCAAAAAAAGCATACCTTAATAAGGTTAATAAGATGTTGTCTCACATTCATAGAGGGGATATTTATGAAGCTAACTTTTGCCAAGAGTTCTATGCAAACGCAAATTTAAATCCTCTTGAAACCTATTTAAAATTAAATGCCATTGCACAGACTCCTTTTGCCACCTTTTTTAAAAAAGGAGATCACTATTTGTTATCCTCTTCTCCAGAACGGTATTTAAAGAAATTAAGATTAGAAATCACTTCACAACCTATTAAAGGCACCAGCAAACGTTCGCAGCACCTAGGTGAAGACGCAGCCTTAATAACCGCTTTAGAAAGTGATCAAAAGGAACGAAGTGAGAATATAATGATTGTAGATCTCGTACGTAATGACCTGTCTAAAATTGCCCAAAAAGGAACAGTTAAAGTAACAGAATTGTGTCAAGTTCATAGCTTCAAACAAGTGCATCACATGATTTCAACGGTTCAGGCAACTGCTTTACCAGCTGTGTCACCAGTTGATATTATTTCAGCAACCTTTCCAATGGGAAGCATGACCGGAGCGCCAAAAATATCCGCAATGAACATTATAGAATCTCTTGAAGAAACAAAAAGAGGTCTTTATTCTGGAGCTGTTGGGTATTTCACACCCGAAGGAGATTTTGATTTCAACGTCGTTATTAGAAGTATATTATACAATGCATCTAAGTCTTATATTTCATTTTCAGTTGGAAGCGCCATCACTTCGAAAAGTATTCCAGAAAAGGAGTATGATGAGTGTCTTGTTAAAGCCAAGGCAATGCGTAGTGTTTTGGAAAATTAATTTGTAGTTTTGACCCATGCTTAAAGCCTTTCAAAATCTTTTACAAACACAGTTCTTTTTTTTAAGAAACACACCGCTATTACTTGCTGTTTCTGGTGGACTAGACAGTATGGTATTAACAGATTTATGCCGTAAATCTGGTTTAAATATGGCTTTAGCACATTGTAATTTTAAACTTAGAGGTGCTGAAAGTGATGGCGATGAGAAATTTATTAAGGACTTTGCAAAAGAGAATAATTTAGAAGTTTTTGTCACACATTTTGATACAGAAACACATGCACAGACTAATAAACAATCTGTTCAAATGGCAGCACGTCAATTGCGATATGACTGGTTTGAAACTTTAAAAAACGATCATGGGTTTGAATATATTTTAACCGCCCACCATGCGGATGATAATTTAGAAACTCTTCTTATAAATCTTTCCCGCGGAACGGGATTAGATGGTCTTACAGGAATTCCAGAAGTTAACGGCGCAACTGCCCGCCCTTTGTTAGGGTTTTCTAGAAATGATATTCACAACTACGCACTTCAAGAACAGATCCAATGGCAAGAAGATAGTTCAAATAAAAGCATTAAATACCTTCGCAATAACATACGACATACCATCATTCCACTTCTCAAATCATTGAACCCTTCTTTTATTGAAAATTTCCAAACAACTCAAAGTCATTTAAAAGAGACACAGCTCGTTTTGGAAGATTATATGTTGGAAGTAGAGGACAGGGTTATTGAATCAATCGATGAAGATAAAATCGTGTATAATGCCAACAAAATTCAAGCTTTAAATAATCCTAAAGCGTATTTATATCAGTTATTGAAATCGTATAATTTTACGGATTGGACACAAATCGTAACGCTTTTAGAAGCACAGTCTGGAAAGCAAATTACTTCTTCAACGCATCGATTGTTGAAAAATAGATCGCAATTAATATTAAGTAAATTATCAAATTCAACTGCTACAGCTGTAAACATATTAATTGGAGAATCTCAAACCGTTGTTTCTATTCCTGGTCAACCGTTTAATTTATCATTAGAAATCACGTCCTCTATAGGATCCATTTCAGAAGATATATTATATTTAGATTTCGAATCTCTTAGCTTTCCATTGAAACTTTCAAACTGGAGTGAAGGCGATTATTTTCACCCTTCTGGAATGAAAGGTAAAAAGAAGTTGAGTAAGTATTTTAAAGATGAAAAACTCTCATTAATAGAAAAAGAAAACACACTCGTTATGTATAGCGGAGATGCAATCGCTTGGATCGTAAACAGGCGTGCAGACCAACGCTTTCTAGCAAACCAAAATAGTTCTAAAATTTTAAAACTTGTAATAAAACATAATGCCCATAGTTAAAAGCACTTTTAAAGCACATTTCAGATTTCGTAGCGGGTTTATATCTACAGTTTATTCAGGCTTAATTCGTCGTTTAAAAATCAATCAAACAAGAGAACGAATCACCCTTAGAGATGATGATTTTATTGATTTGGATTGGAGTTACAGTCCAAAGCCTACAAAATCCGTTATTATTTTATTTCATGGTTTGGAAGGACATGGTCAACGGCCCTACATTACGGGTCCTGCCTTACATTTCAATGCCAATAATATCGATGCAATTTGTGTTAATTTTCGCTGTTGTAGTGGCGAATTAAACCGCTACTATACAAGTTATCACTCTGGAAAAACTGATGATGTTGAGGATATTATTAAATATGTAGTCTCTTTAAATAAATACGATTCAATTTTCTTAAAAGGGATTAGCCTAGGCGCAAATATTCTTTTAAAATATTTAGGGGATGGATCTAAGGTTCCAACGCAAGTTAAAGCCGCAATGGCAGTTTCTGTACCGTGTGACTTGTCAGGTTCAGCAAAAGCATTACATACGTTTAAAAATTTACCTTATCATATTAGTTTTAAATGGGGATTAGTCAAACGTTTAAAATTAAAACAAAAACAATTTCCTGATGCCATTTCCAAAGCTAAAATAAAAACGATCAAAACATTGAATGATTTTGACGAAGTCTATTCATCTCGCGCTCATGGTTTTGAAAATGCACAAGATTATTATGAAAAATGCAGTAGTCTTCAGTTTTTGGAAGCAATTAAAACACCCGTTTTAATTTTGAATGCGTTAAACGATTCCTTTTTATCTAACGAATGTTATCCATTTGAAGCTGCTGAAAAAAATCCAAATGTATTTTTAGAAACGCCTGAACGCGGCGGACACGTTGGATTTATCAATTGTGATGGGTATTATTATAATGAAACGCGAGCACTAGATTTTTTCTTAGAACGTGAGTAGCGTCTTATATATCTTATCCATTGGGAATCCCATGACGTTGAAATAGGACCCTTCAATTTTGGTGACTCCAATCTGTCCAATCCAATCTTGTATGCCGTAAGCACCTGCCTTATCAAGCACCTTAAAATTATGGATATAATACCAGATTTCGTCATCACTCAGCGGTTTAAAAGTCACTTTGGTCACGGAGTTAATGGTTTTTTGAGTCGTAACAGATTTAAAACATACAGAAGTAATCACTTCATGTGTATGGCCACTTAAGGATTTTAGCATTTCAAAAGCATCGTTGTTGTCTTTCGGTTTTCCTAGCGCTTTAGCGTTAAACCACACAATAGTATCACTTGTAATAAGGATATCATTAGGATTTAGTTCTCCTACAAAAGGCATCGATTTAAGCTGCGCTAAATAGTCCGAAATTTCAAAATGTCGAAGTCTATGAGGGTATTCTTCTTTTACAGGTTTAATTCGGATTTCAAAATCAAGACCAAGCCCTTTAATCAGTTCCTGTCTTCTCGGAGATGAAGAGGCTAATATAAGATGTCTTGATTTTAAAATTTCTGCAAGCATTGTTTATAATTTAATCATATTGCGCATCAAATGCTTTCATCCAAAAGCCTTGAACTTTTAAAACTTGTTCTATAATATCACGAACAGAACCTGCACCACCATTTTTATGTGAAATGTATTTTGAAACGGCTTTCACTTCTGGGACTGCATCTTGAGGGCAGGAAGGAAGACCTACCAGTTTCATTGGTGGAATATCAGGAATATCATCACCCATATACACCACATTTTCGGCTTTCAACTGGTATTTTTCAAATAATTCCTTGAGATGCACGACTTTATCGTGTGCGCCTAAACTAATTTCTTTAACGCCTAAACCTGCAAGGCGTTTGCGAACCCCTTCATTTTTACCTCCTGAAATAATACATACTAAAAACCCAGCATCTACAGCTGTTTTTAAAGCAAACCCATCTCTTGTACTCATTTTACGTAGCATTTCTCCTGCTGAAGTAACCAAGACAGAGGAATCGGTAAGAACGCCATCGACATCAAAAATAAATGCTTTAATGTCTTTTAAATATTCTTTATAACTTTTTGAATCCATGTGTAGTTTTTATTGATTGCGTAAGTTGCTTATATATAGATTGATATTCGGGGTGACTTTCTAGTGTTCTCAAATGATGATTTATGGTGACTTGATCATTGCGCTTGGCAGGACCAGTCTGCGCATTATATGGCGATGTGTGTTGTATTTTATGTGCAGTTTCTAAAATTAATGGTTTTAAGACCTCAAAATTAATGTTTTTAGAATCTGATAATTCATGTGCTATTCGATACAGTTGGTTGGTGAAGTTATTTATAAATACGGCAGATAAATGTAAGGCTTGTCGTTGCTCAGTATTAATCATATACGATGGACTTCCCATTTCAATCGCCAGCGTTTTAAGAAGATTAGAATCATTTTTATCCATAGTTTCAATACAGAATGGCACTTCCGAAAAACTCAACTCAGAAGTTGCTGAAAAGGTTTGAAGTGGATAAAAAACACCTCTTCGTAGCTTCATGTCTAATTCTTTCATAGCCACACTCCCCGAGGTATGAACAACCAATCGATTTTCGAAAGGAAGTTGTTTGGAAACTTCAGATACTGCTTTATCACTAACCGCTATAATGTAGACATCTGCCTTTTTTAATTGCTCTAAATCATGACATAAATCAATACCTTTAATAGGAAACTTAATGGCTTTAGGACCTCGACAATACCACTGTACTAAATTTAAGTTTTTGGACGCACGAACCGCCTTCACTAAGTGAGTTCCAACATTTCCAGCGCCTAAAATAATAACAGATATCATTCAGCTAAAATAAACAAGTAATTGGTCATTTGAAAGTTTATGTAACCCAATGCCAATTTTTTATTAAAATTACTGTTAAAACCAATTAACATAAATGAATTTTTCTATTAAATTAGGTACATTTGCATTTCAATAAACGAGCCAATTTAGAATGCTAAAAAAATTATCTAATTTACTTTTTTCTACCCGTTTAACAGGGACACTATTCATCGTTTTTGCAGCCGCTATGGCAGTTGGAACTTTTATGGATCAAGGCCAAAGCACATCACCAACGCCGTATTCCCGAACACTGATTTATAATGCTTGGTGGTTTGAAGCTATTATGGTCGTATTTATCGTGAATTTTATTGGAAATATTTTCAGATACCGATTATTGAGAAAAGAAAAATGGGCCACTTTAACTCTCCATTTATCGTTTATATTTATCCTTTTTGGCGCTTTTTTGACACGTTATCACGGATATGAAGGCATGATGTCTATTAGAGAAGGTGCTACAGAAAATTCATTTCTATCTCAAAAAACATATTTAACAACCTATATAGATGGCGATTTTGAAATCAATGGTCAACTTCAACGACGTGTTCATGAAGATGTTGTTGATTTTTCTCCTCGCTTAACAAATATATACCATTTAGAAACTTCTTACAGTACAACTCCTATTTCAATTGAACTAGTAGATTTTATTGCTGGAGCTGAAGAAGATATTATACCCGCTGAAGTTGGAGATTATTATTTAAAAATTGTTGAAGCTGGTGATGGCGCTCCGCACAATCATTTCTTGAAATTAGGAGAGGTGAGTAGTATTCACAATGTCTTGTATGCCTTAAATAAACCTACGGACGGTGCTATAAATATTACCTATTCAGAAACCGATTTAACAATTCAATCGCCTTACGATGGTGAATTTATGACGATGGCTACTGGAGCTCAAGGGCTATTGGTAAAAGACAGTATTCAACCCTTAGCACTACGTTCGCGTTACATTATTGGAAACCAAGCGATTGTGTTTCCAAAACCGGTTATAAAAGGTCAGTTTGATATTGTTAAAAAATCAAAATTACTAAAAGGTGATGAAGATGGAATTGCATTAAAAGTTACAGCTAACGGAACCACTAAAACCGTGAAATTAATAGGAGGAAAGGGCTCTAATAATCCATTCAAACAAATTGAAATTGGCGGTTTGGAATTTAATTTCAAATACGGTTCTAAGCTTTTAGAACTTCCTTTTGAAGTTAAACTTAATGATTTCATTGCCGAGCGCTATCCTGGAACCGAAAAAAGCTATTCTTCATTTGAAAGTAAAGTGACTGTTTTGGATTCTGAACAAGACGATTTTGACTTTCACATTTATATGAATAATATTTTGAATCATCGTGGATATAAATTCTTTCAAGCGAGTTTTGATCCCGACGAAAAAGGTACAGTTTTATCTGTAAATCATGACTACTTGGGCACTTGGTTTACTTACTTCGGCTACTATCTTTTATACTTTGGGTTGATGGCTATTTTATTATCAAAAAATGCGCGCATGGAATCCTTGCGCCGTCAACTTGATAAAATCAAGAAAAAGAAATCTAAACTAGCAATGCTCGTTCTGTTCATGTTGTCTTTTAATGGGTTTGCGCAAACTCCTCATGGCTCAGATCATGAAAACGTACGTCCATCAACAATTCAGCTTGATTCAATTTTAAAACTAAACATTACGTCGGTCGATGAGGCCGATCGTTTCGGGCATTTGGTTATTCAGGATACGGATGGACGGATGAAACCTATCAATACCTATGCTTCTGAACTGTTGCGAAAATTGAGTAAAAAAGATGTGTACAATGAGTTTGATGCTAATCAAGTCTTTTTGTCGATGCAAGAAAGTCCACAACTGTGGTACAACGTTCCAATTATTTTCTTAAAAGCTAAGAAAGCAGATACGATTCGTACTCTATTAGGTTTAGAAAAAACAGCTAAATATGCAGCTTTAGTCGATTTCCTAGATCCTAATTTAAATTATAAACTCGCTCCGTATTTGGAAGATGCCTATAGTGCACAAGTGCCAACGGCAATTCAAAAAATATTTACAGAAACAGATCAACGTGTGAGCTTATTGTTCAATACGCTTGAAGGAAGTACCATGCGTTTATTTCCAATTCCAGACGATGAAAATAATAAATGGGTCTCATCAAATGAATTTAGGGAAGGTGCATACAAATTACAAGATTCACTTTATGGGAATTTTATTAAAACAGGATTCTTGGCCTACATGGCTACCTTGCAAAAGGATAAAGTTATGGGTGTCGATTTTTCAAAAAGTCAACAACTGTTAGGTGCGATTAAAAACACACAAATAAAGTATGGTGGTGATACCATGATTTCTGATGAAAAAATTAATACGGAGATTCAGTACAACCGCTACGATATTTTTAAATCCTTATTTGAATATTATATGTACGCGAGTACTTTGATGTTTTTGTTATTGATAATTCAAATTTTTAAAGACCGTAGTAAATTCATAAATATTTCTGTAAAAGTTTTTAAATTTACAATCATAGGGCTATTTGCGCTACACACTTTTGGACTTATTGTGCGTTGGTATATTTCAGGTCACGCGCCCTGGAGTGATGCCTATGAGTCGATGATTTATGTGGCGTGGGCTACGATGGCTTTTGGTGTAATGTTAGGCCTTAAAAGCGATTTAACTTTTGCATCTACCGCTTTTGTAACAGCTATGATTTTGATGATTGCCCACTGGAATTGGATGGATCCTTCTATTGGAAATCTTCAACCAGTTTTAGATAGTTACTGGTTAATGATTCATGTTGCCATTATTGTAGGGAGTTATGGACCATTAACACTCGGAATGATTTTAGGGTTAACCACCTTGTTATTAATGATTTTAACCACCTCTAAAAACAAGGAAAAGATGGCGTTAAACATCAAAGAATTAACCATCATAAATGAAATGGCATTGACTGTTGGTTTGGTAATGCTTACAATAGGAAACTTTTTAGGAGGTATGTGGGCCAATGAAAGCTGGGGACGTTATTGGGGATGGGACCCAAAAGAAACTTGGGCATTAATTAGTATTATGATTTATGCATTTGTGATTCATATGCGTTTGATTCCTGGTTTACGAAGTCGATTTGGCTTTAGTGTGGCTTCTGTTTTAGCGTTTGGTAGTATTATGATGACGTATTTCGGAGTAAATTTCTACCTCGCTGGTTTGCATTCCTACGCCAAA
Organism: Flavobacteriaceae bacterium; assembly: GCA_029252105.1. Classification (GTDB taxonomy): domain Bacteria; phylum Bacteroidota; class Bacteroidia; order Flavobacteriales; family Flavobacteriaceae; genus Hel1-33-131. The sequence continues at coordinate 5,127 of JAQXCA010000015.1, read as the reverse complement.
GATGATCAGGAAATTAGTGTTTCATACATCGCAACAGCAGTCGTTATCATCACCTTGCTGTCTGTATTTGCTTACAGAAAACACCTGAAATATTTCAAGACAAAATCTTAATAAAAACTGGATTTAATTTTATCAAATGTAATGTCTTTGTAGTCTGACACGAGTAGATCCGCTCTGGAATAATCCTGGTCTTTAGAATGCACGCTTTTGTAAGCAATACAAAAGATATTCGCTTCTTTTGCAGCAATAATTCCATTGGTAGAATCTTCAATTACGAAACATTCAGAAGAAGAAACGCCAGCAGCCTTGGCAGCGTTTATAAATATTTCGGGATGGGGTTTAGAAGCTTTCAAATCGGCACCACTCAATTTGTCTTTAAAATAGGGGTCAAGATTAAACCGCTTCATTACATTATTGATTGTAAACATAGATGCTGATGACGCCACCACTAAAGTTAATCCATTAGAATGATAATTTTTAATAAGATCTTCAACACCATCTAAAAGTTGGAGGTCAGGATCTTCAAAAAATAATTTTGTAAAATGAGCGCGTTTACACTTTTCTAAAACAATAGGTTCCAGTGATAATTCAAAGTGCGTGCAAAGAAACTCACAAATACTTCTTGTAGATTGTCCAGTAAAACTTCGGTACATCGTATCAGTTACAGAGATTCCAACATCATCAAACATCATTTTATAAGCTTTGTGGTGTAAAGGTTCAGTGTCTACAATAACACCATCCATATCAAAAAGTACTGCTTTTAACATTCTTATATTTTTTACGAAGATAATAAATAGAAGGAATTAGATTTTAGAAATAAACAGAGAATAAATAACAATTTTTTTATATTTTCGAATAAATAAAATTAATCAATGAAATTTCTTAAAACACTTGGACTTACCAACATATTATTGCTTGCCTTATGCGCTATAATTATATGTGTGTCCGAATACTTGTTCATGACAGGTGAAGAGTTACATGGTATTTTTGTAGGGATCTGGGCACCAATGCTTTTAGGTCTAATGATATTCTTTAAACTTTTCCGTCTTGACCGCTAATACTATAGTTTTATCGTTTTCTGTTTTTGTTTCTGTATGTGTTGTTATATGGGCTTTTGTTTTAATTAAAGAATTTAATGACATTGGTGATGATTAGCATGATTTAAACGTACCATTATGAGCTCTAAAAAACAAGGTTTAAACACCATTTGCACCCATTCAGGCGCTATAGAGGATACGACTTTCAAAGGCAGTGTTTCTCCTCTATATATGTCTACATCTTTTGATTTTATGGATGTTGATACTAAGCGCTATCCACGTTATTTTAATACACCTAATCAAGAATATTTATCAAAAAAAATAGCAGCTCTTGAACATGCTGAAGCCGCTTTAATTTTTGGTTCAGGAATGGCAGCCATCTCTGCAACACTTTTAACATTTTTGAAATCTGGTGACCATGCTGTTATTCAAAATGATATTTATGGTGGAACTCGTAATTTTATCGAATCTCATTTCACAAATTATGGTATAGAATATAGTTTTACCAAAGATTTGTCTGCACAGTCTTTTGAAGATTGTATTCAATCGAATACCAAATTAATTTATATAGAAACCCCTTCAAATCCCTTATTGAAACTTGTGGATATATTTGCGATTGCAAAATTGGCTAAAAGCCGTCAGATTATCTCAGCGGCGGATAATACATTTGCATCTCCTATAATCCAAAACCCGATAGATTTAGGGATTGATATTGTCATGCACAGTGCTACAAAATATTTCGGAGGCCATAGTGATATTAGTGCAGGTGCGGTTGCATCATCTCAGGAAATTATGGATAAAATTTGGGATCTTGCAAAAGATTTTGGAGGGAATTTAAGTGACTATACCGTATGGCTTCTTGAAAGAAGTATGAAAACTTTAGGGATTCGTGTAAAAGCGCAACAACGTAATGCAAAACGTTTAGCTAAATATTTACAAAAACATCCTGCCGTAAAAGCCGTATTCTATCCTGGATTAAAATCAAACCCATATCATAGTTTAGCTAAAATTCAGATGAAAGGCTTTGGGGCAATGCTATCTTTTGAACTTAAAGATCACTGTGATTCTAATGCGTTTCTTAAAGCTTTAAATCTTATAAAACCATCTATGAGTTTGGCAGGTGTAGAAAGTACGATGCTTTTACCATCTAAGGCTTCGCATGCACTGCTTTCTGAAAATGACAGAAAAGCTCAAGGCATTACAGATCAATTAATTCGTTTTTCAGTTGGTATCGAAACTAAAAAAGATTTAATTGAAGATATAGAGCAGGCGATTACTGCTAGTAACGTTTAAAACTAATACATACAATCTGATGAAAATTGATATACTTGCTTTTGGTGCCCATCCAGATGATATTGAATTAAGTTGTGGAGGCACACTTATTAAAGAAATTCAAAATGGAAAATCTGTTGTACTTATAGACTTAACAAAAGGGGAGTTGGGTACAAGAGGTACTGCAAAAACTCGGAAGCAAGAAGCTGCTAATGCTGCTGATATTTTAGGGGTGTCACTAAGAGAGAATATGAGTTTTTCTGATGGATTTATAGTAAATGATAAAACTCATCAGTTAGAAATTATTAAAAAAATTCGTCAATACCGTCCAGAACTTGTGTTGTGTAATGCAGTTAATGATCGTCATATAGATCATGGAACCGCAAGTAAACTCGTTAGTGATGCTTGTTTTTTAAGCGGATTAATGAAAATTGAAACCCATTTAGACGATCCAAACGAGATTCAAAAGCCTTGGCGTCCGAAATCAATATACCATTATATTCAGTGGAAAATGCTTCAACCCGATTTCGTTGTAGATATAAGTGGACAAATGGATCAGAAAATGGAAGCTGTTTTAGCCTATGCGACGCAATTTTATGACCCTAAGAGTCAGGCACCTGAAACTCCAATCACTTCCAAAAATTTTATAGAGAGTATTCGCTACAGAGCAGCAGATTTGGGTCGGGTCGTAGGCGTGGAATATGCAGAAGGATTCAATGTAGAACGTTTTCCTGCAATAGATTCATTATTTGACTTAAAATAATACAAAAAAGTGTTTGTATAAAACCCGAAATACTATACATTTGCAATCGCATTATAAGAATGCCAAACGGTGGTTGTAGCTCAGTTGGTTAGAGCATTGGTTTGTGGTACCAAGGGTCGCCGGTTCGAATCCGGTCTTCCACCCAAAAAAGCAAAAGCTTCTCTACAAATAGAGAAGCTTTTTTTGTGCACTTATGTTTTGAACGTTATTTGACTGCTTTATCTACACGAACAGCATCAGCTCTATTGGCTAATTCCCAAGCCGTGTGGAAAACTAAGCGTGTTCTGTTTTCTAAAAGGTCATACTCAATTTTATCAGGTGTATCGGTCGCTTTGTGGTAATCGGCATGTGTCCCATTAAAATAAAAGATGATCGGAATATTATTTTTAGCAAAGTTATAATGGTCAGAACGGTAGTAAAAACGATTGGGATCATTTTCATCATTATACGTATAGTCCAATTCAATATTGGTATATTTTGTATTCATTTCTTCGGATACGTTGTGTAAATCCGTACTGAGTTTGTCACTTCCAATAAGGTAGATATAATTGCGTTTTCCTTCTAAACGTTTAGGATCTGTTCGTCCAATCATATCAATATTAAGGTTGGAAACGGTTTGTGTTAAGGGCACAATCGGATCATAATCTGTATAGTATTGTGAACCTAATAATCCTTTTTCTTCTCCAGTAACATGTAGAAATATAATAGAACGTTTTGGTCCATATCCATTGTCTTTAGCAGCTTTAAATGCTTCTGCAATTTCCAAAATAGCAACAGTACCTGAACCGTCATCATCTGCGCCATTAAAAACTTCACCGTCATGCATGCCGACATGATCTAAATGTGCAGAAAGAATAATATATTCATTTGGTTTTTCACTGCCTTTAATCATTGCAGCAACATTTTCAGATACAATAGGTTCGCTAACTTGTTTAAAATCGATTTCAATTGTGTTCGTGTTTAATAAGTTTGTACCCATCGCTTCGCTAACAAGGAAACCAAACATGGTATTTTCGTTAACATCTAAAGCTAAATTACTTTCGCCTTCACTTTTATCACGTCTTTTGTAATAAGGGGCATAGCGTTGAAACAACGCTTCATTAATCAAAAAGAAAGCTTTAGCTCCTAGAGCTTTTGCCGCATCTCGTTTCGAACTTAATTCTTGACGACCGTTAGACCACTTAGAGTATTTTTCAGTACCACTAACCCCATAGATACCTAATGAATCCTTTGGCTCTCCAGCAACAGCAACCACAACTTTTCCACGCACATCAATGTCTTTGTAGTCATTGTAACGCGCATCGTTAATGCCATACCCAACACGAACAATCTCAGTGTCGCGTATTGTGTTTGATTCTGCATCAGTTATACTAACAAAATCTTTGTAGTATTCAAATGGAGTTTCTTCAATAGTTATAGAGACTTCAGGAGTTTTCACAACAACTAAGGGCACATTTTGAAAATAATCTCCGTCTTCCTTAGCAGCTGATATTGCTAGTTCAGTGTAGATATTTTTTAAATACTCAACCGCCATTTTTTGACCTTTATCACCAGTTTCTCTGCCTTCAAATTCATCAGAGGCATAGGTGTATAATTTTTCTTTTAATTCGTCTGCCGTAATGCTAGAGGCATAGGTTTCTTGTAGCTGCGCCTGTCCGATAGTTAGATTAGTAATTACAAGCAGTACTACTGTAAATTTGAGTTTCATACGTGTATAGTATTAAGATGACTAATTATCCCACGATATTACAACAATTAAAGGAATCACTAATAAATTTTATTAATTTTTGTGATTTAAAGTTAATTTTTTGGGGTGTAAGATCCACAAAAAACGCCATTTAGAGTCTAATTTTTGCATTTAGAATAAAAATCTATAATTTTTTTGAAATTATTTTTGTTTTATAATAACTCTATAAATTTAAACAAAATAGAAATTTTAAATATTTTCATGAAATACAATACAATGTAACATTAATATTTAGTTAAAAACTTAGAACAATAGCGTACATTTTTTTGTTTTATTTCTTAAGTAAAATTGCTAAACATTTTCATATG
>JAQXCA010000001.1 GCA_029252105.1 Flavobacteriaceae bacterium | reverse complement strand
CCGATAAAGTCATTCAAAAATTATTAAAACGAGACAAACGATGGGGAAGTCGTGACCGTGGTTTTGTTGCAGAAACCACTTATGATATTGTACGATGGAAACGATTATACGCCGAGATTGCTCAAGTCAAAGAACCATTTAGCCGAGACGATGCTTGGCGATTATTTGCCGTATGGGCTACTTTAAAAGGCATTAAATTGCCAGACTGGAAATATTTTGAAGGCACACCATCCCGCAAAATAAAAGGACGTTTTGATGAACTTTCAAAAGACCGAAAGATCCGTGAATCTGTCCCCGATTGGATTGATGAATTGGGGGTCAAAGAATTAGGTGAAGCTAAATGGACCAAGGAATTGGCCATGCAAAACAAACAAGCTAATGTTATTTTAAGAGTAAACACCTTAAAAACAACAAAAGCAGATTTAAAACTAAAATTAGAGTCTGAGAACATTGAAACCTTAGAAATCGAAGGCTATCCTTACGCTTTACAGCTAAAAGAACGCGCCAATGTATTTACTACAGAAGCATTTAAAGATGGATGGTTCGAGGTTCAAGATGCGTCGTCACAACTTGTGGCGGACTTTTTAGACGTTAAACCCGGCATGAAAGTCGTAGACTGTTGTGCAGGAGCCGGTGGAAAAACCTTACATCTTTCTGCCTTAATGGAAAATAAAGGGTCTGTTATAGCCATGGATATTTACGAAAGTAAATTGAAAAAACTCAAAATTAGAGCCCGTCGAGATGGTGCTCATAATATTGAAATGAAAGTGATTGACTCTACTAAACCGATCAAAAAATTACATGAAAAAGCAGATCGCTTATTGATCGATGCGCCTTGTTCTGGATTGGGGGTATTGCGACGAAATCCTGATTCAAAATGGAAACTAGAACCTGAGTTTATAGACCGTATTCGTAAAACTCAGCAAGAGGTTTTACAACAGTATTCAAAAATGGTCAAACCCAATGGCAAAATGGTTTACGCAACCTGTTCTGTGTTACCCTCTGAAAATGAGACTCAAATTAAAACCTTTTTAAAGTCTGAAGCGGGTGCTGATTTTTCGTTTATAAAAGACAGGAAAATACTTGCACATGAAACTGGGTTTGACGGATTTTACATGGCGTTACTAGAGAAAAAATAACCAATTACTTTTAATTTTAAGATATTATTTTATGAAGCATATATACATTCTGGCTGTACTAGTTTCAAGCCTTTCTTTCGGACAAATTCCAACAAATTATTATGATTCCGCAGAGGGATTAACGGGGATGGCTTTAAAAACAAAATTAAAAACAATTGTTTCCAATGGACATCAAGCGCGATCGTATGGACAATTATACGACGGCAATGGCATAAATGGTTCCAATGGATATATTGATACCCACTCTGACAAGACTGTAAGTTCAGGGAAAAACTACGAAAGCGATGGGACTATTTTAGACATGTATTCTGAAAACCCTTCTGGAACAGATCCTTATAATTATAATCATGGGAGTAAAAAATGTGGAAATCAAAGCTCAGAAGGGGATTGCTACAATAGAGAGCATCTCATCCCACAGTCATCCTTTGGGAGTAGCTTTCCTATGCAAAGTGACATACATCACGTTATTCCGTCGGATGGGCGTGTAAATGGCTTTAGAGGGTCTTATCCATTTGGAAATGTAGCGTCTGCAAATTGGACGTCATTAAATGGTTCTCAAAGAGGCTCGAGTGCAATGACTGGTTATAATGGAACTGTGTTTGAACCCATAGACGAATTTAAAGGGGATATTGCGAGAGCCGTTTTGTATTTCGCCGTTCGCTATGAAGATACTATTGATGGCTACACCAGCTTTGCAATGTTTAACGGCACAAATAATCAGGTGTTTTATCCTTGGGCCATTGACGTTTTATTAGATTGGCATAATAATGTGGACCCTGTTGACCAACGTGAACGTGATCGAAATGTGGCGGCTTTTGCGTTTCAAAACAATGCAAATCCTTTTGTAGACCATCCAGAATATGCATCTATGATATGGGATTCTGTAACAGACAATGAAGCTCCTACGGCTGCAACAAATCTTGTCGCTTCCAACCCAAAAGGGAATTCTATTGATTTAAACTGGACGGCTGGAACAGATAATATTGCCGTCACCTCCTATGATATTTATAAGGATGGCATCAAAACTTCAAGTACATCAAACACAAGTTTTACAGTGACTGGATTAGCACCAAATACTGAATACTGTTTTACAGTCTATTCAAAAGATGGAAGCCAAAACACATCCCCTGTAAGTAATGAAAGTTGCGAAACAACTCTTGAAGGAAACTCATCAAGTAATGATCTTTTTATCTCAGAATATGTTGAAGGCAATAGCTATAACAAGGCGTTAGAGATTGCTAATTTCACAGGAAGTTCAATAAATCTTAGTAACTACTCCATTGCGAGAGACCGGGACGGTGTAGGGGTGTTTAACCAAGACTTACCGTTAACAGGAACCTTAGAAACTGGTAATGTACATGTAGTCGTAAATTCTCAAGCTTATCAGGAAACCTTAGACCGTTCAAATCAAATTTCTAATACAGATGCAATATCGTTTAACGGAAATGATCCTGTCGGATTATTTAAAAATGGGGTGCTCATAGATTATTTTGGAGAATTAGGTGGAGCATTTAATTTTAAAGACAAAACATATCGAAGGAAAGCGTTTGTAAAAGGACCAACCACTACTTTTAATTTAGCTGGTGAATGGGAAGAATATGAAACTAACAATATAGTTGATCTAGGAACGCATACCCTATCCGTTAGCATATATGAGGTGAACAAAACTAATTTTACGCTTTATCCAAATCCAGTGCAGTCAAACATTATTTATTTTAATACAAACAATCCTTCAAAGATTGAAGTTTACACAATCACTGGCAAATTAATTTTAAGTAAAAATTTAAAAAATGATGCTGAGTCGTTAGATGTTTCTGGTTTAAACCAAGGGCTATACCTCGTAAAAATGACAACTAATTTTGGCGTACAGGTGAAAAAATTAATCCGACAATAAATCGGTTTGCATTGGACATTAGAGTTCCTCAGAATAGATGTTTAAAACTGGTGAATAACTCCATAAATTAGAAGTTAAAATCGAATAAAAATTCTCTTAAAAATCATAAATTTGTAGGATCGAATAATATTCAAAATAAAACGAATGATTCATTTCTTTGGAACCCCTGATACAAAGGTGTTTGCAGTTCAAACCGTAAACGATTTAACTTCCGAAACCATCGCCAAATTACAATGGCTATTTGGTGACCAGCCCAAAATAGAACACACAACGCTCAATTCAATATATGTAGGGCCCAGAGCAGCAATGATTACGCCTTGGAGTACGAACGCCGTCGAGATTACTCAAAACATGGGAATTAAAGGGATTATTCGAATTGAAGAATTTAGTACAATTGAAAGTGATTTCTCAGATTTTGATCCTATGATTTCTGAAAAATTTGAGGGCTTACATCAACAGAGTTTTGATATTGATATCACTCCGGAGCCCATTTTAAACATTACAGATATTTCTGCTTATAACCAACAAGAAGGGTTATCGTTAAATGATGACGAAGTCGCCTATCTCAATCAAGTCAGTGAAAAAATTGGCCGTCCTCTCACCGATTCTGAAGTTTTTGGATTTTCGCAAGTCAATTCAGAACACTGTCGACATAAAATATTTAATGGCACTTTTATTATAGATGGTGAAGAAAAACCAACATCTCTATTTAAACTTATAAAAGAAACATCAAAACAACATCCAAATACTATTGTATCTGCATACAAAGACAATGTGGCTTTTATTAAAGGGCCTATTGTAGAACAGTTTGCTCCTAAAAGTGCTGATAAACCTGATTACTATACAACGGAAAATTTTGAATCTGTGATTTCTATTAAGGCAGAAACTCATAATTTTCCTACTACCGTTGAACCTTTTAATGGGGCTGCAACAGGGTCTGGAGGAGAAATTAGAGACCGTCTTGCTGGGGGAAAAGGGTCACTACCATTAGCAGGAACAGCAGTGTATATGACTTCCTACTCTCGGTTAAATGAAAATCGACCTTGGGAAGCTGCGTTTAAAGAACGTGACTGGTTGTACCAAACACCAATGGATATTTTAATTAAAGGCTCTAATGGCGCATCAGACTTTGGTAATAAATTTGGTCAGCCTCTAATTTGTGGTTCGGTACTCACTTTTGAACATCAAGAAGACGCCCAACGTTTAGGCTTTGATAAAGTTATTATGCAAGCCGGCGGAATTGGCTATGGAAAGGCCGATCAAGCGTTAAAAGATACTCCTGAAAAAAATGATAAAATTGTTATTTTAGGGGGTGAAAATTACCGTATTGGAATGGGTGGAGCTGCAGTATCATCAGCGGATACAGGAGCATTATCTAGCGGAATTGAACTAAATGCCGTTCAGCGTTCTAACCCTGAAATGCAAAAACGTGCTGCTAATGCCGTACGAGGTATGATTGAAAGTGAAGAAAACTTCATTGTATCAATTCACGATCATGGCGCTGGTGGACATCTTAATTGCTTGTCAGAACTAGTGGAAGATACTGGAGGTCATATCGATTTAGACCAACTTCCAGTGGGAGACCCTACCCTATCAAATAAAGAATTAATTGGTAACGAATCCCAGGAACGTATGGGGCTTGTCATCCCTGAAAAACATATTGATACCTTACAAAAAATAGCCGATAGAGAACGTTCTCCAATGTATACCGTTGGAAACGTGACTGGGGATCATCGTTTTGTATTTGAGTCAAAATCTACAGGTGCAAAACCTATGGATTTCAATTTAGAAGATATGTTTGGAAGTTCGCCTAAAACGATTCTAGAAGATCGAACTATTGTTAGAAACTACAAATCTGCGTCTTACGATAGCTCTTTATTTCAGTCTTATCTAGAAAATGTTTTGAAACTTGAATCCGTTGCTTGTAAAGATTGGTTAACGAATAAAGTGGACCGTTGTGTTGGTGGAAAAGTCGCCAAACAACAGTGTGTTGGATCGTTACAACTTCCCTTAAATAATATGGGGGTGATGGCCTTAGATTATTCTAGTGAGGAAGGAATTGCGACTTCAATTGGACACGCACCTGTTGCAGCCCTTATAGATCCTAAAGCTGGAAGTCGAGCCGCTATTACAGAAGCACTTACCAACATTGTTTGGGCCCCTTTAAAAGAGGGTTTACAGAGTATTTCATTATCTGCTAACTGGATGTGGCCTTGTAAAAACGAAGGTGAAGATGCGCGTTTATACAGTGCGGTTGAAGCGATTTCTGAATTTGCAATTGCCCTCGGAGTCAATGTGCCAACTGGAAAAGATTCGCTTTCAATGAAGCAAAAATATCCTGAAGGTGATGTGGTATCTCCAGGAACAGTTATTATAACGGCTGCAGGAAATTGCAATGCGATCTCAAAGGTTGTTGAACCGGCATTTAAACTCAATGCAGGTCCTATTTATTACATCAATATATCTCAAGATGATTTTAAATTAGGAGGTAGTGCATTTGGACAAATTTTAAACACTATAGGAAACGATGCACCTGATGTGCAAAGTGCTTCGTATGTGAAGACCGTTTTTAATACGCTTCAGGAATTGATTAAAAACAATTCAATTGTAGCGGGGCATGATGTCGCTTCTGGCGGATTGATTACTACACTACTAGAGCTGTGTTTTTCGAATTCTAACATTGGCGCCGATTTGAATTTCAATGCGCTTAAAGAAGCGAACAGTATTAAGCTGTTATTTTCTGAAAATTCAGGAATTGTGTTTCAGGCTACTGATACTTCAATTGAAGCGGAGCTTTCTAAAGCCGGTATTGAATTTCATAACATTGGAACGGTTACAAATAAAGCAACTTTAAACATTACAAATGCAGCGGATACATTAGCACTAAATGTAAGTGACTTGAGAGATGTGTGGTATGAAACTTCATTTTTACTCGATCAAAAACAAACTGCCAATGGATTGGCAAAAGAACGATTTGACAATTATAAAAACCAACCGCTTAAATATACATTCCCTCAGCAATTCACTGGAAAATTACCTAAACTAAACTTAGAAAACAGACCAAAAGCTGCCATTATTAGAGAGAAAGGGAGTAATTCTGAACGTGAAATGGCGAATGCTATGTATTTAGCTGGCTTTGATGTTAAGGATGTTCATATGACGGATTTAATTTCAGGGCGTGAAACTTTGGAAGACATTCAATTTATTGGTGCCGTTGGTGGCTTTAGTAATAGTGATGTGTTGGGCTCTGCAAAAGGATGGGCTGGCGCATTTAAATATAATGAGAAGGCCAAAACAGCGCTTAAGAATTTCTTTGACCGTCCAGATACGTTATCTGTTGGGATCTGTAATGGGTGTCAACTTTGGATGGAATTAGATCTTATTAATCCCGATCATGAAAAGCATGGTAAATTAACTTACAATGATTCTCAGAAACACGAAAGTGCCTTTACATCGGTAACCATTCAGAAGAACAATTCGGTGATGTTGTCGTCTCTTGAAGGCAGTACTTTAGGCGTTTGGATTTCGCATGGCGAAGGGAAGTTTACACTGCCTTATGAAGAATCTAAATACAACATTGTCGGTAAATATGCCTATGATACTTACCCTCATAATCCAAATGGGTCCGATTTTAATACTGCAATGCTATGTGATCTTACGGGAAGACATCTTGTAACAATGCCACATATTGAGCGGTCTACATTCCAATGGAATTGGGCAAATTACCCTGAAAATAGATCGGATGAAGTGTCGCCATGGTTAGAGGCTTTTGTGAATGCAAGACTGTGGTTGGAGGCGTTGAAATAATGTAAAATTATTTTTAAAGATTCGAATTTGATACTCTTTTAAAAATTAGTACTTTGCATCTTCACAATCTTATTACAATTCGATGAAACCAATTACTCGACTTTTTGACTTTGCATATTATCAATTAGAAACTCACAACTTAGACGCCGCTTTGGTTTCTAAAAAAAATGGCGAATGGATAAAGACGTCTTCAAAAGAATACATAGATAAAGCCAATGCGCTTAGTAGGGCCTTGCTTAAAATGGGCGTTCAAAAAGACGATAAAATTGCGGTCATTTCTACGACTAACCGTACAGAATGGTGTATTGTAGATGTTGGTGTGCTTCAAGTAGGCGCTCAAAATATCCCTATTTATCCCACAATTTCTTCTGATGATTATGAATATGTTTTAAATCATAGTGAAGCCGTATATTGTTTTGTGTCGGATCAAGAGGTTTACGATAAAGTCTTAAAAGTAAAAGATAACACAAAGCTTAAGAATGTATTTAGTTTTGATGACATTGAAGGTTGTGAGAATTACACAAAACTTTTAGAACTCGGAGCTGATGAAAGTACACAACCCGATGTTGAAACGCGTAAATCAGAGGTCGATCCTTCTGACTTAGCCACCATTATTTACACTTCTGGTACCACTGGAAAACCTAAAGGGGTCATGCTATCTCATTCCAATGTGGTCAAAAATATTTTGGCAAGTATGCCACGACTCCCGCTCATGGAGGGTACAACTAGAGTCCTTAGTTTTTTGCCGTTGTGTCATATTTTTGAACGGGTCTTGATTTATATTTATCAACATGCTGGAGTAGGAATTTATTTTGCAGAAGGCATCGATAAAATTGGTGAAAACGCACAAGAAATTAAGCCGAACCTGATGAGTGTGGTTCCACGCTTGTTAGAAAAAGTATTTAATAAAATAAACGCTAAAGGCAGCGAGTTAACAGGCATCAAAAGAGCCTTGTTTTTCTGGGCTATCAAATTAGGCGAACAGTACGAACCTTATAAAGCTAATGGGTTTTGGTATGAGTTTAAACTTAAAATTGCACGTAAATTAATTTTTAGTAAATGGAAAGCTGCGTTTGGAGGTGAACTTCACACGATGGTTTCGGGAAGTGCTGCCCTTCACCCCCGTTTATCACGTATCTTCTGTGCGTCTGGAATGATGATTATGGAAGGTTACGGCCTTACAGAAACGTCTCCGGTGGTGTCTGTAGGAATGCATGCTAACCATCATTTTAAAATTGGAACGGTTGGAAAAGCCATTTCTAATGTAGAAGTGAAAATTGCTGAGGATGGCGAAATTTTAATTAAAGGCCCTAACGTGATGGAAGGGTATTTTAAAGATCCTGAAAAAACAGCAGAAGTGATGAGTGACGATTATTTCCATACTGGAGATAAAGGTGAAATTGATGCGGATGGATTTATTAAAATCACAGGCCGTAAAAAGGAAATGTTTAAAACCTCGGGAGGGAAATATATTATTCCAACCCTCATTGAGAATGATCTGAAAGAATCTAATTTTATTGAACAAGTGATGGTGATTGGTGAAAACCAAAAAATGCCAGCAGCTTTGATTCAATTGGATTTTGAGTTTATCAAAGAGTGGATCGAACGCAAAAAACTAGATATAGAGGCCACACCAGAAGCCATTTGTGCTTCAGAGCTTATCATCAACCGCATACAGAAAGAAGTGGACAAATCTAACCAGGGCTTTGGGAAATGGGAACAGATCAAACGGTTTGAGCTTACTCCAGAGGTGTGGTGTATTGAAGGCGGACACCTTACGCCTACTATGAAAATGAAACGTAGTGTCATTTTTGAGCTCTATAAAGAGTTGGCAGCTAAAATATATACAGACGCTTAAACGCTTATAGTTGAGGCCATTGGCTTATAATACAAATATGTTAAAATCACCATTGTCTTTGGATAG
>JAQXCA010000106.1 GCA_029252105.1 Flavobacteriaceae bacterium | reverse complement strand
GAACAGCAATTATTGTCTTTAGAGGAATTGATAAATATTCTATCCTAAAACAAAAAAAACTCTTAAGAAATATTAAGAGTTTTTTGTAGCGAGAGCGGGGCACGATCCCGCGACCTCCGGGTTATGAATCCGACGCTCTAACCAGCTGAGCTACCTCGCCATAATTAGATGGCTGCAAATATAAAAACAATATGTCGCCTCACAAATAAAAATACCTTTAAAAAAAAAATTAAAATTCGTTATACTAGTAACCAATTAATGTATATATTGAATTTTTTAAATTTTAAAATTCCCAATGAGCGATAAAATTAAATTTGAGTTAGAAATTCCTATTCAAGCATCCCCTCAATTGCTGTATCAATACATTTCGACACCTTCTGGATTGTCAGAATGGTTTGCCGATAATGTGAATTCAAGAGGTGAATTATTCACATTTATATGGGATGATTCAGAAGAAGTGGCTAAATTGTTGACCAAAAAAAATGGTGAACGTGTCAAGTTTAAATGGCAAGACGGCGATGATGATAATTCGTTTTTTGAAATTCGAATTCAAGTCGATGGTATTACAAAAGATGTGTCCTTAATGATTACAGATTTTACTGAAGAAGATGAAATTGAAGAAGCTAAGATGCTTTGGGAGAATCAAGTATCAGATCTCAAGCAAGTCTTAGGGTCTTCCTAGATTTTTTTTATTTTTTAAACTATATTTGTCCTGTTCATTCAGGACTTTTTTTATGATAAATTTTAACGGCGAATTACTTTCAGATCAGCAAGCAAAACTTTCGGTTTTTAATCGTGGATTGGCCTTTGGTGATGCCCTTTTTGAAACTCTAAAATCCTTAAATGGAAAACTATTGTTTTGGGAAGATCATTATTTTCGTTTGATGGCTTCTATGCGAATTCTAAGAATGGAAATTCCTATGACTTTCACTCCGGAATTTTTAGAATCTCAAATTCTTGAGTTGCTTACTCATCAAGAATCTAATTCTAATTCGTTTAGGATTAAATTTACTGTTTTTAGAAAAGAGGGCGGATTTTATACACCACAAACCAATGACGTATCATATTTTATTACCACTGAACCATTACACACTGATTTATACCTCTTAAATAACTCGGAATATAAAGTGGAGTTATTTAAAGATTTTTTTGTCACTCCTGGACTTTTATCAACCTTAAAAACGAATAATAAGGTGTTGAATGTTTTAGGGAGTGTGTATGCGAAAGAAAATCTATATCAAAATTGTTTATTACTAAATACTAATAAAAATATTGTTGAAGCCCTCAATGGAAATCTATTTTTGGTCAAAGGGAATGTCATAAAAACGCCGCCTTTAGAAGATGGATGTTTGAAAGGTATTATGCGCAAGCAGGTTATTGAAATTATCAAAAAAATTCCAGATTATGAGTATGAAGAAATCTCAATTTCTCCCTTTGAATTACAAAAAGCAGATGAATTATTTGTAACTAATGTCGTTCAAGGGCTCCAACCTATCACAGCATACAGAAAAAAAAGGTATGCGACAACGCTATGTCAAAACATATTAGCGAAGCTAAACATGAAAGTAAGGCTAGCTTAATTATAAGAAGGGTTCTCTGGTGCATTAGACCAAATGGTATAATCACCACCTAGTTCGAGCATTTTTTCTTTCCAGAAACTCGTATTTACTTTTTCAATAATAGTTTTATCGTGGATGTTTTCAGAAAGAATCCATGTATGTGCTAATAATTCGGAAGTTAACTGGTTGGTTTCCCAACCTGAATACCCGAGAAAAAATCGAATATCATTTGAATCTAGTTTGTTATTTTGAATCAACTCAGTAACTTTTTCAAAATTCCCTCCCCAGTACAATCCTTGTGAAATTTCAATACTATCTGGAATAAGCGTAGGAATTTTATGGATATAATAAAGATTGTCTTGTTCAACAGGGCCGCCATTATACACTTTGAATGGGAGTTCTATTTCGGGAATTAAATCTTGAAGCGTAAAATCTAAAGGCTTGTTTAAAATAAATCCGATAGAGCCTTCTGTGTTATGGTCTGCAATAATAATGATAGACCTATTAAATGACATGTCGCCAATAATGGATGGTTCTGCGATTAATAAATGACCCTTTTTTAAATAGATATTTGACATCTTTTGCTCTAAATTATCAATTAAATATAGGAAATTTATTTTAAATCGATTATTTCACATAGGTACTTTTTATCAATATTTTTTGAAATAAGAATATTCTATAGATTTAGTGTACGTAATGTTTGCACTACATTCTAATTCAAATTTTTTGTGAGTTGAGTACTTGCCTTAAATTTAAGGACATTTTTTGCAGGAATAGCTAAAGGTTCATTAGTTTTTGGGTTTCGACCCATTCGCGCAGAGCGTTCATAGACCGACCACGTTCCAAAACCAGGTAATGAGACTTTATTTCCGTTTTGAAGGGATTCAGAAGTTTTTTCTAAGAAAGCTTCTAAGGCTTTTTGTGCCGCTGCTTTTGAAATTCCAGCGCGTACTGCCATGTGTTCTATAAGTTTGTTTTTCTTCATCGTTCAGTTGTGGGTTTATAGCATTCGTGCATTTTCGTGAAAGGTAAATCCATTTAAAAAGGATACGGCATCCATTTGACGTTTGCCAGGAAATTTAAAATTAATTAATTCAATAAAACCACCCTTTATAGCAACCTTAATTGCTTTTTTTGAAAGTATAAGCTTCCCAATTTCAAATTCGTGTGATTCAGAATGTTTGCGAATTTCGTACAATTTGATATTTAAAAGCTCCTCTCCATTTGATAATAATCCCCAAGCTGCTGGATAGGGATTAAGTCCGCGAACTTGATCGTAAATAGCATGCATTGAAGCATTCCAATCCACTTTACAGTTGTCTTTATTTAACTTGTACGCAGTTTTTGTTTCTTTTAAAGGCTGAGTAAAAGTTTTTACATCGCCAACTTCAATGGATTGAACGGTTTGCAAAACCAAATCGGCGCCCAAATGCATTAGCTTGTCATGCAATTCTCCTGCATTTTCTGTGGCACTAATTCCAATTTTTGATTGTAAAATTACAGCTCCGGTATCAATTTTTTCATCAATAAAAAAAGTGGTCGCACCTGTTTCTTTTTCACCGTTTATAATGGCCCAATTTATGGGTGCTGCACCACGATAATCAGGAAGTAATGAAGCATGTAAGTTGAACGTTCCTAACGAAGGCATCTGCCATACAACTTTAGGTAGCATTCTGAAAGCAACTACAATCTGAAGGTTGGCATTTAAAGATTCAAGAGCTTTTAAAAAGGTTTCATCTTTTAGGTTTGTAGGTTGTAAGACCGGCAATCCTTTAGATTTAGAAAACACTTTCACAGCAGATTCATTAATCTTTTGCCCACGACCCGCAGGACGGTCAGGCGCAGTTATCACGCCAACAATAGAGTAATTACTTTCTATAAGTTTATTTAATATAGTAACTGCAAATTCAGGAGTCCCCATAAACACAATTCTGATGTCTTCTTTCTTCATGACGCTTTGAGTTTGTATGTATTTCTTTCTGTAAGTTCTATTAACCCTCTTTCCAAAAGGGAAGTAAGTAGAGTCGTAAGTGTATCGCCATCAAAGGTACTTAATGTTTCAATTTTTCGAGACGAAAGCGGCTCTATTTTTAATAATGCTAAGAGTTTTTGTATGTCACTTTCAGAGAATGAATTGTTTTTTGAACGTTCTAAACAACTCGAACAAATCCCACAACGTTTGGAGTTTGGTTCTTCAAAGTAAGATAGTAATTTTTGACTTTTACAAACGCCATCATTTTTAACATAATCAAATACCGTTTGCAGTTGTGCTTTTTTTAAATCGTGTTGTTGTATAACAATTTTCGATATTCTATGAATGGTTTTATCATCTTCTCTAGGTTCAATAAAGGTGATTTGTGCATCTGTTTTTGAGGCTTCAAATTGAACAATTTCAGCTTTGTGAAGTGCTGTTAACTCCGCAATGACATCCGCTTCTGAGAGTGTTGTTTTTTTTGCGATGACTTGCGTAAAAATTTCTGTTAAATGGTCAAAAACGCCTTCGTGACTTCGTAAAATGTGTTTTATAATAAGCGCTTGTTTTGGATGCTTTTTAATGTAGTTGAACAAGGCCGTACCCCCAATTTTGAGTTGTATAAAGGCTGTGTTTTTAAACCGTTCCTCTAACGAAATTATACTGGTTCGATCTAAAATCTTAAGCGTATTATATGTTAATATTGAAGGTAGATTATAGGTGCTACAAAAAAGTTTAAAATTAAAACTATGCGTTGTTTCAATTCCTTCGCCATATGAGATTTGAAAATAATTACAAAGGCGTTTATATACGTTTTTTAAAAACGATATTTCTGGTAAGGCGTTAATGTATTGCTTTTTTGAATTCGTCTCATCCGACGTGTTTCGAAGTATCACCGCATAAGCATTGCTATTATCACGTCCTGCGCGACCTGCTTCTTGATAATAACTTTCTAAACTTTCTGGTAAATTATGATGAATCACCGTTTGAACGTTGGCTTTGTCAATTCCCATTCCAAAAGCATTGGTAGCTACCATTACTTGATTTTGATTGCTTGTCCACAGCTCAAATTGAGTGTCTTTTTCTTTTGAGTTTAGACCTCCATGATAGTACCCACTTGTAATTCCTATTTTATTTAAATATCCTGAAATTTCTAGAGTTGCTTTTCGGTTTCGTACATAAATAATCGAAGTCCCACTATACTTTTTTAAAATCTGAACAGTTTTAAAATACTTGTCCTCACAATCTAAGGTCAAATAAGCCAAGTTAGGACGTTGAAACGATGTTTTAAATATCTGAGGGGCAATGCAATCTAATTGAACACAGATATCCTCTACAACTTTAGCAGTTGCCGAAGCTGTAAGTCCAATTACATTTACGTTTGGATGTAGTGTTCTTATGGTTTTAATATCACGATATGCCGGCCTAAAATCATGTCCCCATTGGCTAATACAATGTGCTTCATCTACAGCAATCAAATTGACATCCATTTCTTTGACGCGCTTTTGAACTAAATCTTGTTGTAATCGTTCTGGAGACAGGTATAGAAATTTATAATTTCCATAAATACAATTATCTAACATGCGATCAATATCCTCGAAACTGAGTCCACTAGTTAAAGCCATAGCTTTAATTCCTTTCTCTTTTAAGGTGTTAACTTGATCTTGCATTAATGCAATTAAAGGAGAGACCACAATACAAATTCCTTTTTTTAGTAGTGCAGGAATTTGAAAACAAACCGACTTCCCACCACCTGTAGGTAAAAGCGCAATACAATCTTCATTGGCTAAAACGGCTTCAATAATCGCTTCTTGCTGCGGTTTAAACTCTGTAAAGCCCCAGTAGTGTTCCAATATTTCAATTGGATGCTTCATTCACTAGGAATTAAATGATTTTCAATAAACTCTATGCGTTCTTCAATTGTTCCAAATGGTGTATCAATAATAGTATACCCATATTCTGTATAGGACTTCACCAAAAAGTCGTGAATAATAAGTGCTTGTTCAAAGGATTCATAGCGCTCGTTATCTTGTGTATAAATAGTTTTCCAAGGTTTTAAAATAAACACTTGATCGTATTTATGTTGATTACAGATCGTTTTAAAAGATTCAGGATAGGGGCTATTGAGATAGTCTAAATACGCTACTACATCTGGAAGTCCGCGATCAAAAAACACAATGTTACTTGAAAGTGTTTCTGCATTTAAAAACTGTTTTTGACGCCCTAGTAAAAGTTGTTTACTAAACAACAGAGGGTCTTCTAAAAACAATTGTTCAATTCCTTGTTCTTGGGCTTCAAGAGTAATTTGTCTGGAAATTTCATCCATACAATGGTATCCTTTGGTTTTTAGCGCATTGATTACCGTTGTTTTTCCTGTTCCAGGTCCACCAATAAGTGCTATTTTTTGAGTATTCAAGCTTTTTTTTTATTTCTTGTAAAATTCGTGATTTAAAAGGGAAATAAAAAATCAGATATAATGTATATTTGTAATCTTACATTAAAACAATGGATAACCCTACAAACCCAGAAGCGTTTTATAATAATTTAAAGGAAAAACTATATGATACTTCCATATGGCCTTCAGAGTATTTATATAAATTCATCATTAAATCGGATCCTACCAAAATCAAAATAATTGATGGTATATTTGATAATATGGGTGCAGTTATAAAAACGAAACCTTCAAAAAACGGAAATTACACGAGTATCTCTATTAATGTTGTAATGAAAAATCCAGATGCAGTAATTGAAAAATATAAAGAGGTTGGAAGTCTAGTTGAAGGCGTTATATCACTCTAAAAAGTCACATTTAAATCAACTTATAAATTACCATTAGACTGACATTATTTTTTTGTATTTTGCAAACACTAATTAATATAACCAAAGATTGCCTAAATGACAACTTTAACAGATCAACTTGAATATAATACAGAGCGTGAACACTTAATTATTCCAGAATATGGAAGACATTTACAGAAAATGATTAATCATGCTGTCGCTCAAGACTCTAAAGACGAGCGTAACCGATTAGCAAAAGCTATAATTTCAGTGATGGGTAATATGCAGCCTCACTTAAGAGATGTACCTGATTTTCAACATAAATTATGGGATCAATTGTTTATCATGTCGGATTTAAAATTAGATGCAGATTCTCCTTTTGATAAACCAACAGAGGAAATGTTGAGCCTTCGTCCTGAACCTTTAAAGTATCCTCAGAGCTTTCCTAAATACCGTTTTTATGGCAATAACATCAAAACAATGATTGATGTCGCTAATACTTGGGACGCTGGAGAAATGAAAGAAGCCTTGGAATATACCATCGCAAATCACATGAAAAAATCATTTTTAAACTGGAATAAAGATACTGTCGAAGATGTTGTTATTTTTGGTCACTTGTTCGAATTATCAAATGGTAAAATTGACTTACGAAACAGTAAAGAACCGTTAAGTGAAATTTCAAGTTTACTTAAAGTTCAACGTAAATTTACGAGTCACAAAAAACCTTCTAAGAAGAATAATAATCAACGTAATCGAAAACGCTACTAATAAATACTTTGTTTAGAATTCCAGTTTATTAACCACTAATTTAAACCACACACTATTGAAAACTTTTAAAATTGAAGGCGGCCAACAATTAAAAGGTGCCATACAGCCTCAAGGTGCGAAAAATGAAGCCCTTCAAATTTTGTGTGCAGTTATACTATCCCCTGAAAAAATTACAATTCATAATATTCCTGATATTATTGATGTCAATAAGCTTATTGTTTTATTAGGTAAACTTGGTGTTAAAATTGAAAAGCTAGCAAAAGGGAGTTATTCTTTTCAAGCTGATGAAATAAATTTAGAGTATCTAGAAACAGAAGCTTTTAAGGTTGATGGTCGCGGACTTCGTGGGTCAATTATGATTGTTGGGCCCCTTTTGGCACGATTTGGAAAAGGCTATATTCCTAAACCTGGAGGCGATAAAATTGGTCGAAGACGTTTAGATACGCATTTTGAAGGATTTATTAAACTAGGAGCTAATTTCCGATACAATCGCGAAGATCATTTTTATGGAGTTGAAGCAAAAGAACTCAAGGGTACTTATATGTTGTTGGATGAAGCATCTGTCACTGGAACAGCAAATATTGTCATGGCATCCGTTTTAGCTACAGGAACAACAACAATATACAATGCTGCTTGTGAACCGTATTTACAGCAACTCTGTAAAATGCTCAATAGAATGGGTGCGAAAATATCTGGTATCGGTTCAAATATGTTAACCATTGAAGGTGTGAAAACCCTAGGAGGTACGGATCATACGATGCTGCCCGATATGATAGAAATTGGGAGTTGGATTGGTTTAGCAGCGATGACTAAAAGTGAATTAACGATTAAAAATGTGAGTTGGGATGATTTAGGCGTGATTCCAAATGTATTTCGAAAGCTAGGTATTACCATTGAACGAAAGGGAGGCGATATTTTCATTCCTGCCCATACTGATGGGTATGAAATACAAAACTATATTGATGGCTCTATACTTACTATATCTGATGCGCCTTGGCCAGGATTTACGCCTGATTTATTAAGTATCATTTTGGTAGTTTCAACACAAGCACGAGGGAGTGTACTGATTCATCAAAAAATGTTTGAGAGTCGTTTATTCTTTGTAGATAAATTAATAGACATGGGTGCAAAAATAATTCTTTGTGATCCGCATCGTGCATCTGTAATTGGACACGATTTTAAATCGAGCTTAAAAGCAACAACCATGACCTCTCCTGACATTAGAGCAGGTGTTTCCTTATTAATTGCGGCACTTTCTGCTAAAGGCACTTCTATAATTCATAACATTGAACAGATCGATCGTGGCTATGAAAATATTGATGACCGTTTGCGTGCTATTGGGGCTAAGATTGAGCGTATCGATTCTTAATCTAAACGTATTAAAAATAGTAGTGTTTCAGAGTAACGATTAATATTTCATATGAACTTAGAAAAAGACCTTCAAGACCGTAGTCAACACAGTTGTGAACTTTGTAAAGCTACTGAAGCTTTGACTATGTATACACTTCAGCCTTCAACAAAAATAAATCTTACGGATAGTATTTATGCATGCCAGACGTGTGTTTCTCAAATCGAAGATTCAAGTCTAATTAATCCTAACCATTGGCGTTGTCTTAATGACAGTATGTGGAGTGAGTTTCTTCCTGTTCAAATCATGTCATGGCGTATGCTTAATCGTGTGCTATCAGCAGGATGGTCTCAAGATTTATTAGATATGATGTATCTAGATGAAGAGTCATTAGAGTGGGCAAAAGCCCTCGGAGATGGCGTGGAGGAGGCTACTAAATTGATTCACAAGGATGTAAATGGAGTGGTTTTAGAAGCTGGTGATAGCGTGGTTCTTATTAAAGATTTGAAAGTTAAAGGCACTAGCATGGTCGCCAAACAGGGTACAGCCGTGCGTCGTATTTCTTTGGATCCTGAGAATGAAACCTATATAGAAGGTAAAATTGACGGTAAACACATCGTACTTATCACTCAATATGTCAAAAAACTTTAGGTTTTTCCTAAAGCTTCTTTGTAAGTTGTAAGACAACGCTCTCTCGCAAATTTATGATCTACCATAGGAGTAGGATATGTTAGTTCTTGGTAATCTGGAACCCATTTTTTGATATAAGTATGTTGTTTATCAAAATTAGTTACTTGTGTAGTAGGGTTGAAAATTCTAAAGTAAGGTGCAGCATCAACGCCACATCCGGCTACCCATTGCCAATTACTGACATTACTAGACAGTTCAAAATCATGAAGTTTTTCTGCAAAATAGGCTTCACCCCAACGCCAATCGATCAAGAGATGTTTACACAAAAAACTTCCTACAAGCATACGCACGCGGTTGTGCATAAAACCTGTTTGGTTTAATTCGCGCATCCCTGCATCTACAAGTGGATATCCTGTATTTCCAGCACACCATTGTTTGTACTCTTCAGAATTATTACGCCATTTAATAGCATCATATTGAGGTTTGAAACTTTGAGTGACTGTGTGAGGGAAATGCCATAAAATTTGCATAAAAAACTCACGCCAAATCAATTCTTTTAAAAAGGTATTGTTTTCATGTTGAATGGCTTTGAAAACAATTTCTCGAACACTCACTGTTCCAAAACGTAAATGAGGGCCTAGCTTTGATGTTCCATTAATAGCAGGGAAATTTCTTGTGGCTTCATAATTTTCTATGATATCACTATTTACGTTGTAAGGGGCTATTTTAATAGGATTTGGTTCAAACTCCATATCTATTAAATTAACCCAACTATAATCCACTAATTTACAAGTGTTTTCAAGTGATTCTTCTGAAGCAAAGCTATCGCAATGTCCTCCGTCAAAAGCTGCTAACCATTTTTTTGAAAAAGGAGTGTAGACTTTATATGGCAGTCCATCATCTTTAGTAATTTCATTTTGTTCAAAAATCACATGATCTTTAAACGTTTTGAATGCAATCGATTTAGATGTTAACAATTCAGCTATTTTTTGATCTCTAGCTATGGCATAAGGCTCATAATCATGATTACAGTATACGGCGTTAACATCGTATTGATTTGTAAGTTGATCGAATATATCTTCAGGAGTTCCATGGTATAGAGATACACCACTACCATGTGCTTGTAAGCGTGTATTTATGCCTGTGAGTTGTTGATGAATAAACTCTACTCTTGCGTCATTTTTTGGTAAGGCATCGAGAATAGCTGTATCAAAAATAAAAACAGGAAGTACAGCAGTATTCGTTTTCAAAGCTTCATACAATCCATGATTGTCATGCAGTCTTAAATCTCTTCTAAACCAGAATATAGAAATTGATGTCTTCATTAATAGTCTCCAAATAATTCGATTAATTTCTTTTGTCTGTAGGCGAAAATTTCTTCCAATTTAGGTTTCACTAAAAATGGATGCACAAGTTGTCCAAGCCACCCCATGGGTACTTTATAGTCAATGATATCTTCCATTTCTACTCCTCCATCAATGGCCTTAATAAAGTGTTTATGGTGCCATAAAGCGTAAGGTCCAAAACGCTGTTCATCTACAAAATAATGTTGGTCTTTAACTTGTGTGATTTCGGTGACCCATTTGGTTTTAATCCCTAAAATAGGCGTCACAATATATTGAATAATCTGACCTGGATACATAGGACGATCTGCTCCTGATATAATATCAAAGCTCATATACTCTGGAGTAATGGATTTTAGATTCGCAGGGCTAGAGAGAAATTCCCACGCTTTTTCTACACTAATAGGTAGATTTTGTTTTTTATGTACTCTATATAATTTCATTTAATTGAATAAGGCGATGTATAAATTTAAAGAAGTCGCTAGTACCAACCACAAACAATAGGGGAGCACATAGAAACTTTTATTTTTTAACGTCCGTTTGAAAGTAACAAGGAAATAAAACATTAATACTGTTAGAAATATAATATTTAATAACCCTAAAAAAATGAGATGCTGATTGAAAAACAAATAGTTCCAGAATACGTTTAACACAAATTGAGTACTAAATAGTAGCATTACTTTTTTTGATGTATAGACTTGAAGTAAAAAGGCCATATAAACGGAAAATAGTAGCATAATACTACTCCATGCCACACCAAAAACCCAGCCTGGTGGAGACCATGGCGCTTGATTTAAATTGATATACCACGCAGTTCGTGGTCCATCATTCATCAGCCAAGTACCGATAGCAAGTGCACTAAAATTGATTACGATAAAAAGGAGTAATCTTTTATAAAACTTCATTTAAGCTTCAAGTTTTTCTATCTCATCTAAAATTTCTTGAGCTTCTGCATATTTTGCATCACTGGCAGAACGATTGGTTGTTGAAAGCTCATGCCATTCAGACATTAATTTCTTGTAACGTTCTTGAAGTTTTTCTACAGGGCTTTTTTTCTTAAATATTCCAAACATAACTTATTTTAATAAACGTGTTATTTTACTACTTAAAGGTTTTGTGATCGAATAAAAATAATCTTTAAAATGACCTTTATTATCAACTATATATTTTTGAAAATTCCATTTTACAGAGGTGCTTTTTACACCATTCAAATCTTTGTCTGTAAGCCATTTGTACAACGGGTGTTGGTGATCTCCTTTGACATCAATTTTTTCAGTCATCAAAAAAGTGACACCATAGTTTTTCGTACAAAAGGACTGTATTTGTTCTGAATTTCCAGGCTCTTGACTTCCAAATTGGTTACAAGGAACGCCTATGACCATCAGTTTTTCTTGATAGGTGTCATATAGTTTTTGAAGGTCTTCATATTGCCCTGTAAAGCCACACTCAGAAGCGACATTTACAAATAATATATGTTTTCCTTCATAATTTTTTAAATTGATAGGAGTACCATCAATACTATTTATTTCAATGTTATATAAAGACATAGTTTCGATATTTTTTGTTTGAGAACATGACCCTGTTGAAAAAAATAAATTCAATAGGACTATTAATTTTAGAGCTTTCAATTCCTATAACTTTAATGAGACAATACCACAGTCCAGATTGAAAATTTGACCTGATATTGACTTAGAAACATCCGATAAAAGATAATTAGCCATTGCAGCAACTTCTGAAGGTTCTAAGTATTTTTTTAATGGATGACGTTGAATAGTACTCTCAATCATACGTTCATTTCTAAGAAACTTAGCAGCAAGTTCTGTGTCTGTAATGGTTGGTGCAATCGCATTTACTCTAATCTTAGGCGCCAAATCTGCGGCCACAGATTTTGTTAAGCCCTCAACAGCAGATTTTGCAGTTGCAACACTTGCATGAAATGGCATTCCTAATTTTGTAGCAACAGTGCTAAACAATACTATAGAAGCTGAATCACTTTGGGAAAGTGTTTTTGTGTAGGCTTGAATAGATTTAACTGCCCCAATAACATTGATTTCAAAATCGGTTTTAAAATCGTCGATACTTAGCCTGTTAAAGGGCTTAAGGTTTATACTTCCTGGACAATAAATTAAACCATCAGCTTGATCAATCTCTGGTAATTCGTCAACCAAAACATCACAAGTATAATGGGTTAGATTTTCGTGTTGAACCTCAGGAGTTGAACGGCTAATATTAATTACTTGGTGTGTAGTAAGGAGACTTTCTGTAATAGCTTTACCAATGCCTTTACTTCCTCCAATAATAATAATTTTTTTCATGCTGTTAGTGGTCGGCCTTTTAAACGTTTTTCAATTTTTTGTTTTATCGCTGTTAAGCGTTTCATCAGATCCATTAATTTTTGATCTTTTGATGTTTTATAAATTTCATTGACACCCAATATCAATGCTTTTACTTCTCTTGAAGCTTCGATACGCTCACTTGTAGTTTTAAATGTAAGTGGTTTAAGTTCAAAAGCTTCTGCTTGTTTAACAACGTCCATAGTTATAGTTTTAAATAATTTTGTAATTCAGCAATTTTTGCTGAGGTATTAAATGCGCCCCCATAAAATGCGGTCACAGTTGCAGAGGTATCATCTTTGATTCCTCTAGATGATACACAAAGATGTTTAGCATCAATAATGACTGCTACATCATCGGTTCCTAATATGCCTTTCAGTTCTTCTGCGATTTGATTAGTAAGGCGTTCTTGAACCTGTGGTCGTTTCGCATAGTACTGAACAATTCGGTTTAGTTTTGATAAACCGATTACCTTACCAGAAGATATATAGGAAATATGTGCTTTCCCTATAATGGGTACAAAATGATGTTCACAGTTGGAATAAAATGTAATATCTTTTTCCACCAACATCTGGTTGTATTGGTATTTGTTATCAAATAACGCTATTTTAGGTTTATTTTCAGGGTTTAATCCTGAAAAAATTTCATCAATATACATTTTAGCTACACGTTCGGGTGTTCCTTTCAAAGAATCATCAGTTAGGTCTAACCCCATAACATCCATGATTTCCTCAAATAATATAGCAATCTTAGTTTTCTTTTCTTGATCTGTAAGCTTGAAAGCATCTTTTTTCATTGGGGTTTCTAATCCCGTAAAAAGGTGGTCATCTCCAATTTCATGGTTGGAATAGCCATTTAATAAATCTTCTTTATTAGTTATAACTTTAGTATTCATACTTTATTTTAACGCTTTGATATTTTATTATGTGTTATTTGTCGTTGTCTTGTACATTTGAATCTTCCAGATTCAAAAGACCTTAATTTTTGATGTTTTGTTTTTCTACCTTTAACTCTTTCACGCCATAATCGAAAACTTTTAGGTTTCATGTGCGTACGCATAATTTTTATTACCTCTTGTTCACTTAAATTGAACTGATGCTCAATAGCTTCGAAAGTAGTGCGGTCCTCCCACGCCATCTCTATGATTCGGTCTAACTCTACAGTATTAAAACTCATGATGCAGGAAGTTTATATTGTTCGTCAAACTGTATTTTCTCATTCATCAATGATTTCAGAAATTTTTTATTTTCATGAAAACTTTTTGATTTTTTAAAATGAATAAATCTCCCTTGTGCATGAATGCTCATACCATCTGTTTTGTAAAACACAAGATGATAAAAGGGGATCGCCCATGTGAAGTTGCGTTGCCCTTTAGTGATGTGTATCAAAATGCCTTCTTTTCGCATTTCGATATTAGCATAATTAAGATCAGAAACTGTATTTAAAACGGAGTTTAGATTAGGACTAACTTTGTCAACAATCATTCGTTTTGAGCCAACGCCTCGGCGTTTAATAGCCTCAAAAAAGGAGTAAGGTTTACCTACAAAATTATTAAATAATTGTTTGTGTTCCTTGTTGTAGTATGTTGTATCTAGAACCATTGGTGGTGTTTATAATTCAAACATACACAATGTTCAACCATTTAAAATAACAATTAAACAAATATTAACATTTTTATCGCACTTTAAAATTTTTCAGGGGTTTCAATTATTTGTGACGCTCTTAATTTCATAGCGATTAATTCATCTGTAGAAAATTTATTCAGAACAGAATACATCATTTTCATTCTAAAATTAGCGGCCAATTGTGGGCGTTTATCATCTAGAAAATTCCAATACAAACTATTAAAGGGGCATGCATTTTCACCTAAACGTTCTTTGACATTGTATTGGCACCCACCACAGTAATTACTCATTTTATTAATATAACTTCCAGAGGATACATAGGGTTTAGTGGCAATTAATCCACCATCTGCAAACTGACTCATTCCTCGTGTGTTTGGAAGCTGTACCCATTCTAATGCATCAATGTAAATTCCCAAATACCAATCGTCAACGTCATCAGGGTTTGTTTGTGTTAATAGTAAATAATTCCCTGTAATCATTAAGCGTTGAATATGGTGTGCATAAGCGTTATCCAACGAATTATTAATGGTTTTACTCAAACAATTCATCTTTGTATCTCCCGTCCAAAAGAATTCCGGAATAGGGTTGTGGTTGTCAAGGGTATTTAATGCTTTATATTCATGCTTTTCCTTTATAGGTTAAAACATTCGGGTTAGTGGAATCATTTAA
>JAQXCA010000086.1 GCA_029252105.1 Flavobacteriaceae bacterium | reverse complement strand
TCATAATCATGTTAGACAAAAATGGTATTGCTAAACGTATCGCACAAGAAGTTCAAAACGGATACTATGTAAATCTTGGTATCGGAATCCCAACACTTGTTGCCAACTTTGTGCGCGATGATATAGAAGTCGAATTTCAAAGCGAAAATGGCGTCCTAGGCATGGGGCCCTTCCCTTTTGAAGGCGAAGAAGATGCAGATCTAATCAACGCCGGAAAACAAACTATTACGACACTTGATGGTGCTAGTTTTTTTGACTCCGCCACTAGTTTTTCTATGATTCGTGGTAAGCATGTACACCTTACCATTTTAGGTGCGATGGAAGTTTCAGAAAATGGAGACATAGCCAATTGGAAAATCCCAGGCTATATGGTTAAAGGTATGGGAGGTGCAATGGACTTGGTGGCCAGTGCTGAAAATATTATTGTAGCCATGATGCACACCAATAAAACAGGAAAGTCTAAACTTTTAAAACGTTGTTCATTGCCGCTTACGGGCGTTGGTTGTGTCAAAAAAATTGTGACTGATTTAGCTGTTTTAGAAATTACAAAAGACGGGTTTAAACTCTTAGAACGCGCGCCAGGAATCTCTGTAGAAACGATTCAACACGCCACAGAAGGACATCTTATTGTTGATGGCATAGTTCCCGAAATGGTTTTATAAACTTGGTTTGGTGAGAGTCGTTATTTTCAGCAACTCACAACCCTTTCGGAATAGCCTCTATCAATGCTTTGGTATACGCTTTTTGAGGCGATTCATAAATCGCATCGGCTTCGCCGAGTTCTTCTATTTTGCCTTTATTCATCACCATCAACTTATCGGACATAAATTTTACAACCGCCAAATCATGGGAAATAAAAATATAGGTAAACCCATAATCTTCCTTAAGCGTATTTAATAAATTTAGCACTTGTGCTTGTACCGAAATATCAAGAGCAGATACTGATTCATCGCATATTATCAATTTTGGTTCTACTGCAATGGTTCGCGCAATGCCAATCCGTTGCCGTTGACCCCCAGAAAATTCATGAGGGTAGCGATCAAAATGAGAAGCTTCTAGCCCTACCTTTTCTAAAATCGATATGGTTTTGGCTTTGCGTTCTTCGTCGGATGAAAATAACTTATGTACTTTCATCGGCTCCATAATTGCTTTCCCAACTGTGATTCGCGGATTCAGAGACGCATAGGGATCCTGAAAAATAATCTGAATGTCTTTACGCAATGTACGCAACTCTTTTTTTGAGAGGTTTGTAATGTCTTTTCCTTTATAGTTTAAGGTGCCTGCAGTGGCTTTGTCGAGCTGTAAAATGGCTTTTCCAAGTGTTGATTTGCCACAACCAGATTCGCCGACAAGACCCATCGTTTCTCCTACATAAACTTTAAAACTAACAGCGTCTACCGCCTTAAAAGCTGTTTTTGTTCCAAAAAAAGAGGCGTTAGAAAAATATGTTTTTTCAAGATTTATGACTTCTAATAAAGGGTCTTGGCTATAAATTTCTTTGTGTTTTTCAGCACGATCGGATTTTGAAATGGTACTTTTTGAAATGGTATTTGATAAAAAATCACTGACGGTAGGGAGTTGTTTTAAGCGCGAATTTAGGGTTGGTCGTGCACCAATAAGCGCTTTTGTATAGTCTTCTTTAGGGGTTTTAAAGATAGATTTTGTATCTCCACTTTCAATAATATTTCCTTTATACATCACAAGAATTCGGTCTGCAATCTCAGAAACTAAAGCTAGATCGTGACTGATAAAAATCACACTCATCTTGGAGTCTTCTTGCAGCGTTTTTAAGAGGACTATAATGTCTTTTTGCACAGTTACATCCAAAGCTGTTGTGGGCTCGTCAGCGATGAGAATATCGGGCTTACAAGCAATTGCCATGGCAATCATTACACGTTGTTGTTGTCCTCCAGAAATTTCGTGTGGGTATTTTTCAAAAGTCTCGCTTGGCGCCGGAATTTTCACGGCATCAAACAACCGAATTACTTCGGCTTTCGCTGCTTTTTGTGTAGTGGTTGTGTGCTGTAAGAGGATTTCTTCCACTTGTGTTCCACAGCGCATTGAAGGATTGAGCGCACTCATGGGCTCTTGAAATATCATGGCAATTTTTTGCCCTCGAAGGGCTTCTAGTTGTGTTTGTGTGTAGTGTAGGAGGTCGTCATTTTTAAAAAGAATTTCACCAGCACTAACCACACTCTTTTTAGGAGGTAACAAACCCATAACAGCAAGAGACGCCACAGACTTTCCACTGCCGGATTCGCCAACGATTCCGAGTATTTCATTTGCAAACAAATCATAGGATATGCCGTGTAAAACTTCATTTAAACCTGTATTAGAAGTAAAGGCGACACGAAGGTTTTGAACACTAAGAATAGGTGATTGCTTCATTGCTTAAATATAAGCAATTTCTTCCGTTTCCAATAAGGCCTCTCCACGGAGTCTTAAAATAATTTGTGCGACTGCTATAGTGTCTTTCTGGCAATAGGTTACAATACGATCAATATCGTTTTCTTCATAAAACACGCGGCATATTTCGCTGCCATCAATGTCATCTTTGGGAGAGGGAATTTCGAGAACATTAGTTAATAGTTTTAATGACGTATAATGTTTGTAGTCCCCAAATTTCCATAACTCTAGAGTATCAAGATGCGGAACTTCCCAAGGTTTTTTCCCAAACAAATTCAACTTTAAAGGGAGCTCTATGTTGTGAACAATCATTCTTCGCGCGATATATGGAAAATCAAATTCTTTTCCATTATGCGCACATAATAAATGTTTAGGTTTTGAAAAATGGGTTTCAATAAGTGTTTTAAACTCTAACAGAACTGTGCGTTCTTCGCCATAAAATGAAGTGATTCTAAACCGGCGTTCCGACTCTACAACCGTAAAATATCCGACAGAAATACAGACGATTTTCCCAAATTCTGCCCAAATTCCAGCACGATCATAAAATGCTTCTGGACTAAAATCTTCTTTCCTTTGGTATTTTGATTTTTGTTCCCAAAGCAGTTGTTTGTCTTCTGAAAGATCTGAATAATGAGCGGTTTCAGGAACCGTTTCAATATCTAAAAATAGAAGATTTTCAAGGTTGAGTTTCTGGAGCATGAGATAACATTTTATAAGCTTCTTCGATGTACACTGAAATGTCATCTGAGAAAATATGTAAATCAGCGTCAGGTGATTTTTCATGACCAAGCCTTACAATAATCACATTGTCAGTGGGCTCTACAATAACGTATTGTCCCAGATGGCCACGCATCATAAAAAAAGATTTATCGCCGCGTTTTTGGAGCCACCATCCATACCCATATTGAGGGCTCTCAGAAAATCGTGGTGTTAAAGATTTTGCAATAAAAGTAGAATCGAGTACTTGAGTGCCGTTCCATTTACCGTGATCTTTATAGAGTTTTCCAAAGCGTGCAAAGTCTTTGGCATTGCTCGCAATACAACAGTAGGCTTTTACTAAATCGTGTCCTTCGCTATCCACTTGCCAGAGTGTTGCGTTTTCACTTCCTAAGGGTTTCCAAAAACTTTCTGAAAGATAATCGTATAGTTTTTTGCCTGTTGCTTTTTCCAAAACCATAGCCAATAACTGTGTGTCTCCACTTGAGTATTTATAGGATTTACCAGGGTCATTCACGACTTTAAGGCCTAAAATCACTTTCTCTAAATCATCATCAAAATAAGCGCGTGTTGTGATGGATAGTGGGGAATAATACTCCTCTACCCAATTTGTCCCAGAGGCCATAGAAGATAAATCTCCTACGGTCATTTGGGCAGCCAGGCCTTCGCTAAACTCGGGGAAAAATTCACCAACAGGTTGATCTAAGTTTTTGATATACCCATCACTAATAGCTTTTCCTAAAAGACCCGAAACATAACTTTTCGCCATTGAAAATGAATTGGTTTTAGAGTTTTTATTAAACCCATCATAATAGTTTTCAAACCAAACGCTATCATTTTTTATAATTACATAGGCGACGGTTCCTGTTCTGGCATTGTAATTTACTAAAGATTCTGACTCTCTGACGGTGTTATAATTTTCATGAATAGGCCATGGTTGTGGCAAATCATTGTCGATGATTACATTATCAAATTCTTTATAATCTTCGAGATAGGCTGTAGTGTACCCTTTAATATATATAGTGCGGACTGCCTTTATAAGATAATCAGTATCTGTAATGTATAGCGCTGCAATTAAAACTGTAATTATAACAGATAAACGTATTATGAACTTTTTCATTTGTGCATGTTTGAGTTAGCGTAAATATAAATATAAATAAGCTACATTTAGAGGTCTTACTTCAGTAAATAAAATACGCCTGCCGAATAGCTTGGAGCGGCATAGATAACCCTTCCAGAAAAAGCAGATTCAGAACCTACACTAATCCCTAGGTTTTTAGTGAATTTTATAGCGGCTTCCCATCCGATACTTACAAACTCAACGTTGTTTGCAAAAATACTTCCATTACTATTAGCAGCACTTAAGGAGCCGTTTTTTAGAGATCTCACCGTGTTAGAACGCATTAAAAATAACACCCTTTTGTTAAAAAAATTAGTTCCCGCTTCTATCCCAAATCGGATTTCATCCGAAAAATTCTCAGTTCGGTTGTTAAATCCAACATAACTTTTAGCATAAAACGGCTGTTTAAAAATCTTAAAAGAAGTGCCTGCATTGAATCTAATTTCCTGATTAAACTCCCCATCGCCAGTTTGATAACTTCCATCGCTACCTCCGTTGCTATCACCAGAAGGGATTCCTAAAGTTAAGACTGCAGAAAAGGCAAGTTTAGATGTTTTTAATAAGCGGTATTCGATTCCCAAATCCATATCTCCAAAACTGGTATTTTCTTCTCCTTCTATGAGTGTTTCGTTCGTCACTGAGGATACTTGATGGTTCTGGTAGGTCTTCACATAAAAAGGGATATAAGCAATGAGGTTCCAGTTTCTGGATAAGCCATATTTTCCATAGATATTTAAATTAAAAGTTCCACGAGTAGCGTTAGGGTCTGTGGCTCCAGTATTGGTGTAATGGCGATCTGCTTCAAGCGTCCAAGCACTTAGTTTAAAATACCCGTCTCCTTTTTTTTCTAACCATTGCGCATGGGTGAAAAATTGACAAGTAAACACGAATAGCAGGCTTAAAACAATTAGTTTCTTCATAATAGGGGGGTTATTGTATTTGACCTTCACCAACTTTTACTCCGAAAGGTTTGCACCAGTATAAAATATAGCTATAATCAAGAATGTCTATTGATTCAGGCAAGTCATAAAAATGAGCACCCTGAAAAGTAGTGACGGCACCTATTTCGTAGGCATCGGCAATAGAACTCGGATTATTCCCAAGATAGATGTACAGCCCTGGCAAGCTAGTAGAAGCACTATAGTCATCTCCTAAAGAGAGTCTGAGAATGCCATTGTCTTGCACTTCCAAAACGTAACTTCCTTCTAAAGAGTAGGAGCTTGTTGTAACAATGGTCCCCTCAAACTTTACGGGTTCTTCTTCTTCTTCTGTTTCGTCAGATGAAACTATAACATTATTAGTGTTGGTAACAGTGATTGCTTCTTCGTCAGTGGTTAGAGTTGCTGTAACGGTTGCCACTCCGCCACTTACTCCACTGGCGAATCCGTTTTCTGTAATGGTTAAAACCAATTCATTATTACTACTCCAACGCACGTTGGGATTTTCGATTTCTTTGCCTACATAATTAAAATAGTTAACCTCAAATTGGTGAGTATCTCCATCTTTTAATGATGATAAAGGATTTGAAATGAAAATTTTAGGATCAACACGATCGTTGACTAGATCTGTTTTTACACAGGAAAATAAGGATAGAACACATACTGCAGATAGTATTGCTTTTTTCATGATAGATAGTTTTGGGTTTTGTAAACTTAACAAAAAATCCGAAACTATAAACAATAATTAGCTAATATAATTTGTGTAAGGCTATATTACCCAATCAGTTTCACAATGTCTTTTGCAAAATAACTGGCAATAATATCAGCGCCTGCACGCTTGAATGCCATTGTGGTTTCCAACATGGCTTGATCATGATTGAGCCATCCTTTTTCGCTTGCAGCTTTGATCATGGCATATTCGCCACTCACTTGGTAAGCCGCAACAGGTACATCAAATTCGTTTTTAATTTCTCGAAGAATGTCTAAGTATGCCAACCCGGGCTTCACCATAACAATATCTGCGCCTTCATCAATGTCCATTTCGGTTTCTCGAAGGGCTTCAAAACGGTTTGCATAGTCCATTTGATAGGTCTTTTTATCTTTAGGAATGTTTTTAGAATCCACGGGAGCAGAGTCCAAAGCATCTCTAAAAGGACCATAAAATGACGACGCATATTTAGCGCTATAACTCATGATGCCTGCATCAACATAGCCATCATCTTCAAAGGCTTCTCGAATGCTCAA
>JAQXCA010000043.1 GCA_029252105.1 Flavobacteriaceae bacterium | reverse complement strand
TGTATAAGATGTTAAAGATATAAAAAAAATGTAATTACAAAAATAAAAACAACAAAACTCGATAAATTTTAATTGAATCGAGAATAATCACCTTATAGGAAAATTAATCTTCGACCTTTAAAAAAAAAGATAAGTCATTAATATAAACATAATTGCAGAGAGGAAGGGATTCGAACCCTCGATACGTTGCCGTATACACGCTTTCCAAGCGTGCGCCTTAAGCCACTCGGCCACCTCTCTAGTTTTGCTTTTTTAGCTTGCCAAATAAAGAAAAAATAGTTTGATTGCTAAAATTTTTAAGGGTTAATTTTATGATATTTCACCACGAATACTGGTTTCAAAAACAGTTTTGAACATGTTTTGCGGAATTTGGAGTCCCAACATATACATTATTTTTGTAATCGCAGACTCCGTTGTCATATCCTTTCCTGAAATAACTCCTATCTTTTCAAGGTGTTTGCCTGTTTGATATTTACGCATATAAACACTACCTCCCGCACATTGGGTCACATTAATTATATAGATTCCTTTGGCTATTGCGTTTTGAATTCCTTCAAGAAACCAACCTTCAGTAGTGGCATTCCCGCTTCCGTAGGTTTCTATTACACACGCTTTGAGGTTTGGAATTTCTAATATTGATTGTAATATAACAGGGGTGGTTCCTGGAAATAGCTTTATCAATACAATATTTGGATCCAGTGTTTTATGAACCACTAGTGGGACCTGTGAATAGTGTTTATGTAAAAGCTCGTGATTAACTGTCAAGTGGACTCCAGATGTTAAAAGGGCTGGAAAATTCAAGGATGCGAACGCCTCAAAATGTTCAGCATTAATTTTCGTTGTTCGATTTCCTCTATATAATTTATATTCAAAATATAACCCTACTTCTTTTACAACGGCTGATTTGTTATTTTGAAGAGCTGCAATTTGGATAGACGTAATTAAATTTTCTTTTGCATCTGTCCTTAAATCTCCTATTGGCAATTGTGAGCCTGTAAAAATAACAGGCTTAGAAAGATTTTCTAACATAAAACTAAGCGCTGATGCCGTGTAACTCATTGTGTCACTACCATGAAGGACTACAAATCCGTCATGTGTTTTATAATTATCCTCTATAATAGTTGCAATTGAAACCCAATGCGAAGGATTCATATTGGAGGAATCGATTGGTGTTTCAAAAGACACCGTGTCAATAGCACAGTCTAATAAATTTAGTTCTGGAATTTTATCTAAGAGTGCTGCAAAATCAAATGCTTGTAAAGTCCCTGTAATTGGATCTTTCATCATTCCAATAGTGCCACCAGTGTATATTAGTAGGATTTGTGGTTTCATTAGATTTAAAATTTAAAAACAGTTTTCGAGTTTTGGGTCGTAACCTCTGCAATATACGCTTTTGAAACGCCATAAATATCAGCTAATTTTTCTAAAACATTCAAAATATAGCTGCTTTCATTACGTTTTCCTCTGTAAGGTACTGGCGACAAATAGGGTGCGTCGGTTTCTAAAACAATATGAGCTAAATCGATTTGATTTAAAAATTGATCAATTTTTCCGTTTTTAAATGTAACAACCCCTCCGATACCAAGTTTCATATTATATGAAATAGCTTTTCTAGCCTGATCCAAGGTTCCCGTAAAACAATGAAAAACACCAAAAAGATCGGAGCCTTTTTCATCTTCTAAAATTTCAAACACTTCATCAAAAGCATCTCGACAATGAATCACAATAGGTAACTTATACTGTTTGGCTAGCTGAATTTGCGCTCTGAACAGCTGTTGCTGAAGCGGCAACGTACTTTTATCCCAATAAAGGTCAATCCCAATTTCGCCAATCGCTACAAATTTTCGGGCAGCCAGTTGATCTTTAATATGTGACAGTTCTTCTAAATAATTCTCTTTAACATGTGTGGGGTGAAGTCCCATCATCAAAAACATATGTTCTGGATAGCTTTTCTCTAAGGCATACATCGCTTTTGTATATGTAGAATCGATCGCTGGAATAAAAAATCGTTTCACCCCTGCTGCTAATGCACGTTCAATGACTTCTGTTCGATCTTCATCAAAAGCTTCGCTATATAAGTGGGTATGTGTGTCTGTAATTATCATAGTGCAAAAGTAAGATTTTGAATAGTATCTTTGTTAAAAATATTTTGCTTTGAAAACACCTCCAGTCTCGTTGTCCGAATTTCTTATTGACAACTCTTATTTCAAGATAAAGATGCACGCCATTGTATCTAATCACTTTAAAATCATTTGTAAAATTAATGGTGTAAAAGGCGTTTTCATTATAGACACAGGCGCTTCCACTACCTTTATAGACCTCAAACTTAAAGCGCGTTTTAAGCTACATTCGAGCCCATCAATCATTAAAGCAAGCGGAGCGGGACCCGATAAAATGGATACCTTTCTCTCTAAAAACAATACCATTAAGATAGGTGGATGGGTAAAAACACGCTTTCCCATAGCTTTAATAGACTTAAGCTATGTGAACAATGCATTTGATTCTATTGATACTGCCCCCGTTGATGGAATCATTGGCGCAGATGTTCTTAAAAAGGGATATGCAGTAATTGATTATGAAAAGAAGTATTTATATCTGAAGCACAAATAAGAAAAATCCCGCCTCGGCGGGATTTTTAAATTATAAACACTAATAAAAATTAATCTTGAACTCTAAATGTAATGGGTAACGAGTAAGGCACAATCACCGCTTCTCCACGCTGACGTCCTGGTTTCATTTTTGGTAATAAGTTAATCACACGTGCCGCTTCTTTTTCCAAGCGTGGGTGTGGTGCTCTAGAACGCACACCAACAACATCACCAGATTTATTGATTTTAAAGATCACACTAATACGTTGTTTCCCCGACAATCCTAAATCCTCAGCTAAATCTGTATTAAACTTACGTTGTACAAATTTTGCGATTTTAGCAGACATACATTTTCTTTTTTCAGTATTAGAGCCTTTTTCACAACCCGGATATTCTGGTACATTTTCAATCACCGAAAACGGGACTTCAACATCTTCATAAACCTCTTCAACTTCAATATCTTCAACTTCAATTTCATCTTCTTGATTAATTTCAGTAGATTCAATAACAGTTTCTTCAATCTTTTCTTCATCATCTATAGCTTGAATATCATCAGGTACTACTGCTGGCGGTGGCGGTGGTGGCAATTTCAAATCCACTAAGGGGATTATTATTTCATCTATATCATCAAGATTTAAAGCGTCTATGTTAATGGCTGATTTATCATACGTCTTGTAATTGATCAGTTGATTGGACACAAAGAGCATTAATACTAAACCGACTGCAAAATAAATAGAACCATTTCTATTCACATCTGACTTAGGCGCTTTTTTCGGTAAACGGGGTTGAGAGTGATCTGAAGAGGATTTCATAATGTTGTATTTAAGGGATTATAAAACCCAATACAACAATAAACATACCAAAAAATCCCGCCTAGGCGGGATTTGTAAATTATATCGTATTAAAATACTTAATCTTGGACTTGAAACGTAATTGGTAATGAATAAGGTACAATCACCGCTTTTCCACGCTGACGACCAGGTTTCATTTTTGGCAACATGTTTATCACACGTGCCGCTTCTTTTTCTAAACGCGGGTGTGGTGCTCTTGAACGTACACCAACAACATCACCAGATTTATTGATTTTAAAAATTACACTAATACGCTGTCTTCCTGATAATCCTAAATCTCCTGCTAAATCTGTATTAAACTTACGTTGTACAAATTTGGCGATTTTAGCAGACATACATTTTCTTTTTTCAGTGTTAGAGCCTTTTTCACAACCCGGATATTCTGGTACATTTTCAATCACCGAAAACGGGACTTCAACATCTTCATAAACCTCTTCAACTTCAATATCTTCAACTTCTATTTCTTCATCCTGATCCGTTTCAGTAGATTCAATAACAGTTTCTTCAATCTCTTCTTCATCCTCCACAATCTCGATAACCTCCGGTGCAGCTGGTGGCGGTGGTGGCGGTGGTGGTGGCTTTAACTGATCTATTAAAGGAATTTCTTCATCTAGTTCTGAATCGAGATCTAGCTTTCCGATATCAATTAATGACTTATCATAAGTCTTATAGTTTATGGTGCTGTATGTTAAAAACAACATTAGTGCTAAACCAACAGCAAAATAGATAGATCCATTTCTACTGACGTCTGCTTTTGAGTTTTTCTTTAGTTCCATTTTTGTGTTATTTTTCAAAGGGTTAAATTACTTAAAAATTTAATACATATACAAATGTTTACAACTTTTTAACTATAACTTCTTTTTTGGCATAGACAATAATGGCCATTGTTAGTACTCCTAGACAATTTGCCACAATATCCAAAACCTCAGTTGTTCTGTAAATAGAGACTATACTTTGTAAAATTTCGATCACCGTTCCAAATCCAATGGCTAAAACTATAGCTACGACTAAACTTGACTTGTTTTTAAGCGTTTCCAAACTTAAAAAAAACACAAAACAGAGGATAGCATACATTAAAAAATGTACAATTTTATCATCAAATCCTGTGTTAAGTTTAGGCACAACTGTAAGACGTACTAAGCTCAAAACTCCTATTGAGGTCGTATAAATAAGCGTAGCACTATGTATCAAAACTGTTTTAAGCACCAATGATCGCTTTATAGTCATTAGCACTAAGCAAGGTTTCTAAATCTGCGGTGTCTGCAACTTTTATTTTAATCATCCATCCAGCGCCATAAGGATCCTCATTTACTTTTTCAGGCTCTTCTTCTAAAGATTCATTAAACTCAATAATTTCTCCTTCTACGGGCAAGAACAAATCTGAAACGGTCTTGACGGCTTCGACTGTTCCAAAAACGGCATCAGCCTCTAAGGTTTCGTCAAGAGTTTCGACTTCTACGTAAACAATATCACCGAGTTCGCCTTGAGCAAAATCAGTAATACCAACGGTAACTATTTCCCCGTCTATTTTGACCCATTCGTGGTCTTTGGTGTATTTTAAATCTTCAGGAATGTTCATAATTAAATACTATTAAGAGGTTTGTTTTTAATTTCCAAAATTATAGCGCAGCGTGAATCCAGAACGAATGGACGTTTGAGGAAATGCTGTTGAGATTGCATATTCTGAGAATGCATAGTCAAAGAAAAATATGGCCGTTAAATTTTTACTGAACGCATAATCTGCTGCATAACGCATACTCCATATGGTTTGACCTGCACTCACTTGATTGTTGTCTAAATCTAAATAGCGAATGATTGTTCGATTATCTCTCATAGAAATATCGGCTTTCATGTTTAAATCACTTTTAATAATTTTTCGAGCGCCTGCTAATTTGGATCGTATTCTTAAATCCTTGATTCGATACCCTAGTCCAAAAACATATTCGTCTCCATGAATTTCGGTAAGGAGGTTGTTATCAAAACTTAAGGATAAACTTCGGTCTTTTTTAATTTCTGCAGAGACTTTAACCGAGTTTTTCATTTCAAAATCGATCTTAAGCAAAGGACTAAACTGTTCTACAAGATTAATATTACTATATAAGGTTTCGGCTTTATAATTATCAGATTGATCTAAGGTATTCTTGCTTTTTTGTAATACAAAATCCAAGGTTGGATCGGCAGCTACATAGTCAAGGTTCGTACGAAACTGATTGATGGTATACGACGCATTATAGCCATGGGTTATTGAGAACCTTCTGAAACGCTTTTTAAACCATTTATTTTTCATAAACCCTGTGTATTTCAAAGTCCAGTTTGGAAGTGGGATATCTTTAATCGCATCCAAGCTCGTTTTATTTGACTTTGTTCCAGAATACGCTGCTAAAAACGACGGCAACAATACGGCTTGACTGTTTTTTCCAAAGCCTTCGGGATAGCCTTCTGCATCGGTTGAAAATCCATTGGCACCATAAAAATTTTGAGCTAAGCGATTCGCAATCACCAAACGGTTGCTCTTAAATTCTTCAAACGGCACAGATTTAAGTTCATCACTTTGACTAAAAGCAGTTTTGATTAAGATGGTTGATATGTTGTAATTTCCAAAAGTGTTTGGAGATAATGAATTATAGGTATTCCCTACCGCATTAAAATTTTCTGCAAAGTTAGTTGCTAATGTTTTACCACCATTCAAATCTATTTTAAGATCTGAAATCGGTTCCATATTAATAGAAAAATCGATGTCTTGGTTATAGGTTTCAGTGTATTGCTGATTAAATTCTGCGAAGGTGGTTAGCCACCCATTTTCTGCAGCAATTCTTCTAATGTCACGTTGACTTCCAAAAGTATATCCAGCTGTCGGTCTAAGCGTGCCTAAAAACCCAGGCGTTGGAAGGTAGCCCGGTAAATAGGAGCTGTTATTTTCCGAATAGTTAACTTGCATTCGATTGATACTGGTTAACAACCCAAGTCCAAAATCTTTTAAATTGAATTTTTTAGCTTTGGAAGAACGTCTTCTAGAGTTTGTCTTTAATCCCAGATAACGATATAGTTTTCGCATATCAAAGGACGTATTCAAATTATGTTGACTCGCATTTGATATCGAATTCCCTAAACTCGTTGTATTGTTATCCACTAATAAATCAGAACCTTTGTTCCATTGAAAATCGCCTATATACGAATAGTTAGACGTGATAAAACTCAGTGCTGGGAATTTATTCAGTGGTAATGTGTAATTAATACCAAGTTGTTGCGTATGGCGGTTTGGATCTCCAAAATCAAAAAAGCGGTCCCACACTCCAAGGTTTGGATCTTGATCGCCATTTAATTCATCATCAATAAAATAATTTCGTACAATATTATTGTTAGAAGCCGTGAAATTAACCCGTAAAGCGTCTGTAATATCATAATTAACTGTGTATTGAAAATCAAAAGTATAGTTCCTTCTGATCAATTCATCAACAGTAATATTACTCGCTCCTAAATCCGCATCTCTAAATTTTTGACTGTTAAATTGTCGTACATAATCAGAATTTACTGAAAGACTGGATGGCAATAAATTTAAATTAAAATCTTTTATGAGCTTCCAATATTTGTTCATAAAAAGAGAGTCATTTTTCTTAAACGGCTCCAATTTTAATGGATTAAAACTATAATTGTAATTGGCGCCTACTCTCACATTTTGATCCAAAGAATTCTCGATTTCAAAATCGCGGTGTTTGACGCTGTTATAAGAATAGTTCATTGTTAAATTTTCAACGTCATACACTCTAGGTTTGGCATTCCCAGTTCGTTGTTTTCGAACCCCTATAAAATTAATACTTTGTCGTTTTGTATAATCTTCAGATTGCGTTTTTATACGTTTACGTTCTTCAGGGCTTGTGGCGGCATCCAAACGACTTTGAAGTTTTAAATCTTTGTATTGTTGGTCAAATTCAGGAGTAATCAATGCTTCACTTTGTCCGTAGTTAAATGGAATTTCCAAGCCCCATTTTTTTGGGAGTAGTTGACCAATATTCAAATTGGTGACCACATCGTATTGTTTCAAATCTTCACGACTTCTCTCGTTAGGTCCTTGCTCTAGACTTCCAAAACCAGTAGTGCTTCGCTTTGCAGTGGCATTCACATTCATGAAATCGGCAACATTAGTATCCATGCTCATAATCGCCGCCCATCCGCCTTCATTGTCCATTTCGGCAAGTCGAAGTTCATTAAACCAAACTTCTGCACATTGATTGCTGCCACTATTATTTTTGACTCCCACCATTAAGGTTCGAATATCTCCAAAATTTGGATTCCCTTTTACAGCGATCCGTTGTTCAACACTATTCGGATTTGAGTTTAATGAAAATGGCGCAAATTCATCAACAGGACTTTCTTGTAAAACGCCATCAGCAATAGTGTAAAAATAGGGTGTTTCGTTTCCTAAAGTACCTTGAC
The DNA here is from genome assembly GCA_029252105.1 of Flavobacteriaceae bacterium. Classification (GTDB taxonomy): domain Bacteria; phylum Bacteroidota; class Bacteroidia; order Flavobacteriales; family Flavobacteriaceae; genus Hel1-33-131. The sequence goes on along the minus strand of JAQXCA010000043.1, from coordinate 14,681 downwards.
TGATACCTAAGGCTTTTATTTTTTTAAGAAATTCTAAAGGAATATCGATCTCGTTTTCTTCTGGCCACACTTCATTTGGCGATGTTCCAGAAGCTCCTGAAGATTTCCGTAAGGGGACCTCTATTTGGTAGTAGTTTTGTGTGAAATCATTCCCCATTCGAATAAATGCAACCAGACTTCCTTCTTTAAAACTACCGGTTTCACCATCTTCGGCATGGACAAACATTTTAAGTTTTTTATACTGACGCATGTCCACATTAATATTTTTAAAAACACCTCTCGCATCTTCTGATTCCAAGTCACAAACATCCACCACTAAAGATTGTTCGTTTTGACGCACAATAGTGTTATTGTTATTTAACTGCTCCCGAACGACGCCTGGGGGAGACACATAACCGCCATCATTCTCTTGAATACCCACAATTCCAACACTAAAATCAGTGGGGTCAGATTGTGTGGCCTCATCAGATTCATCATCCAACGATAATTGATAACGTCGCCAATCGCTACGTACAAGGTCTAAGGTTCCAAAACGTAGCACGGTAGTTTCTGTGAAATCTTTGAGATACATACGTGCAAATCGAATCGATCTAAAATCAGATATGCCTCCAATTTCACTTGTAAATTCTGACAACGGAATTCGATACTGATACCAATTAACGCCTGGTCCGAGTGAAGATCCATTTGGCAAGATGATATTTGAATCTGCTACCTTTCTGTCGACGATGTAGGAGGCACTAGGATTACTTAATTCGGAAGGAGTAATATCTATTTCATATTCGTAATAGCTGTCGATCGTATTCATCGTGTTATCCCGATTAATATCTTCGACATCTGGTAAGGTTGTAGACCCTCGATTGGTTTCTGAAAACGCATCAGGTGAATTTCCTTCTAATCCATTATAACGTTTATAACGCTCAAAGATATTTCCTTCAGTATTTAGGTAATAATTATAGTTGTCATTAGCAGGATCTTCAAGTGCTGTAAATGCTGTAAACCGCGTGTCTGTTAAGGCTCTTTCTTCCAAATCATCATACCCATCCAATCCAACATCTTGATTGTTACGCGCATCGCCTTGCGATGAAAATGCATAAATCAAGGATTGGTTTTGAGGGGTTACAGTTCCCCATGTCGATGCGTTTAAAAAACTAATATCACCGTCTTCAGGGAGTCCATTTTCATATTGTTTTTTCCCATCTTTAATCACATCTTCAGAAATGTTTCCTAAGTTAAGAACTAATTTCCCCCCTAGATTTGATGAACTATTTAAAAAGGGATCTAAAAGCCAAAACTCAATATATTCGACATTAGATTGCTCAAAATCTGTGGTGGTAAGTTGTCTTGTGATTCCTGCCCAACTATCTCGAGGTGTATTTAAAACACCATCAACGGCGTCGGATTTGTAATTATAAGGCCCTCTTTCTTCGGGGTTATACACTAAGTCTAAAGAACTAATTGCCGTAAACTGTCCTGTGACTAAATCAACTTGTGGAAACAATTCATCTATAAAAACTCGTCGTGTATAGTAATCAGAAATATCATCATCTGAAATGCCATCTGGACGTCGGCTACTATAAAAAATCGGATCTACAGAGTACCAATTTAACAGCGCTCTATCAAATCCATTTTGATAGCCTTGTTCATTTTCAGAACCTTCAGCATACACTCGCCCTAAATCTTTTGGTCGACTTGACAACATCCAAGATTGTGGACTTAATAAACTGATCCCGTTTTGTGACCCTTCAAAATCATCAACATAAGACGTTACTTCATTGTCAAAATCGGTGCCTTTTGGAGCTCCTGGTCTTAGATACGCAAACTCACCGCGAAGCGAAAGATTGGACGCCACGTCCGTATCGATATTAGGGAGTTTATTAGCCAATCGTGTAAGGAATGGAACTTCAGTGGAGTAGTTTCCATTAAACCCAAAAATAGAGTTGTTAATGGATTCCGTACCAAGATTTGCTTTCTGCGTAATCGGGCGTTCATTTAAATTTAGGAACGTTGCGCCTAATACAAAGTTTTCATTGAATTGATGCTCAACATTAAATCCTGTAAAGCGTTTTGTTTGTTGTCCAAAAACCGCATTGTTCTCAACTGAAACTTCTATTGGGGTGTTGGATGCTTGAAGGGATGGGTCCAAAATCTGAACCGTTCCAATCTGATAATTAACAGTATAATCAACGCCTTCGACTAGGACTCGCCCACCAGCAGTTACATTTACTGAACCTCTTGGTACATTAAAGGCACCTATTGGAATTCCTGAACCTCCAGAAGATTTATAACGCCCGCGCATTAAAAACTTATTTTTATCGCTGTCTTGTAATGCCGCTGTTTTAGTGTTTTTATAGAGTGACTTATAAACGTATTTTTCTTGATTCTCGTTATATGTTGTTTCGTCACCTTCATAGTTTTCAGACCCCGCCGTTCTAAGCGTTTCAAACAGATAACTTCCAAAAGGTTCGACTTTGGTAAATACAATTTTTCCATTTTGAGGAACTACGGTAATGCCTGGCACGAAATCAAAAAAGCCATCCCCATTATTCTGAGGATCATTATTAAAATTTAAGCGGTCAAAATTAAACAATCGAATTAGAGGCGTTTCTTCTATAGGATCATTAGTTGCTGTAGGCGCTGGAAACGCAGTGGTTCCTACAGGTGTTATAAAATTAAGTGCTGAAGTTTCGTTGTAGAAAATATTTAATTTGAAGTCATCTTTAGACAATTGATAAGCTCCCGTATTATAAATATTTTTCATCATCAAATCCCATATTGGAAGCTTGACGTTGGTCACGGCACTTTTTAGCATTTTTAAGACTAAACTTTGATTGGTCACTGTGGAGTTTCCTGTTGTAGAATCGATGTTTGAATCCGTTGCATTAACCCCATCATTTGCAAATTCACCGACTTGATAAACCTCACCTGCAACAGTATATTGGTAGGCAACGGCTAAAATTTCATCATTTTGAAGACGTTGATTTAAAGAAATATATCCTAACTGGGTATCGACTGTATATTCGTTGCCTTCCGTTAATTTTCGTGCGTTTTCGAGTTTACCATAATCAAAACCTTCACTAACGTCTACCGAAGAAAACCCGGATTGGACTGTAGCTATATCTCGAACCGCGCTAGTAAGTAGAGAACCAGAACCAATAGTTGTTGGGTCAAAGTTATTGTTTCCATTATCAGGATACGCAGTGGGTCCCGCATTTACAAACCCTGGAGGAATGGTGTTTAACCCAATAATTGACGATTCTCCTAAATCTTGTAACGCTACAATATTTCTAACATTATCAATCCGGTTTGTTCGGTTGGTTACCCAAACTTCTATTCTAGTAATTTGAACCTGTGATTGGATAAATGGATAATTTTCTAGAGCTGTATCATATGCTGACCTAAAGTATTGACCAAGAAAAAAGTGTCTGTTTTCGTCATAATCTAAACCAAAAAACTCAAAATCTTCTAAAGTTCCACCACCCTGTGCAGTCACAGAGCGTGTTTCGGACTGTTGTTCAGAAAACACAGCGGTGACTCTTGTTTTGCCAAACTGTAGTTCTGTTTTGACTCCAAACAAACTTTGTGCACCTGTAATCAAAGAGCTGTTTAGTGGCATACTTACATTACCGAGTTCTAGTTTTTGAAGGATAGAATCTTCGTTATCTGAATTAAGTTTATTTAATTCTTTCTGGGCTAGACCAGTCGCAGCTCCCTTTGGATCCGAAAGCAATCCTTCTCCTTGGCTTTGCAACTCTTTGGCTTTGCTTAATGGCGTATATTCAATTTTAAATAAATTCTGAAAATCAAAAGTCGACTGTGTATCGTAATTGGCATTCACACTTAATCGCGTCCCTACTTTACCTGTCAAACTTAAACTGATGCGTTGATCAAAGTCAAACGTAAAGTTACTTTGATTTCTTGGTGAAAACGCAGGGTTTTCTTGTTTGGTGTACATTGCTCCAAGATCTATTTCTACAGATCCTTGTGGTACAACTGATATTACATTACTCCCAAATATGGTTTCAAAAAACTTAGAATTAACATAAAGATCTGGAATTAGGTTTTTCTTAGCCTCTTCAGAGCCTTCTTTTTTGCCATCAATAGCATCAAGTTTTTCTTTGTAATAGGATTTCAAGCTTTCTTTTAGAACTAGTTCTTGAAATTCTTTAGGCGATAATATAACGGGGTAATTAATATTGAAATTCCCAACAGTGGAGGTGTAAAAATACCGATCCGTTAAGGGGTCATAAGTGTATTTACTCTCAATACTCCCTGGGTTTGGAGTTTCTATTTTTCCAAATGAAAAAGTGGTTGAAGTGGAATCTCTAACAGTCGTTGGTTGCTGGGCAAATAGCGTGGAGTTGAAACCCAAAAATAGGACTACAAAAAAAAGTATTTTAAAATATGATTTACCGTTATAGATTTCCAAATGTGCTACAGGTTTTTTAGAGCTTCTTTAATAATGAATTCTACAGAAGCATCAGGGGTCGCTGTTACTATTTTATCGATAATGCGTTCAGACTGTTTTTTCATAAAACCTAAAACTTCTAATGCAGATAACGCTTCATCTTTGTTTGTATTGTTTTGAGATAGAGAAGTTTCATCTATATCGTAAATTTTAAGTACTTTGTCTTTTAAATCAATGATGACACGTTGGGCTGTTTTAAGACCAATTCCTTTTACGGATTGTATCAAAGGTACATCTCCAATAGCTATTCCTTCTCGAATTTGTATTGGGGTCAGAGAGGAAAGCATGGTCCGTGCGGTATTGGCGCCAATCCCACTAACAGAAATTAAAAGTCTAAATATCTCTCGTTCTGCAGAACTCATAAACCCGTACAACGTATGCGAATCTTCTTTTACTTGAAGGTGTGTGAGTACTTTAATCGACTCTTGATCTGTGATTTGAGAAAAGGTGTGAAGTGAAATATTGATAAAATACCCAGTGCCATTACAATCTACAATGACATGTGTTGGTGTTTTTTCAACTAATTTACCCTGAATGTGTGTAATCATATCTTCACTTTCTTTGAATTTCAAATGTACTAAAATTATACAATATTTTAAGAAAAAAGAAAGTGATTTAAAACGTTAATTTACTGTTTTCCTTTTTGTTGTGCATCCACAACCGCTACGGCTGTCATGTTCACAATTTCATCGACACTTGCTCCTAATTGAAGGATATGTACAGGCTTACGTAATCCCATCATTATTGGGCCAATAGACTCCGATTTATTAAGTTCTTTCAATAGTTTATAAGTAATATTGGCCGACTCTAAGTTTGGAAAAATTAGGGTATTTACTTTTTTGTTTGCCAATCTTGAGAAAGGAAAATTAGCTTTTAACAATTCACTATTCAAAGCGAAATCTGTTTGTAGTTCGCCATCCACTAACAAATCTGGATGTCTTCTGTGGAGGTATGATACCGCTTCTTTTACCTTTGTTGCTGTTTTATCTTTTGAAGATCCAAAGTTAGAATATGAAATCATTGCCATTACAGGTTCTAACCCAAACATTTTAACAACGCCAGATGTCATTTGTGCGATTTTTATTAAATCGTTTGCAGTTGGATTAATATTGATTGCCGTATCACTCAAAAACATAGGACCTCTTTGTGTAACCATTACATTTGTGGTTGCTATCCGTGTTGAACCAGGTGCCAGACCAATTAAATTTAACATTGGTTTTACTACCGATCCGTAATTACTCGAGTACCCTGTAATAAGCGCATCTGCATCGCCTTCATTCACCATCATTGCTGCGAAATGATTACGTTCGCGCATTAATTTTTGAGCCGCTAAAAGCGTTACGCCTTTTCGTTGCTCTTGCTTCCAATATATTTCAGCATATTTATTTTTTTGAACACTACTTTCATCATCTTTTGGGTCAATTATGAGTACATCTTCAACAAATTCTAATTCTTCCATGAGACGTTCTATCTCGTCTCGACGCCCCAACAAAATAGGCGATGCCACCCCTTCTTCTAAAACAATTTGTGCGGCTTTTAATACGCTTAATTGATCAGCTTCTGCAAAAACAACGCGTTTTGGATTGAGCTTCGCTCTATTAAATAAAAGTCTAACGATTTTATTATCGGAGCCCATACGCTCCAAAAGGGCATCTTCGTAGTGTTCCCAGTTAGAGATTGGAGACAAGGCTACACCGCTTTCAATAGCTGCCTTAGCTACTGCTGGCGGAATTGCTGCAATTAAACGGGGATCAAATGGTTTTGGAATAATATAATCTTTTCCAAAGGTTAAGCGTGTTTCGCCATAGGCAATATTCACTTGTTCTGGAACGGGCTCCTTAGCGAGATCGGCTAAAGCAATAACTGCCGCCTTTTTCATTTCCTCATTAATCGTAGTTGCCCTCACATCTAAAGCACCTCTAAATATGAATGGAAAACCAAGTACATTGTTGACTTGATTTGGAGTGTCACTTCGGCCAGTAGCCATAATGATATCCTCACGTGTTTTTACGGCAAGGTGATATTTTATTTCTGGATCCGGATTGGCCATTGCAAATACAATCGGGTTGTTGGCCATTGATAATAGCATCTCAGGGCTCACAATATCGGATGTTGACAAGCCAATAAACACGTCGGCCGCATCCATCGCTTCATCAAGTGTATCAATTTTTCGATGAGTCGCAAACTCGGCTTTTTGAGTGGTTAGGTTATCACGATCTTGTCTAATAACACCCTTACTATCAAGCATGACAATGTTTTCACGTTTCGCACCAAATGATTGATACAAACGTGTACAGGATATGGCCGCTGCACCAGCACCACTTACTACTATTTTTACCTCTTGAATGTTTTTTTCTGCAATTTCTAAAGCGTTTAGTAAAGCCGCTGCAGATATAATAGCTGTTCCGTGCTGATCATCGTGCATCACAGGAATATCGAGCTCTTCTTTTAATCGTTTTTCAATTTCAAAGGCCTCAGGCGCCTTGATATCTTCTAAATTAATTCCGCCAAAAGTGGGCGCTATATTTTTAACAGTCTGTATAAACTCTTCTACATTTTCTGTATTCACTTCAATATCAAACACATCAATATCTGCAAATATTTTAAAAAGTAGTCCTTTTCCTTCCATTACGGGTTTAGACGCTTCTGCGCCAATATTTCCTAAACCTAAAACGGCAGTCCCATTTGTAATTACGGCAACTAAATTCCCTTTTGCTGTATATTTATAAGCATCGGATGGATTTTTTTCTATGGCCAAACAAGGCGCTGCTACTCCAGGAGAATAGGCCAACGCTAAATCTCTCTGTGTTGCATATTTTTTGGTAGGAACGACTTGAATTTTTCCGGGAGAAGGTTTCTCGTGATACGCTAATGCTTCTAGATCGTGTTTACTTAGTTTCGACATATTCATGGATTTGATCAGCAAAGTTAGACAGTTCCATTTAAAAATGAAATTTAAAACGCTATTCTTTTCATAAAATTAAACATTATAGCTCATGAAAAAATCAACTGTTTTTATATTTAATTACTTAAAACCCGTCAGCACTATCATCGCCTCTTGGGTCTGCACCGCCTTCTAAACGACCATCAGGGAGTACTAAAATTGCATCGACTTTTCCTATTATTGGAGTGTTACTCTGGTCTATATTATAGCCTAATTTCTTAAGAGACGGAAAGTTAAGCGTATCAAATGACGTTTCAACTTTTATACTATCTGGCAGCCATTGATGATGAAATCGTGGTTTAGAAACTGATTCTTGCATAGTCATATCATACTCCAATACATTTAAAATATTTTGTATTACAGACGTAATAATTGTAGAACCGCCTGGAGAACCTAATACCATTTTAAGTTGACCATCTTTCTCGACAATGGTTGGTGACATGGAACTTAGCATTCGTTTTTGTGGGGCAATCGCATTTGCTTCTGCGCCTACTAAGCCATATACATTTGGCGCCCCTGGTTTTGCGCTAAAATCATCCATTTCATTATTTAAAAAGAAACCGCCTTTTTCTACATAGACTTTAGAGCCGTAGCTAGAATTTAATGTGGTGGTTACGGCTACACTATTTCCAAATTGATCAACAATAGAATAGTGCGTGGTTTCAGTACTTTCATACCCTGGAAAAACGCCTCTTGACAATTCACTAGACATTGTGGCTTGTTTCCAATCAAAACTTGCCATTCTTCTAGAAAGATAGGTTTTGGAGGTGAGACTGTCTGTTGGAATCGTTACAAAATCTGGATCTCCTAAAAAATAGGAGCGATCGGCATAGGCTCTTCGTTCAGCTTCCGTAATAACCTGCATGTATTGTATTGAGTTATGAGCATACTGTTCTATGTCGTAAGGCTCGATACTTTTCAAAATTTGAGCCACACAAATTCCTCCGCTAGAAGGCGGTGGCATGGAAATAATTCTGTGGTTTTTATACTCAAAAGTGACAGGATTTCTCCATTTGACTTCATACGAAGCCAAGTCTTCTTTGGTAATTATACCTCCTAAATTTTGAACATAATCGACTATAAGGTTTGCCGTTTCTCCTTTATAAAATTCACCTCTTCCATTAGCTTGGATACGTTTTAATGTTTGCGTTAATTTAGGGTATTTGATTGTATCTTCTTTTTTCCAAACCTTATCCAATACTATGGTTCTTTTGTTTGCGACCTTGAAATCGTTTGTGTGATCATTTAAATTCTGAGCTTGCTTCTCCGTTACAACGACTCCATATTCTGCAAGACGTATTGCTGGTGCTATTAATTTTTCAAAAGGTAGCGTTCCAAATTTTTCGTGAACTTCAAATAGGCCTGCAATTGTTCCTGGGACGCCAACAGCGAGTGCCCCAATTTGACTTTTATCAGAATCTACATTTCCATGGGCATCAAGATACATGTTTTTAGTGGCTGCTAAAGGCGCTTTTTCTCTGTAATCTAGAGCGCCAATTGTGCCATCCTTTTGTCTATAAACCATAAATCCACCACCTCCAATATTCCCTGCGGAGGGATACGACACTAACAATGCTAGATCGGTAGCAATCATTGCATCAAACGCATTGCCGCCTTGCTTCATAATTTCAACTCCAATTTTGGAAGCTTCTTCTCTAGCAGAAACAACCATGGCTTTTTCAGTGATTAAACCATACTGTTTTTCTGGGATCGGTTTGCTTGTAGTCATACACTGAACACATAAGATTGCAATTAAGAAAAGTATTATGGGGTATTTCATGAGTACTGCATTTTAAATATTTTAAGCATAAACCTCTAATATAATTTTTCTAAAATTAAAGAAAATATATTAGACACTTAGTATATGCTATTTGTACATATTAAATCAGTCTTCTAAAAACTTAATATTTCGAGTTAATCCGGAGTATTTTGTGCGTTTAACTGCGGAGTGCTGAAACACTTTACTAAAGGTGTCTTGCGTAATTTCTTCCCAATCCTGTTTGGTCATGGACAACAATTCTGGTTTTGGATTGAATAGGGGTTCACTGTGTGCTTTTGAAAACCGATTCCATGGACATACATCCTGGCAGACATCGCATCCAAACATCCAGTTGTCAAATTGCCCTTTCATATCGGAGGGGATTTGCTCTTTTAGCTCAATCGTAAAATAGGAAATACACTTGCTGCCATCCACGCCATATTCTGAGGTAATCGCTTCTGTAGGGCAGGCGTCTATACAGGCGGTACACGTTCCACAATGATCGGTTACAGGCGTGTCATAATCTAATTCTAAATCAATAATAAGCTCCGCGATGAAATAGAAAGAACCTACTTGTTGGGTTAATAAATTACTGTGTTTTCCGATCCACCCTAACCCTGATTTTTTTGCCCAGGCTTTTTCTAAAATTGGAGCGGAGTCCACAAAAGCACGGCCATGAACTTCGCCTATTTCTTCTTTAATAAATTCTAAAAGGTGTTTGAGTTTGTCTTTGATAACAAAGTGATAATCTCTGCCATAGGCGTATTTACTTATCTTTGGGGCGTCTATATCCTGCTGTGTGTCTTCAGGAAAGTAGTTGTAAATCAGAGAAACAACGCTTTTAGAATCTTCGACTAATAATGTTGGGTCTAGGCGTTTATCAAAATGGTTTTCCATGTACTGCATTTTGCCATGGCTATTGTTTTTGAGCCAAGACTCCAAACGTGGCGCTTCTTCTTCTAAAAACCCTGCTTGACTCATGCCACAAGACAGGAAACCGAGGCGTTTAGCTTCGTCTTTTATGAGCTTTGAATAGTGGTTTTTTAAATTCATTTGGATGTTTCACTCAGCCTGCTTATCGGCAAACAAGCGCAGTCGAAGTGCTAAATTAACTAATTTTTTTATTAAATCTGGATGTCACACTGAGCGCAGTCGAAGTGCTAAACCAACTAATTCTTATATTTATAATGTGTTGCATTCCTGCATTCTGAAAGAATTTGCAACATATCAAAATCTCCTTTTATTAAAGCTTGTTTTTTTATTCGCGTCCATCCTTTAATTTTCTATTCAAAATAAATCGCTTGTAAAACATCATTAAATTCTTGGTATATGAATCTTTATTAAATCCAAACTGGTGCTGCTTAAACCTTCTTTCTATATTGTTTGTGATTCCTGTATATACGATTCGTCAGAGCATTTAAGACTGTATCCGTAATACAAATACATGATTAACGTTTTTAAGGGCTTCGACTGCGCTCAGCCTGACATTAATATAAAATTATTCTAAAACAATCCGCCTTGAATATCGCCTTTGATACGTCCTAAATGTTTGTATGCCAGTTCGGTAACTTCACGACCTCTAGGGGTACGCATGATAAAGCCTTGTTGGATCAGAAAAGGTTCGTATACTTCTTCGATCGTTTCTGGACTTTCACTCACGGCAGTGGCTATGGTGGTTACTCCTACAGGACCTCCTTTGAACTTATCTATAATAGTGGTCAAAATTTTATTATCCATTTCATCTAATCCATGCGCATCTACATTCAATGCCTTTAGACCAAATTTTGCAATTTCGATGTCTATTTTTCCATTGCCTTTAATTTGTGCAAAGTCTCTAACACGACGTAATAATGCATTGGCAATACGAGGTGTGCCCCGACTTCGGCCTGCAATTTCAATGGCTGCTTCTAAAGTAATCGGAACCTGTAATATATCTGAACTCCTTTGAATAATTGTAGAGAGTAGTTCTGTTGAATAGTATTGTAATCGACTGCTGATACCAAATCGGGCACGCATTGGAGCAGTTAATAGTCCTGATCTAGTGGTAGCGCCAACAAGTGTAAATGGATTTAGATTGATTTGAACCGTGCGTGCATTGGGCCCCGATTCTATCATAATATCAATTTTATAATCCTCCATTGCAGAGTACAAGTACTCTTCTACTATTGGACTTAGTCGATGAATTTCGTCGATAAATAAAACATCGCGTTCTTCTAGGTTGGTTAGCAGCCCTGCTAAATCTCCTGGCTTATCCAATACGGGGCCAGAGGTAACTTTTATCCCTACACCTAGTTCATTGGCAAGGATGTGTGCAAGTGTTGTTTTACCAAGACCTGGAGGGCCGTGAAACAGAGTGTGATCCAAAGCTTCGTCGCGTTCTACAGCGGCTTGAACAAATATTTGAAGGTTTTCAAGGACTTGATCTTGGCCTGCAAAATCGTCGAATGAAAGGGGTCTTAACACCTTTTCTATATCGTGTTCCTCTGCTGAGAAATGCTCGTCGGTTGGATCTAGATTTTCATTCATATACACAAATATAAAGAAAAAGCCTTTCTTGTTTTAAGAAAGGCTTTTAAATATACTATTAAGTTATGAGTATCTAGTGTTGTAGTTCTTCTTCACCTTCTTTCAGAGGAATGTTTTGAGGTACAAAATCTTCATCATGACCGGGTTTACTGTAGTCATAAGCCCAACGTTCTACGTGAGGTATTTCTCCTGGCCAGTTGCCGTGCATATGCTCAACTGGTGTTGTCCATTCCAAAGTATTAGATCTCCAAGGATTTTGTTCAGCTTTTTTGCCATAAAAAATACTATGAAAAAAGTTCCATAAAAACACCAATTGAAAAACGCCTCCAACAAGTGCAAATACCGTTATTAGGATTTGAACATTTGAAGTGTCATCAAATAAGGGGAAGTTACTGTTTGTGTAGTAACGTCGTGGTAATCCTGCCATGCCAATAAAGTGCATTGGGAAAAATACGCCGTAAGCACAAATTGCAGTGACCCAAAAGTGAATGTATCCTAGGTTTTTATTAAGCATACGTCCAAACATTTTTGGAAACCAATGGTAGACGCCGGCAAACAGTCCGTAAAGAGCTGAAATTCCCATTACTAAATGGAAGTGTGCCACTACAAAATAGGTGTCATGAACGTTGATATCTAAAGCACTATCCCCAAGAATAATTCCTGTAAGACCACCTGTTATAAACGTGGATACTAACCCTATTGAAAACAGCATGGCTGGATTCAATTGTAAGTTTCCTTTCCACAATGTGGTGATATAGTTAAATGCTTTCACCGCAGATGGGATAGCAATTAATAAGGTTGTAAATGTAAATACAGATCCTAGGAATGGATTCATTCCTGAGATAAACATATGGTGACCCCATACTATGGTTGATAGGAATGCAATTGCTAAGATAGACGCTACCATTGCACGGTAACCGAAAATTGGTTTACGAGAGTTTGTAGCAATCACTTCGGATGTAATTCCTAGTGCTGGAAGTAGTACAATGTATACTTCTGGGTGTCCTAAGAACCAAAATAAGTGTTCAAATAATACTGGTGATCCGCCTTGGTAATGCAATACTTCGCCTTGGATAAAAATATCCGATAGAAAGAAAGAGGTTCCAAAACTACGGTCCATGATTAACAATAATGCAGCTGATAATAATACAGGAAATGAAACTACTCCAATTACAGCTGTAATGAAAAATGCCCATATTGTTAATGGCAGTCTTGTCATTGCCATTCCTTTTGTTCGAAGGTTTAGTACCGTTACGATATAGTTAAGAGATCCTAATAAAGAGGACGCAATAAAGATAGCCATTGAGACTAACCAAAGAGTCATTCCTGCTCCTGATCCACCTTGTGCTAAAGGTAATGCACTTAATGGAGGATATATTGTCCATCCGGCAGCAGCGGGTCCTGCTTCAACAAAAAAGGACGCTACCATGATAACACTTGATAAAAAGAATAACCAATAGGATACCATGTTAAGGAATCCAGAGGCCATATCTCGCGCGCCAATTTGTAATGGAATTAATAAGTTACTAAACGTTCCACTCAGACCTGCTGTTAATACAAAAAATACCATAATAGTACCATGTATAGTTACTAAGGCTAGATAGATATCCGCATCCATAACACCTCCTGGAGCCCACTTACCTAAAAGAGCTTCAAAAATTGGGTTGGGTTGCGAAGGCCATGCGATTTGCATACGCATTAACAAGGACATTAAAATCCCTATCACTCCCATAATAACCCCAGTAATTAAATACTGCTTGGCGATCATTTTGTGATCCTGACAAAAAATGTATTTCGTTATGAAAGTTTCTTTGGGATGATGTCCATGATCGTCTTGGTGTGCGTGAGTATCTACCTGTGCTGACATAATCTTATGTTGTTATTTCTTTAATTTTTAATTTTGAACTAAAGAGTTCTTAAATAATTTTTGTTCTTGTAACCATGCGTTGTAGTCTTCTTCAGATTCTACAATAATTTTCATTTGCATGTTATAGTGCGACTTTCCACATATTTTATTACAAAGCAATAAGTAATCAAATTCATAGCTATCAAGTGGTTCTTCGCCTTTGGCTTGTAGTTCTTTACTTTTATTGACTCTGATTTTATTGATGTTTCTTACTTTTTCGTAAATGTCTGGATTCAATCGCATTTCTTCAGTGGTCACTGTTGGTGTAAATGCAAATTGAGTAATCATTCCTGGTACACAATTCATTTGCGCTCTAAAGTGAGGCATGTATGCAGAGTGTAAAACGTCTTGTGATCGCATTTTAAATAATACCGGAACACCTACAGGAAGGTGTAATTCTGTGGTAATAATATCATCTTGTGCGTTTGGATCTGCTTCGTCTAATCCTAAAATATTGGCATTATCAAGATTGATAAGTCGCACATTGGCTTTTCCTAATACATTGTCTTCACCAGCATAGCGTGCTTTCCAGTTAAATTGTTGTGCATACAGTTCTATAACTATTGGATCTTCATCTTCGTCAATAGTCATGATGTCCGTCCATGTGAATAAGCCATACATTATAAGTCCTGCCAAAACAATCACAGGAATAACCGTCCAAATAAATTCTAACTTATCATTATCTGCATAAAATAATGCTTTACGTCCTTTTTCTCCTTTGTATTTAAAGGCGAAGTAGTGTAATAGAAACTGTGTGATTGTTTGAACAATAAAAATCACCACCATAGAAATGATCATTAAACGATCGATTTCAGGGCCATGTTCAGAAGCTGAATTAGAGGTTAGAGGTAAATCCCCCCAAAGTGCAAATGACACAATTGTGATCCCATAAATAAAGCCTAAAAAGGCTAACATAAGGTATCCTTGAACTTTGTTGTCACCATCGTTTGCAACTTGAGATAGATCTTTATTTACTTGTGCTAAATCAAAGATTTTGACCATTTGCCAAATTGCAATAGTGATCCCTAATAAAATTAAGATTGTTAATAAGCCAGTCATCGTTATATGTTGTCTTTTTAAA
>JAQXCA010000112.1 GCA_029252105.1 Flavobacteriaceae bacterium | reverse complement strand
CACCAATAATACGATAGACAAAATAGGAAGCAGCAACCCAATACCTTTCTCAGAATTCGCAGTTTCTCCAGATACAGTTAGCAATCGATATACAAATAATCCTAGTAAAATTAAGTTTAATATGATATTTAAACGCCCCAGAACAAATTGAGTCTGTCGTGTTTTAAATAAAAAAATAGAGATCAACGATAACGCCGCTGATGCTAAAAATAAGATCATATATTCCGTAGATTCAAACGCAAACTCAAGAGTGTCACCTGTGCCACGCAAGGACAGGTATTGCGGCAAAACGCTTGCGCTTACCGCAGCAAACAATAAGTATAATGTTTGAATTCTTTGAAGCATTCTCGTTATAATGAGGAGCAAAAATAATAGTTTCTTTTTTATTACATCTATAAAAAGTTTAAAAATAAAGTTGTATAATTGCATATATAATAGCGATAAATACTTAATTCGCTTTATCCAATTTGTAATAGAAATTACTTCTTCATAAAATCATTCCAAAACTTAGACCTTTAATTTTTTAAGGGATTTGAAAAATAACTATCATAGATAATGTTTGAAATTTCACAACTAAAAGAAAAAAAACTTCCTGAATTACAAGAAATTGCCAAAAAACTCAATGTTCCAAAATTCAAAAGTTTAAAAAAAATTGATCTTGTATACCAAATACTAGATTTACAGGCTGCTAATCCAACGATGGTTACGCCTAACGTAACCCCTCCAGCAGCAGCAAAAACACCAAGACCTAGAAGAGAACGCATCTCTAAACCTAAAGAAGCGAATCCTAAGCCTTTGGCTCAAAATGCTAACAGCTCAGTAACTACAGAAGCGAAACCCGTTGCAAAAGTAGAGTCAAAAAAAGAAACGAGTTCTGATCATAACTCAGCAACACCTAGTGCTGAAATCAAAACTGAAACGAAGACGGAGACTAAGGCAGAATCGAAGCCAGAGTCTAAAAATAAACCAAAGCCTCAAAAACAGAAAAATCAAAACCCGAATTCGAAACAGAATCCAAATCAAAATCCGAATTCTAAACAGAATCCGAACCAAAATCCAAATTATAAACATCCGAATCAAAAACAAGGTAATAACGGTAACAAAGACACTCGAAACCGTTATAAAGAACCTGACTTTGAATTTGACGCTATCATTGAAAGTGAAGGTGTATTGGACGTGATGCAAGATGGTTATGGTTTTTTAAGATCTTCGGATTACAATTACCTTTCATCTCCAGATGATATTTATGTATCGCAGTCTCAAATTCGTTTATTTGGATTGAAAAATGGAGATACAGTTCTTGGACATGTTCGCCCTCCAAAAGAAGGTGAAAAATATTTCCCGCTTATTAGAGTAAGTAAAATCAACGGATTGGACCCTAAAGCGGTTAGAGATCGTGTAGCGTTTGAACATTTAACGCCTCTTTTTCCAAAAGAAAAATTCAATATTGCTGAAAAACAAAGTACAATTTCTACTCGAATTATGGACTTGTTTTCCCCGATTGGAAAAGGCCAACGTGGTATGATTGTTTCACAACCAAAAACAGGTAAAACAATGCTTCTTAAGGATGTTGCTAACGGAATTGCAGCTAACCACCCAGAAGTATATCAAATGATTTTACTGATTGATGAACGTCCTGAAGAAGTTACAGACATGCAACGTAATGTTCGTGGCGAAGTGATTGCTTCTACGTTTGACAAAGAAGCACATGAGCACGTAAAAATTGCTAATATCGTTTTAGAAAAAGCAAAACGCCTTGTAGAATGTGGCTATGATGTAGTGATTCTTTTAGATTCAATTACTCGTTTAGCTCGTGCCTATAATACCGTTCAGCCAGCATCTGGAAAGATTTTAAGTGGTGGTGTAGATGCCAATGCACTTCACAAACCAAAACGTTTTTTTGGTGCAGCTCGAAATATAGAAAATGGAGGCTCTCTTACAATTATTGCGACGGCATTGACTGAAACAGGATCTAAAATGGACGAAGTGATCTTTGAAGAATTTAAAGGTACTGGAAACATGGAACTTCAATTGGATCGTAAAATATCGAACCGTCGTATCTTCCCTGCTATTGATCTTACCTCTTCTAGTACGCGTAGAGACGATTTATTATTAGATGAGAAAACCATTAAAAGAATGTGGGTAATGCGAAAATATCTTGCAGACATGAACCCTGTAGAAGCGATGGAGTTTATCAACGATCGTTTTAGACAAACCCGTAATAACGAGGAGTTTTTAATCTCGATGAATGGATAATTAGATATTCATTTTTAATGCATACAAAAAGCCTCTCTAAATCGAGAGGCTTTTTTTTTGAGGGGGTTTTAAATTAGAATTAAAATCCGTTTCAGAAAGCCCTTAATAGTAAAACGCAAAATGTGTATTTACGGCACCCGTTGTGACATTATACCCAAATCCAATGTTTGGATTAGTGAAATTTTGCTGATAATAATTGGCAGCTGTTTTCCCCAATTCAACGTCTTTAGAAGCATCAATGGTAATTGTTGTACTCGATGTGCGTGTTATAGAATTACTAAAGTCTGCACCTGCTTCAAAAACTTCGCCGATACTTAAATTTGCAGAAACTTTGGTTGTATTAGTAATGCTTATCGAATTCGTTTGGGATACGTCTACAGTAATATCATCATGTTCATAGATTGCCATGCTAATTGCACTACCATATACATTTCCGTCCCAAGTACCGTTAGGCGTTAAAGGCAAGTATCTCGCTTGAGAATAAATCCCTTCTTCTGAAAAATCTATTGGAATGTCGTAGTAAATAGGAAACGCTTTTAAATAATACCCATTTCCAATAAAATAGACATCAGTTAATTCTGATTGTACAGGGTATCCGTTATGAACTTGTATTTCAAAAAAGTCAAAAAATCGACCAAAGAAAACAAATTTCCAGTCTGAAGGAGGGCATATTTCATTTTGCATTAAATTACCACACATAGAGGCAACAGAGAATTGATAATGAAGCGACATCACATCTTCTCCACCTGGTTGATTATTTAATCCTATAAACGTTGATATGTTTGCTAGTTTTAAACCTTCAATTACATTTTTTTCGTCTCTGCAATCTCTTTCATATACAATATCACAATTGTTAGTATTAGAAGTATCCAGAAGTTGAATAGCACATAATCGAGCTTTAACCAAATCTTCATTAAGGCTAATTTTATCTACAAAATCGTAACTTTCATTTGAGTGAATCGTATACGCTTGTCTATTGAAATCTGGACACAAAATTAAAAAAGGGAAATTATCTTCATAAAA
Organism: Flavobacteriaceae bacterium; assembly: GCA_029252105.1. Classification (GTDB taxonomy): domain Bacteria; phylum Bacteroidota; class Bacteroidia; order Flavobacteriales; family Flavobacteriaceae; genus Hel1-33-131. Next base: position 1,566 of record JAQXCA010000112.1, on the reverse strand, counting down.
ATCATTGCCCCAAAATGTAGTACTCATATTCTTTTCAACAGGGATTAAACGCTCACTTTCTTCTATTTGTATAGGTAAATAATCAGAAATCGAATTTGAGTCACTAATTAACCTACTTGCTACGTTTTGTGCCCCGCTCTTAAAGTAAACCACTTTTTCTTTATACTTAGATAAACAAGGATACACCGCAAACTCTAATTCTAAATTATTAATTTCTAAAACCGCTTCTGTCCATTGCGGTATTTTAATTACTAGATTAGGCAATATCGTATTAATATTTGCGATAAGATTTTTCTTATCCTCGTTTTCTGAATAAAATTCTAACAACAAGCCTTCCAAAGATTGTCCATCTGAAATCACAATGTCTTTTTCCTTAATATAAAGCAACTCTGTAGTTTTTTGATCTTGATTAATTAATTTTGAGAACAATTTATCGTTGAATTCAGGGGTGTTCATTAAAAAATTACTAATTGCTTCTCCAACAATAACTTTAATCTTATCCGGATCGGAAAGGGCATCATAATTAAAAACTAAATAATCGTCAGTCACTTCAAAGGCAGTCTCTGGTGCTTCTCTAAAACCATCATTATCGCAAGAATAAATTAAACAAGATATACTTATTAAATAAATAATTTTAAATACATTTTTCATAATATTAAATTTAATGTTCCCTTAAGGTCTAGAACAGTTAGGAGTCAACCTTTTAGATTCATTTCTCGCTTTCTATATTGGTAAATTTCTGTTTTATAATTCCGTAAGCCGGATGGTCATAAAGTTACACTGTAGAGTCCGTTTGGATGAATCCCCGATATTCTACATCTGAACTTAAATTCTGACCACCAAAAATATATATGGAGGCTTAAAAAAGTTCCTATGTTACTTACAGTAAATAATATCTTAAGCATGGTTAAATTGCTTAATGAAGAATTAGATTTGAGATCCAATTTTTGTAAACTTAATACATAAAAAATATAATAGCGTAATTCTTGCCTTACAATAAGTAAGGCTTAGCCTTACTTATTGAGTTTATCTTCTTAGCTCAAGAGTCGCTATTAGACTAAAATAGGTTTTATTGTGTTTTTAATTATATAAGAGGTGCATTAAGTTGTAGTTCCAGTACTTGGTCATAAAACGCATTCCTCAACTATTTTTAAACACAAAAAATCCTGTAAAGTAAACTTTACAGGATTTTTAATTATATGCTATAGCTGAGGTTAACCTATATAGGATAACAAAGAATAGTTTTTATAGTGCTGCAACAAATTTAGACAAACCAGATTTAAGGTTCGCCGCTTTGTTGTTATGAATGATATTGTTTTTGGCTAACTTATCAATCATTGAAGACACTGCAGAAAACGATTTTTGAGCTTCTTTCTTATCAGTTGTTTCACGCAAACTTTTGATTGCATTACGTGTCGTTTTGTGCTGATACTTGTTAAGCACACGTTTTGACTCGTTACTTCTAATTCTTTTTAAAGCTGACTTATGATTTGCCATAATTCTTAATTTTATTATTATTAAATAATTGTAGCCCGTAGGGGAATCGAACCCCTCTTACATGGATGA
>JAQXCA010000082.1 GCA_029252105.1 Flavobacteriaceae bacterium | reverse complement strand
TTTAGATTTATTTATTAATTATAAACTAAAAATAGCAGAAGCTAAAGCATTGCGCTATGATAAAGATCCGGTCTATTTAAAAGAATTTAAGTCTTATGAAAATCAACTAACCCAGTCTTATTTGACGGATAAAAATGTGACTGAAGGTTTAGTTCGTGAAGCCTACGAGCGCACGGAAAATGAAGTTAAAGCACAACATATTTTAGTGTTATTAGATGAGGTTGAAACAGATACTTTAGACGCGTATTCAAAAATTGAAGTGTATAGAGAACGGTTTATAAACGAAGATTTTGACTCCTTAAAAAAGGAATTACATAATGGGAAATCCACTTTCGTAGAAGATCTAGGATTTTTCTCAGCGTTTAAAATGGTATACGATTTTGAATCTGCTGCGTATTCAACTAAAGTTAACCAAGTATCCAAACCCTTTAGAACTAAATTCGGGTTTCACGTTGTAAAAGTTTTAGACAAACGTAAGTCGAGGGGACAAGTCAGTGTTGCCCATATCATGATTTCAAACACTCAAAAAGACAGTACGCTAGTTGTTAAGGACCGTATTCAGGAATTACATCGATTACTGCTTCAAGGCGACGATTTTGCAGAACTTGCTAAACAATTTTCAGATGACAAAAGCAGTGCAATGCAAGGCGGCAGGCTCAAACCTTTTACATCAGGTCAGATCAACTCTGAAATTTTTGAAAACACGGCTTTCAAACTAAGCTCATCTAATTTGATTTCCCAACCAATTCAAACCAAATATGGTTGGCATATTCTGAAATTTATTGATAAAACTCCAATCCAATCCTTTGACAGGTTACAGCCAAGTTTAGAAAATAAAGTTGGAAAAGATGCGCGCTCACAAATTGTTAAAGCAAAAATGTTAGAGCAATTATTACTAGAGTATCAAATTTCAAATCACAACCCTAATCTCGCACAATTGGAGTCTAATCTAACGTATGACTCAACTCAAAATACCTGGCAAACTTCTAAGAATTTTGATGCAAGTCAATCATTTCTTGTTATTAAAGATCAATTTTATGTGTATCAAGATTTTTTAGATTACTTAAATAAAAACCAAAAATCGATCAATAGTAAATGGTCCAAAAGTCAAGTTATAAACAAACAATATGCATCTTTTTTAGAACTATCGATGTTCCAATATAAAAAAGATAACTTAGAATATGAAAATCAAGAGTACGCTCAAGTTATTAAAGAATATAGAGAGGGTTTGTTGTTGTTTGAATTGATGCAAGACAAAATATGGGAAGGTGCTAAAAATGATTCTTTAGGTTTACTTACATTTTATAATTTAAATAAAGAAAACTACACCAGACCTGAAAGAATTGAAGGGTCTGTAGCGCGTTCAACGAATTCTAAGTACATCAATAAAGTACGTAAGTATTGGAATAGAAATAAATCCAATGAAGCCATTAATGAAGAGCTAAACAAAAACGATCAGCAAAATGTTATATTTTCAAATGGTGAATTGGAATTCGGGCATCCTGCATTGCCTAAATCCTTTGAATTTAAGATAGGGTTATCAAAAGTGATCGAAGAAAATTCAAATTATTATGTAATTAATGTTACGTCCGCTAAACCGGTTACTGTAAAAACATTAGAGGAGGCAAAAGGACAAGTTGTTGCAGACTATCAAGTGGTTTTAGAATCCGAATGGGTTAAAGAATTACGTACCAAATTTGGTGTTGAAATAAATGAAGATGTACTTCAAAAAGTAAACGAACTAATCTCTAAATAAATTGAAATACTTTTTTATACTATTTGGGGTTTTATTGGTGACTGTCCAGTCCTGTAATTTACGTTCAGATACTACGGAACGGGCTCCCATGGCACGTGTTAACGATGCATTTTTGTATAGTACTGATATTGATTTTAGTTTTGTTCAGGGTCAATCTGAAACGGATAGTATTGTTTATGTCCAAAATATTATCAATAATTGGGCAACTACTCAGCTTCTAATTGACGGCGCTAATTTAAATTTGAACAAAGACACTCAAGCGGAGTTTGAACAACTTGTTCAGCAATATAAAAGTGACCTTTACACTTCTGCTTATGTTGAAGCCTTAGTTAATAATAATTTAGACACTTCAATTTCAAATCAAGAACTAGATGATGTTTACACTAACAATAAACAACTTTTTATTTTAAAAGAAGATCTTTTAAAAATGAGGTATGTGAATGTAAACTCAACATTATCCAATATAGATGAAGTCAAAAAACGTTTCAAACGTTTCAACTTCGAAGACAAAGTTCGGTTAGATTCTATTGCCATTCAATTTAATTCATTCTATTTAAAAGATTCCATTTGGATAAAATCAGAACAAGTGATTTCTAAAATTAATCCGTTACAATTGGGTTTTAATAAAGTACTGTTAAAAAAACCTAATTTTATACAGCTCAAAGATTCTTTAGGGTTATATTTGATGCAGATTAATGAAGTCTTAGAGCGTGGCAGTCAAGCTCCAATGCAATATGTGTTACCAACACTCAAACAGATAGTCATTAATAATCGAAAGTTAAAACTCATCAAGCAACTAAAAAGTGATATAGTTAATGATGCCATTAAAAATAAAAAATTTGAAATTTATAATTAAGTCTTACGTACTAGGGTTTTGTTTTTTGATAACCCTTTCTTCATTTTCACAAGAAATTATTGGTGAGGTCGAGGTCGAAGCGCCTAAAGTCACAATAATCGATACTACTCAACGTGTAAAGCTAGATGGCGTTGCAGCGGTTATAGGCGATTTTGTAATCCTAGATTCCGATATTGACAAGCAATTTACGCAATTAGAAGCAGGTGGTATTTCAACAGAAGACATTACGCGTTGCCAACTTTTTGGTAAATTGTTAGAAGATAAGCTTTATATACATCATGCAATTCAGGACAGTTTAGAAGTAAACGATGCCGAAGTTAAATCTTATGTCGATCAACAACTTGAAGGTTTTGCTGAGCAGATTGGTTCAATGGATAAGCTGATTGCTTATTACAAAAAATCATCTGAAAAAGAACTTAGAGATGAAATGTTTGAGCTGAATAAAAATGGTAAAATGGCTTCATTAATGCAACAAACCATTGTGGAAGAAATAGAAGTCACTCCAGAAGAAGTACGTCAATTTTTCAATAAAATTCCTGAAGACGAACGTCCGTTGTTTGGAACTGAATTACGAATCGCTCAAATTGTGGTTATTCCAGAAACAACCAAAGTGGAGACCGATAAGGTGATCAAACGTTTAAATGAATTCCGAGCAGACGTTTTAGACAATGGTGCAAGTTTTACTACTAAAGCAGTGCTCTACACAGAAGATCCTGGATCAAAGCGAACAGGTGGGAAATATACCCTTAATAGAAAGCGTCCAGTGATGGCCAAAGAATTTAGAGAAGTCGCTTTTTCATTACAAGAAGGCGAAGTTTCTAAACCATTCAAAACAGATTTTGGATATCATATTATTCAATTAGAAAAAATTAGAGGTCAAGAGTATGATGTTCGACATATTCTATTAAGACCAAAAGTAACTAAAGCTGCAATTGAAGACGCTAGGAAAAAACTTGAAAAAGTAAGACAAAGTATCGTTGATGGCGAAGTCACATTCGCTGATGCTGCTAGAGAAGCAAGTGATGAAAAAGAAACTAAGTTTGATGGTGGTCAGCTTAGAAATCCAGAAACACAAGATTATAGTTTTGAACTCACTAAAATGGATCCTGAGTTTTATGCTCAAATCCAAAACTTAAAAGATAATGAAGTTAGTCAAGTTCTTAAAGATGAGGATCGTATCAATCCATTAAAATTTAAAATAGTCACGGTAACACAACGTGTCGATGAACATGAGGCTACTTTTGCACAGGATTATTTAAAAATTAAAGCCCTATCACTACAAGAAAAACAACTGAGTGCAATAGAGAAATGGCAAGAAGAAAAAATAATGGACACTTATATTAAAATTAATGGTGAGTTGCGTACATGTGATTTTAATAGTAATTGGTTTAAAATTAATTAATTAACATGTCAGATGTTGCGTCTTTAAAACAATTCCTTCAAAAGTACCAGGCTTTAAAACAAGAGATTTCTAAAGTTATTGTAGGTCAGAATGCTGTTATTGAACAAGTCTTAATTTCGATATTTTCTGGTGGTCATTCTCTTTTAGTTGGCGTTCCAGGATTGGCAAAAACCTTAATGGTCAATACAATAGCCAAGGCACTTGGATTAGAGTTTAAGCGTATCCAGTTTACTCCTGATTTGATGCCTAGTGATATTTTAGGAAGTGAAATATTAGATAACGATCGTCAATTCAAATTTATAAAAGGTCCAATTTTCTCAAACATCATTTTGGCAGACGAAATCAATCGTACGCCTCCAAAAACACAAGCAGCGCTTCTGGAGGCCATGCAAGAACGTTCGGTTACCATTGCGGGTCATCATTATAAACTTGATACGCCCTATTTTGTATTAGCCACTCAAAACCCAATAGAACAAGAAGGAACCTATCCACTTCCAGAAGCACAATTGGACCGTTTTATGTTCTCCATCAACCTGACCTATCCAAGTTTTGAGGAAGAGGTGCAAGTGGTGAAGTTAACAACCCTTAGTACACAATCGGAAGTAAGTGTAGTCTTTTCAGCTTCTGAAATTTTAAAATTTCAAGCCCTCATTCAAAAAATTCCCGTTGCCGATAACGTTATTGAATATGCGGTCAAAATGGTCGGGAAAACACGCCCAAATTCTTCAACTGCAATTCCAGTAATTACACAATATGTCGACTGGGGTGCAGGACCAAGAGCCTCTCAAAACCTTATTCTAGCTGCTAAAACCTATGCGGTTATCAATGGAAAATTGTCTCCAGATATAGAAGATGTACAAGCTGTAGCGATTAGCATTCTTCGTCACAGAATTATTAAGAATTATAAAGCTGAAGCCGATGGGATCTCTATTGAGTCCATTATTGAAAGTTTATTTTAATCCTATTTTTATCAATTTTATTTTAATTTTCACCGTCTAAAAATGCTAATAATTTAATAGACTACAGAGAATTTTAGTTTTAATTAAATTATAACCCTTTACACGTCTTATTCACTATTTAATTGAATATAATTTTATTTAATTCGTATTTTTACGAACGATTATTACGAAATAAAATTATTTAAATTATGGCTTTCGATATAAATGTTA
>JAQXCA010000102.1 GCA_029252105.1 Flavobacteriaceae bacterium | reverse complement strand
TCAGATTTAGATTACTTCCATTGTACATCAAACAATACTATTTTTGGAACTCAGATGAAAGAATTCCCAACTATTGATGCACCTTTAGTGTGTGACATGAGTAGTGATATTTTTTCTCGTACACTCGATTTTTCAAAATTTGGTTTAATATACGCAGGCGCTCAAAAAAATATGGGCCCAGCAGGAACAACTTTAATTATTGTTAAAGAAGATATTCTTGGAAAAGTAACACGTAAAATTCCTTCAATGATGAACTATCAAGTTCATGCCGATAAAGAAAGTATGTTCAATACCCCACCGGTATTTGCGGTATATACATCTATGCTAACGCTTGAATGGTTAAAAAACCTAGGTGGGATCGAAGCTATTGAAAAAGAAAATTTCAAAAAAGCACGTTTAATGTACTCCGAAATTGATTTGAATCCTTTATTTACAGGATTTGCAGCAACTGAAGATCGTTCTACAATGAATGCAACATTCTCTCTTAAAGATGATAAACTGAAAGCGACGTTTGATGCCATGTGGAATGAAGCAGGAATAAACGGACTGAATGGACATAGAAGTGTTGGAGGGTATAGAGCATCAATGTACAATGCGTTGCCCTTAGAAAGCGTTGCAACCTTAGTAGACGTAATGAGTGAATTAGAACGAAAAGCATAAAAAATGAAAATATTAGCAAACGACGGAATTTCACAAAGTGGAATCGACGATTTAACTGCAGCTGGATTTGAAGTCCTTACAACTACTGTAGCCCAAGAACAATTAGAAAACTTTATCAACGCTGAAAACATTGTAGCGCTTCTAGTACGAAGTGCCACAACAGTAAGACAAAACCTTATAGACGCCTGCCCTAGCCTAAAAATTATTGGAAGAGGCGGAGTTGGAATGGACAATATTGATGTTGAATATGCACGTGAAAAAGGGTTAAGTGTAATTAATACACCTGCCGCTTCTTCAGAATCAGTAGCAGAATTAGTGTTTGCACACTTATTTTCAGGAGTTCGTTTTTTGTATGATTCAAACAGGGCCATGCCTTTAGAAGGCGAATCAAAATTCAAAAACCTTAAAAAAGCGTATGCTAAAGGTACTGAGTTACGTGGTAAAACTTTAGGTGTTATTGGATTTGGTCGAATTGGTCAAGCCACTGCAAAAATGGCCTTAGGTCTTGGGATGAAAGTTCTTGCATTTGATCCATTTTTAGAAAAGACAACACTTTCTCTAGCGTTTTTCGATGGACAAACTGTTGATTTCGAAATCAAAACAGTCTCTAAAGACACCGTTTTAAAGGAATCTGATTTTATTACATTACATGTGCCAGCACAAAAAGAATTTGTTATTGGCAAACCAGAGTTTGAACTTATGAAAGAAGGTAGTGCGTTAATTAATGCCGCTCGTGGAGGCGTTGTTAATGAAGTTGCACTTGTTGAAGCTCTAAATTCCAATAAATTAGCGTTTGCTGGTTTAGATACTTTTGAGAACGAACCAACGCCTGCTGTTCAGCTTTTAATGAATCCAAAAATTTCATTGACACCACATATCGGTGCAGCGACAAATCAAGCACAAGACCGTATTGGATCTGAATTAGCCTCTCAAATTATTTCTATATTGAAATAATTCAAGTTATAAATTACCTAGTATAAAAAACCTTAACATATGCGTTAAGGTTTTTCAACTTATAGTATATTTGATTTAAATTTTAAAGCATGAAGTCATTCAAAACTAGATGGGAAATCACAAAAAATTGGCAACTCTTGTTTCCATTTTTAGGGTTATTCTTTTTGGGATCTAGTGCGTTAAAATTCACGGCTTTATTGCCATTTTCAGAATTGTATATCACGTTTCCTGTTTCTGTGGTTGTATTTTATACCCTTTTAAAAATTATTTTGTTTGCGATTTCAAAATTAGAGCCCAAATGGGCCGTTAATCAACGGTGGGAACTGATTCGAATTTTTATTGTGTTTGCAATTACCGGTTCTTCATCGGTTATAATTGGTCGCCCTTTTATTAAAATGATAGGAATTACTCAAGAGAATTTACATCCTTTTTTATATTGGGTTTTATTTGTTACGATTAGCCTAGTGTTTTATCAGATTTTACTCGTAATTCTTGGTTGGATTTTTGGTCAGTTTCAGTTTTTTTGGAATTTTGAAAAGAAAATGATTCGACGCTTTGGATTAGGGAAATTTATAGATAAATAAGCGTTTTTTAAGTTCATTATTTATTGATTTGAGAGTCAATTTCTTATTTTAGAAGTGATTTAAAATAAGTAGCTAGTTTTTTGATTTTCGGATCAATTAAATACGTACAATAGGGCTGTTCCCTATTTAAATCATAATAACTATCGTGATCATCTTCAGCATCATAAAACACCTCTAAAGGAGTTAGTTCTGTAACAATAGGATTCTCAAAAATTTTAGCAGCTTCAAGAGATTTCATAAACTGTGTTGCTGTTTCAAGTTGATCATCATCAGTATAAAATATTCCCGAACGGTATTGCGTGCCCACATCATTTGCTTGTCTGTTAAGTGTTGTGGGGTCATGTGTCGCAAAAAACACTTCTAGTAACTCTAGATATGAAATCAGCGTTTCATCGTAATCTAACCGAATTCCTTCCGCATGGCCAGTACGCCCTTGACAGACTTCACGATATGCTGGATTTTTAATAAACCCTCCAGTATACCCAGACTTAATGCTTTCTACGCCTTTCAGACGTTTAAAAACCGCTTCAGTACACCAAAAACATCCTCCAGCAAAAACAGCTCGTTTCATATCAAATACATTTAGATCCCAAAGTTAGTAAACAATTAATTAAAATACACTTGAAATATTGCACATAAAAACTATAAAACTTAATTTCACACTATGATTTTTGCAAAAAACATACATAAATATTACGATCAACTTCATGTACTCAAAGGCGTTGACCTAGACATCAAAAAAGGTGAAATTGTTTCTATTGTAGGTGCATCCGGTGCTGGTAAAACAACTTTATTACAGATTTTAGGTACCTTAGATTTTCAATCAAAAAATTTAGAAAGTAAACTTCAAATTAATAGTATTGATGTTGCTTTACTCTCTGAAAAATCTTTAGCAAAATTTAGAAATGAACAGTTGGGGTTTATTTTTCAATTCCATCAATTATTACCTGAATTTACAGCACTTGAAAATGTTTGTATTCCTGCGTTTATAAAAGGGACTTCACAAAAAGATGCCGAAACCAAAGCAAAAGAATTGCTTGGTTTTTTAGGATTAGAAGACCGCTACAACCACAAACCAAATGAACTTTCTGGTGGTGAACAACAACGGGTTGCAGTTGCGCGAGCTTTAATCAATAATCCTGCTGTGATTTTTGCTGACGAACCTTCCGGGAATTTAGACAGTGAATCTGCGGAACACCTGCATAAATTGTTTTTTAAATTAAGAGATCGTTTTGGACAAACATTTGTTATTGTGACACATAATCATGAATTAGCAGATATGGCAGATCGAAAAATCACCATGGTTGATGGTCTTGTAAAAGCAAATTAATTTGAATACACTAAACCCTGCAGAGCTAAAAGATTTTTTGGACGCTAAAGTTGTTCAATATAATACTCCTGATTTCATCGGTTCTGATCCGCTTCAAATCCCGCACCGCTACTCATCCAAAGAAGACATCGAGATTTCTGGGTTTCTCACAGCGACGATTGCTTGGGGAAATCGTAAAAGTATTATTAATAATGCTAACCGCTTAATGAAATTAATGGATGATGCGCCACATGACTTTGTGATGCATCACCAACAAAAAGATTTAGAGGTCTTGAATTCCTTTGTACACCGTACATTTAACGGCACGGATTGTATTCAGTTTATGGAAAGTTTGAAACATATCTACACACATCACAAAGGTTTGGAAGGCATTTTTAACTCCTATGCAGAAGCAGATAGTTTGCAAATCGCTATACATTATCTGAAGCAACATTTTTTTGAAATAGACCATCTACAACGCACACAAAAACATATTAGTGATCCCTTGAAAACATCAGCTGCAAAACGCATAAATATGTTTCTACGATGGATGATACGCCCAAATGATACTCATGTTGATTTTGGTTTATGGTCACAGTTATCGCCGTCACAACTCTCCTGCCCTCTTGATGTGCATTCGGGAAATGTAGCGCGTAAACTAGGGCTATTAAACCGTTCACAAAATGATGCTAAGGCTTTGGCAGAGTTAGATACTTCTTTACGAAAATTAGACCCTACTGACCCTGTGAAGTATGATTTTGCATTGTTTGGATTGGGTGTGTTTGAAAAATTTTAAAACGTAAATTCTTTACCATCTTCAGCTAACAGTACATTTTTAAATACAGTTTCGGCTTCCGTTTTAAACCCTTCAAGACCGCCATAACGCGTAGAGTAATGTCCTAATATTAAGAGTTTGGTATTGGCTTTCAACGCTATCATAGCAGCTTGTTTAGCCGTAGAATGTTTTGTTTTAACACATAAATACTCATGATCTTCAAGAAAAGTGGATTCATGATACAGTACATCAACATCTTTAATAAGGGGAACAATATCCTCTTTATACGCTGTATCGCTACAAAACGCATAACTCTTTGGTTGGTGCCCTTCTAAAGTGACTGCTGAATTCGCTATTAATTCGCCCTGTTCGTTGACCACATCAGCACCTTGTTTTAATTTTCTAAAATAGGCTTTATCAATATTTAGGGCTTCAGCCTTTTGAATGTCTAATTTGCGCTCAAAGGGTTTTTCTTTAAATAGATAACCATTAGTGTATACACGATGATCTAAGGGAATAGTATGAACAGACACTTTTTCATCTTCATAAACAAGTTCCGATTCTTTAGAAGATAATACATGAAAAATTAATTTGAAATTAGTCCAAGAATCAGAGAGTTTTAGCTGTAACGTAATGATTTCTTTTAAGCCTTTGGGCCCGTATATATGTAAATCTGTTTCTCGAGTAAGCAATCTAAACGTAGAAATTAGGCCAACTAATCCAAAATAGTGATCGCCATGTAAGTGTGAAATAAAAATATGTTTAATCTGATTAAATTTGATTTTATGACGCCTCAGCTCGACTTGAGTACCTTCACCACAATCTATTAGAAACAAATGCCCTCGCGTCTCTAAAACTTGAGACGTTGTATGTGCAATAATTCGTGGTGTTGCACTGTAGCAACCGAGGATGGAAAGTTTCAAAAGTTATGGGTTTAGAATCCTAAATCACGTTGTATAAGTTCCATTTCAATATAGTCGTGTGCTTCCAGAAGAGTGGGTACAACGATAAAGTCGTCTTCAAAATCGTCTTGATTTAACTGCGAACTGACTATTACAAAAGAACGGTTTAACAATCGGTGTGTTGAGGATAGTGAAATTAATGAATCTAAAGATGTAGTCGTTGCATTTTTAAGCTGTACGATCAAATCTGAATCCTTAAAACGTTCATGCAATACTGAAAGTTTAGTTGAAAATTCAGAAATAGTGGTTTTATCTTGTATAATAATTGTGGTGGAATTATGCTGTTCTATGGTCATAACTATTGTTTTATTTTTGAAGCTAAAAGATACATTACTGCCATTCGAATAGCGACCCCATTTTCTACTTGATTCAAAATAATGGCTTGATCAGAATCAGCCACTTCACTAGTAATTTCTACGCCTCTATTAATGGGACCTGGATGCATGATCGTGATTTCCTTATCCAATTCCTCTAACACCTTTTTGGTGACTCCATACTGTTGTGTATATTCTCTTGTGGTAGGAAAATAACTTATTTCCATACGTTCATTTTGAACGCGTAACATATTTGCAATATCACACCAACTTAGCGCTTTATGAAGATTAGTTTCAACTTTAACTCCAAGCTTATTAATGAATTTCGGTATTAAGGTTTTAGGACCACAAACCATAACTTCGGCACCTTGTAATTGCAGTGCAAAAATGTTTGATAATGCAACTCTACTGTGTAGAATGTCGCCAACAATCACTACTTTTTTCCCTTTTACTTCGCCATACTTTTCACGAATGGAATAGCTGTCTAATAAGGCTTGAGTTGGGTGTTCATGTGCGCCGTCGCCTGCATTTATGATCTGAGCATCGACGTGTTTTGATAAAAAAGTCGCTGCTCCTGGGTTTGGATGACGAATGACAACCATATCAACTTTCATTGAAAGAATATTATTGACAGTATCAATAAGCGTTTCTCCTTTTTTCACAGAGGATTGACCAGAAGAAAAGTTAATCACATCGGCTGACAATCGTTTTTGAGCCAGTTCAAAAGACAATTTTGTACGTGTTGAATTTTCGAAAAACAGGTTAGCAATTGTAATATCTCTAAGGGAGGGTACTTTTTTTATGGGACGATTGATCACTTTTTTGAAATGATCGGCAGTGTCAAAAATAAGGTTAATATCATCGTTATTGAGATATTTAATTCCTAATAAATGATCTACACTAAGTTCGCTCATAGTTTAATTTTTTATCAAATAAACAGCGTCTTCTCCGCTAGTTTCTTTCCAGTTTACCAATACTTTTTCGTCATTAATAGCATCTACTTGTCGGCCTCTATAATCGGGTTGAATTGGTAAATGTCTGCTAAAACGACGATCGATAAGAGTTAATAGTTCAATCTCACTAGGGCGACCAAAGGATTGAATAGCCGTTAAGGCCGATCGAATACTTCGCCCTGTATATAATACGTCATCAATAAAAACAACACGTTTTCCTTCTATTAAAAAATCAATTTCTGTAGAGTTTGCTTCAAGTATTTTTTCCGAACGTCTAAAATCGTCTCTGTAAAACGTAATATCTAACAGTCCTAATTGAATATTGGGAAGATTATATTCTTCCAAAAGAAGTTTTTTTATGCGTTCTGCTAAATAGATGCCTCTTGGCTGAAGACCAATTAAAACAGTATTAGAAAAGTCGGTATGTTTTTCAATGAGTTGACAAGCCAATCGATGTAGAATGATGTTTACTTCTTTATTATTAAGTAAAACTTTTGGACTCATAGGTGTTCAACGTATTCGTGGCACAAAGGTAATCAAAATATTAAAATAACATCGTTACTCATTAATTTAATGACAATCTCCTTAAATTGTTTTTAAACCTATTTCAAAATCGTTCTCTTAAAATTGTATGTTTAAGAAGTCAGTTCCTTTAAAATAATAACAAAAGCCATGACAATCATAAAGCGCGCAAAGTTGGTTTTTAGAGTAGATTCTTTGACATAATTTGAAATGTATGTACCCACAAAAATCCCTGAAACAGATAGTGTTGTAAATATAATAAGGAAATCCCATTCAATCTGTAGGAAAGCTAAATCAGAACTAAAGCCTATAATCGAGTTAAATGTGATGATAATTAACGATGTTGCAACCGCTTGTTTGATTGTTAATCGGGCAAACAACACCAAAGCTGGAACTATTATAAAGCCACCTCCAGCACCTACTAAACCTGTTAGAAGTCCAACACCCAAACCAATTAAAACTAATAAGCCGTAATTTACATTACGTTTTAAATTTGGTACACTATCTAATTTTGATTTTTTCGTCATAAAAAGAGCTGATAACATAATTATGAAACTAAAAAATAACATTAACCCCATATCTTTAGTAAAGACGAAGTTTCCAGTAGAGATTAACACATCAGGAAGACTAGGAATTATAAAGCGTCGTGTTAGAAAAACAGAAAGAAGCGCAGGGAGTATAAATATGAAAGCGGTTTTGTATTCTATTAAGCTCTTTTTAATGTTAATGAGCGTACCAATCGCTGCAGAAAATCCAACCACAAACATGGAATAACTTGTCGCTAGAATGGGATTTATTCTGAACAAATACACAAATATTGGAACAGCTAAAATAGATCCTCCGCCTCCAAAAAGACCGATGACGATACCTGTTAAAAAAGCACCAAAATATCCAATATATTCTAAAAAGCTCATGATTGCTAATTTAGTGCATTATAAAGAACTTCAATGGGATGTAATGCTGTTTTATTAACACCGTCTTTGATTTGATGTCGACAACTTGTACCAGAAGCGGCAACAATCGCACTAGAATCTATAGCTCTCAAAGCAGGAAATAAACGGTCCTCCCCTATCTGTTGACTTAAGTCATAATGTTCTTTTTCATACCCAAATGATCCTGCCATACCACAACAACCAGCGTCAATGGTTTGAACATTAAAATTAGTTGGTATCCCTAAACTGGTTATGGCATAACTAGTTGATGATAATGCTTTTTGATGGCAATGGCCATGATAATAAACGGTTTTAGATGCTGTCGTGAATTTTGAAACATCAATGTTAGTAGCTGTCATTTCATGAGCAATAAATTCTTCAATAGTAAATACATTTTGAGCTAAACTTTCTGCTTTTGATTTTAAAACTGGGGCAACAAGATTTGGATATTCATCCCTAAACCCTAAGATCGCAGATGGCTCTATACCTATTAATGGTGCGTCTTTTGTGATTAAAGTACTAAACGTATTTATATTCTCAGTTGCAATGGTTTTCGCCTGCTCTAAAAATCCTTTTGAGATATAGGCACGCGCACTCTCAAAATGTGCAGGCATGATTACATTATATCCTAATGTATTTAGAAGTAGTATTGATTTTTTACCAATTCCTACATCGTAATGATTTGTATATTCGTCACAAAACATATACACTTTTCTGGCGTGTTCTTTTTGTTGATGAGTTTCAAACCACTGTCTTAATGTAGTCTGTTGTAACTTTGGAAGTGATCGGTTTTGATGCACACCAATTAGAGATTTAAACCATGATTTTTTACCAAAGAAATTATAAATTCCTGCAAACCGTTTGGCTATCGAATTGAGTTTTGCGTTATGAGCAATGAGTTTAGTTCGCAATGAAACAGGGTTTATTTTTTGATATTGGTACAAAAACTCTGCTTTCAAACTTGCCATATCCACATTGGACGGGCATTCAGATTTACAAGCTTTACAAGATACACACAGATCCATCGCTTCTTTGATTTCTCGATGGTCAAAGGGATTAACTTTGGTGTTTTGGGTTAAAAATTCTCTCAATACATTCGCCCTACCTCGGGTAGAATCTTTCTCGTCTAGTGTCGCTCTATAACTTGGACACATCGTACCTCCAGCAAAACTCAACTTCCGGCAATCTCCCGATCCGTTACATTTTTCAACGGAGTTTAAGAGTCCACCCGTAGATTCAAAATTATAAAGAGTATCTACTTTTGGAATATCTATATCAGCCTCATAACGTAAGGCAGTATCCATAGCAACTGCATCTACTATTTTCCCAGGATTGAAGAGTGATAAAGGGTCCCAAGTTGATTTTATACGCTTTAGAAGTTGATAATTATCCTCCCCTAAAACTAAGGGAATAAATTCCGAACGAACGCGACCATCGCCATGTTCGCCACTAAGAGCGCCATTATAAGATTTCACTAAGGTTGCTGAGGCTCCACTTATACTACGAAACAACGCTACATCTTTGGATGATTTTAGGTTTAATATCGGTCTTAAATGTAATTCTCCTGCTCCGGCATGTGCATAATACACTGCTTTTTGGTTATAGAATTTCATTAACGTCGTAAATGCTTCAATGTAGAGGGGTAAGTCTTCTAGAGCGACTGCAGTATCTTCAATACAAGCAACGGCTTTGGCATCTCCTGGAATATTCGCTAACAGGCCTAAACCTGCTTTTCGTAAGTCCCATACTTTTTCACAGTCTGGACCTTCAACCAATGAATAGGCAAAGCCTAAATCTAAAGCTTTAAGATTGAATTCTAAGGTTTGTGCCTGTTGTTTTGCGTCTTCTAGAGTGTCACCTCTAAACTCCACCATTAGAATTGCTTCAGGGTCACCTTCTACAAAAAATCGATTTTTTTGTTGGGAGATATTATCTTTAGTACACTCTAATATGGTCTTATCCATCAATTCACAAGCCGTAGGCGCTTGTTTCATGGCAATTAGTGTAGCTTGAAGACTTTCTGATATCGAATTAAAATGTGCATTCAAAACCACTTGAAATGGTTTAGGGAGTGGCACAATTTGAAGTTTTAGTTCTGTAGTAAATGCTAAGGTGCCTTCAGATCCACAGAGAAGTTTTGAGAAATTAAAATCTTCTTTAGCATCAACAAATGCCGTTGAATGCATGAGTGCATCTACAGCATATCCCGTATTACGACGTGTAATAGATGCTTTTGGATAGCCTGCACGTATTTGATCTCGAATAACAGGGTTTACTAGTTCTGAATGAATTTGTTTATAAAGGGCGGCTTCTAAAGTTGTACCTTTTGTTTTGGCGCTAAATTCGTCTTTAGTTAAAGCTGAAAATTCAACGGCGCTTCCATCACTTAAAATTGTTTTCACTGCTAATGTATGATCTCGTGTTGATCCATACACGATTGAAGTTGAACCACAAGAGTTATTTCCAACCATACCACCCATGGTACAGCGATTAGCAGTCGATGTATTTGGACCAAAAAAGAAGCCGTAGGACTTTAAAAAGGCATTCAAATGATCTCTAACCACGCCAGGTTGCACACGAACCCATTGCTCTTTCGTATTGATTTCCAAAATAGCGTTCATATATTTAGACACATCCACAACAATCCCATTACCTACACATTGTCCCGCTAGGGACGTACCTGCAGCTCGTGGAATAAGGGCTATTGCGTTCGTATTAGCGAATTCAATCAAGAGTTTGATATCTTCTGTAGTCTTAGGAATTGCTACTGCATAAGGTAGCTCACGATACACAGAAGCATCGGTAGCATATAATGTTTTTACTAGAGCACTGTCATAAAGTTCTCCAGTAAGTTGTTGTTTTAAAGTAGTGAGTTTTGCGTGCACTTAAAATAAATATATAAAGTTTAAAGGTAAGAAAATGGAAGCTTTAAATATTTAAAAATGAAAAATAAAAATGATGTACTAGAGTTTGGAACATTTATTGAAAAGAAATAAAACCATGAACACAAAAATTTATTTTTGAGATGCACAAGAAAGTTAAAATCAATATATTTACAGTTCAAGAAATCCCCGTACGTTTTATGAATCGAATTCTGATGTTGATGTTGCTTTTAATGGGAATACAACATGCAGTGTATTCACAGCTAGACACCAATCAGGAAACATTTCGGATTAAAGCTTTGGCTTTAGAAAAAAACGACTTGTCTGAACAATTTCCAGTGACCCTCTCGCCTATCAAAGGATTAACGGATAAAGGGTTTACAATTACTATGGGTATTAAACCTATTGATGGGTTTGCAAAAAAGAAATATGGCATCGCCGAAACTCGTGATGTGGTGGATCCTACTTGGGAAATAAAGCAGCAATTTAATGAGAACCGCACTAATGTGTCTAAGTTTGATCGCGATTTTTACTTGGGTGATATAAAAACAACATCAAAATACATTCGCATATTGTGTAGAGATCACGAATATGAAGATGGCGATCGAATTAAATTAATGCTCAATAAAGCCATTATACACCCCAATATTACACTCAGAAATTCAGCCTATATTATTGATGTCGAATTAAATGAGGGTTTAAATACCATTGAATTCTATGCACTTAACGAAGGAAGTTCTAGTCCTAACACCGCACAATTAAGGGTCTATAATGAGGACGACAGCCTCATAGGTTCTGGGGAATGGCTGTTGACTACGGGTTATAAAGCGAGCTTGATAGTGTTGAGAGAATGAGAGTTTTATAATAAAATTCTTATATCAAATGATCCAGATTCACCTCATTGGTCGATTTACTTTGAGATAGCGCCACATAACTCTGAACGTTGCTTAGATCAGTGATCACGGCTAATTTAGTCAAGATAAATTGTTCATAATCTTCAATGTCCACCAATACTAATTTCAATAAATAATCAAAATTCCCTGATACCCGGTGACATTCTACCACTTCTGGAAATCCATTAATTGTTTTTACGAATTTTTCCAAATAGCTACGTGTATGGTTTTTTAGGGCAATTCCTGCAAAAACAGTCAATTTTAACCCCAATTTCTTTGAATCCAAAATCGCTGCATATTTACTGATATAGCCCCGTTTTTCTAATTTCTTGATGCGATCAAAAACAGGCGTTGTAGTCATTCCTAAGAGGTCAGCAATGTTTTTGATAGTGCGGTTACTGTTTTGTTGCAGCAACTTTAATATTTCAATATCGGTTTTGTTTAGTTTTTCAAGCATATAGAATAAAAATATATTAATCGTAAAGTAATAAACTATAAAAAGAATAAAATTCTTTATAAATGTAAAAATACATATAAATAGTCTTATATAAAAACAGTTTTAATACTAAACAAATAAATACCTTATATTATTTATAGCTTTGTTCTTGTTATATTTTATAATTATAGACGATGCCAAGATATCATACACTAGGAAAAATACCCCCAAAGCGACACACGGTCTTTAAAGACGACAACGACAACTTTTATTACGAAGAATTGTTTGGCACCATTGGGTTTGATGGCATGTCTACATTAATGTATCATACCCAACGACCAACGCAAGTAAAGGCTATTTTAAAATCATTCGATGTTGCCCCAAAAATTGCAGTATCTAAAAACATGAAATCCTTGAAACTTGAAGGGTTTAAAGTGGCACCAGCAAATGATTATCTTGAAAGTAGAACTTGTATTTTAGCGAACTCCGATTGTCAAATTAGTTTGGCAGCTCCTAAAGAATCATTAACTCACTATTTTTATAAAAATACAGATTCAGATGAAGTCCTTTTTATTCATAAAGGCTCGGGAACGTTAAGAACACATCTTGGAAATATCGAATTCAAATACGGGGATTACCTTGTCATTCCTAGAGGAATTATATATCAAATTGAGTTTAACGAGTCCGATAATCGGTTGTTTATCGTGGAATCCAAGAGTCCTGTATATACTCCAAAACGTTACCGAAACTGGTTTGGTCAGCACGTCGAAGGCGCACCTTATTGTGAACGTGACCTCCACCCACCTACCGAACTAGAAACTTTTAACGAAACTGGTGAGTTTATAATTAAAGTAAAAAAACAAGACACCATACACGAATATGTGTATGCAGCACACCCTTTTAGCGTGGTTGGATGGGATGGCTATAATTTCCCTTATAAATTTTCTATTCATGACTTTGAGCCTATTACAGGGATGATTCACCAACCGCCACCAATTCATCAAACTTTTGAAACTAACTCCTTTGTCATCTGCTCGTTTGTACCAAGGTTGTATGACTACCACCCAAATTCGGTGCCCGCACCCTATAACCATTCTAATATCGATTCTGATGAAGTCCTTTACTATGTTGATGGTGATTTTATGAGTAGAAACGACATCAATCAAGGCAGTGTTACCTTACACCCTGCTGGGATTCCGCATGGACCACACCCTGGAACTATGGAAAAAAGCATTGGTAAAAAAGAAACTTTTGAACTTGCTGTGATGGTAGATACTTTTAGTCCATTGATGGTGACCGAAGGCGCTATAAAATTACAAAACGAAGATTATTATAAATCTTGGGTTACAGAATAATAATAAAAAATTGACGAATATGAGTAAAATAGAAAACGTAGAATACGGGTTGGAAAAAATATTTGAAGAAGCACAGGATTTTCTTCCATTATTAGGAACTGATTATGTAGAATTTATTGTGGGTAATGCAAAACAAGCAGCCCACTTTTACAAAACTGCTTTTGGATTTCAATCGTATGCCTACAAAGGATTAGAAACTGGATGTAAAGAATATGCATCTTATGTCGTGAAACAAGATAAAATAAGAATCGTATTGACCACGCCACTTAATCAAGATTCATGGATGAACGACCATTTGTCTAAGCATGGTGATGGGGTGAAAGTTGTAGCTCTATGGGTTAATGACGCTAAAAAATCGTGGGAAGAAACGACCAAAAGAGGCGCAAAATCTTATATGGAACCAACGATTGAAAAAGACGAACATGGCGAAATAGTGAGCGCTGGAATTTATACCTATGGTGAAACCGTTCACATATTTGTAGAAAGAAAAAACTACACAGGGTTATTTTTACCAGGTTTTGAAAAATGGGAATCCGATTACAATCCAGAGCCTATGGGTCTGAAATTTATAGACCACATGGTAGGGAATGTTGGTTGGAATGAAATGGATACTTGGGTGAAATATTACGAAGATGTTATGGGCTTTGTAAACTTCTTATCGTTTGATGACAAGCAAATTACAACAGAATACTCCGCCTTAATGAGTAAAGTGATGAGTAACGGTAACGGAAGAATTAAATTTCCAATTAACGAACCTGCAGAAGGAAAAAAGAAATCACAAATTGAGGAATACTTAGATTTTTACAATGGTCCAGGCGTGCAACATATTGCTGTTGCCTCAAATGACATCATTGAAACGGTAGCAAAAATGAGAGCTAAAGGGGTTGAGTTTTTAAGCATACCACCCGACGACTATTACCAATCTGTTCCAAAAAGACTTTCTGATCACAACCATGAATTAGTAGAAGATATCGAAAAATTAAAATCCCTTGGGATTATGATTGACGCAGATGAAGAAGGGTATTTATTACAAATATTCACCAAGCCTGTAGAAGACAGACCTACTTTATTTTTTGAAATCATTCAAAGAATGGGTGCTAGAGGATTTGGTGCTGGAAACTTCAAAGCCCTTTTTGAAGCGATAGAACGCGAACAAGAAAACAGAGGAACACTTTAATTAACTACTATAATTCAGAAAACTATTTCAAAGCATACTATGCAATTTAACAGTGTAACACAAAAATTACCTAAACATCTTCATAAGTTTATCGTACAACAACCTTATGAAGCGTATACCGCCCAAAATCAGGCAGTATGGCGGTATGTGATGCGCTTAAATAATCGTGTATTAAAACAAATTGCACATAAAAGCTATAGTAATGGCCTAAAAAAAACGGGAATTACAGAAGATAGAATTCCTAAAATGGAAGGCATGAATCGTATTCTAAAAGACATTGGATGGGCGGCGGTCGCTGTCGATGGATTTATTCCTCCAAACGCCTTTATGGAATTTCAAGCCTATAATGTGCTGGTAATTTCGTCTGACATAAGAACTTTGGAGCATATTAATTATACACCAGCACCCGATATCATTCATGAAGCTGCGGGCCACGCCCCTATTATCGCAAATCCAGAATATTCGGAATATCTAAGGCGGTTAGGCGAAATAGGATCGAAAGCGATCTCATCACCTAAAGACGATGCGATATATGAAGCCATTCGTTTATTATCAATTTTAAAAGAAAATCCCAATTCTACCAAAGCTTCCATTAGCGAAGCGACAAACACTATTTATAAACTTCAAACAGAAAGGGGTGGGTTATCTGAAATGGCTAAAATCAAAAACCTTCACTGGTGGACCGTTGAGTATGGACTTATTGGTACTCTAGAAAATCCTAAACTCTATGGAGCTGGACTGTTATCATCGATTGAAGAAAGTCAATTGTGTTTAAAAGAAGACGTTAAGAAAATTCCCTATTCTATCGAAGCTGCCGAGATGAATTTTGATATCACAACCACTCAACCGCAATTATTTGTGATTCCTAACTTTGCAAAGCTTAGCTTTGTTTTAGAAAAATTTGCAAACACTATGGCGATACGAACAGGCGGTTTAGAGGGATTAAATAAACTCATTGCTTCAGGAAAATTAGGAACTATCGAATTGAGTACAGGCATTCAAATATCAGGAGTATTTAGTACTGTTTTAGATGCTAAACAAAAACCTATCTATTTTCAAACTACTAGCCCTACAGCCTTATCTTTTGAAGGTACAGAGTTAATTGGACATGGCACAGAACACCACCCAACAGGTTACGGAAGCACACTTGGAAAATTAGAAGGCATCAATATTGCTATTGAAGATATGTCACCTAAAGACTTAGAAGTCTATGGGATTATAGAAGGCAAAACTACACGGCTTCTTTTTGAAGGCGGCGTAAAAGTAGAGGGTAAAATCATTACTGGAAAAAGAGATCTTCAAGGAAAGATTATTCTTATTACATTCAAAGATTGTAAAGTTTCTTATAATGAAGATGTTTTGTTTGATCCTAGCTGGGGAGTTTATGACATGGCAATTGGAAAACATATAAGTTCCGCTTTTGCAGGGCCTGCAGATCCTAATTCCTTTGAAGATATATATAGTATTTCAAAGACCAAAACGGTCAAAATAGAGTATTCAAAAGAAGAACAACGCTTGCATCAGTGGTATGAAATCGTCAAAAATCAAAGCACAGCAACTGCTGTAGATATTGAACTTATTTCTAAGGTTTTTTCAAAAACTTTAACAGCGTACCCTTCAGAATGGTTGCTTTTTTTAGAATTGTATGATCTTGCATACACTAACGACTTGTCTTTAAAAAACGAGATTTACGAACACTTACAAAAATTAAAGCAAAACAACCTTTACTCTAAGCTTATTACAGATGGCTTAGAATTAATTATTAAAACATAACTTATGCACTCTTGGATTAAAATTGATAAGAATTCTGATTTTAGTATCTATAATTTACCGTTTGGCATTTTTTCTGAATCTGACAACATCAAACGTGTTGGTGTTGCTATTGGTGAAGACATATTAGACCTGTATGCTGCTTTTGAATTGGGTATATTTAAAGATGTAAATTTTGATATTTCGGTTTTAGAAGCAGATTATTTAAATGCTTTTATAGCCCTAGGCAAAGCTATTACTGTAAACGTTAGAAAACACATTCAAGATGAATTGTGTAATCCAAATTCTATATTAAAATCACATCCCTCCGTATTTATAAAACAAGCAGCAGTGCAAATGCACCTCCCTGTTAAGATCGGAGATTATACCGATTTTTATTCAAGCATCGAACATGCCACCAATATAGGCACGATGTTTAGAGATCCAGACAATGCATTGCTCCCAAACTGGAAACATTTGCCAGTAGGCTATCACGGGCGCGCGTCTTCAATTAGCGTTAGCGGCGAAAACGTACACCGACCAAAAGGTCAAGTGGTTTTAGCACCAAATACGCCTCCTGTTTTCCAGGCCTCTACACGTGTAGATTTTGAATTGGAAATGGGCTTTATCATTGGAAAAGCAACACAACTTGGTGATTCTGTTTCAACCGCCGATGCTGAGGACTATATTTTTGGTAAAGTATTATTTAACGACTGGTCGGCTCGAGATGTTCAGAAATGGGAATACGTCCCTCTAGGGCCTTTTTTGGCAAAAAGCTTTGCGTCTTCGATGTCGCCTTGGGTGGTGACTTTGGAAGCCTTAGAGCCGTTTAAAATTGATGGTCCAACACAAGATCCTTCTGTTCTCCCCTATTTAAACTTTGAAGGCTTAAAAAATTACGATATCAATTTAGAAGTCGCTATTGCGCCCAAAAACTGTAGTGAAACTGTAGTGAGTCAGTCCAATTTCAAATATATGTATTGGAATATGACCCAGCAACTAGCACATCATACGGTCAATGGGTGTAACTTGAATGTTGGTGATTTAATGGCTTCTGGAACGATTAGTGGGAAAAGCCCTGATTCGTATGGATCGATGCTCGAATTGGCATGGGCAGGCTCAAAACCTGTAGAACTTACAGAAGGAGGCACACGAAAATTTGTTCAGGATCATGATACGGTTATCATGAGAGGACATTGTCAAAAAGGCACAATTCGTGTGGGATTTGGAGACGTTAAATCTACACTTTTAGAAACAATTTAAAATAATTAGCATGGCAACGATAACATCATTTGATCCCGAATTATTAGACACTAGAACGGTTCATAAATTACTTTCTGCATCTGTTGCACCCAGACCAATAGCATTTGCAAGCACTGTTGACGCCAAAGGAAATGTCAACCTGAGTCCGTTTAGTTTTTTTAATGTCTTTAGTTCTAACCCGCCTATATTGATATTTTCTCCAGCACGACGGGTACGCGATAACACGACAAAACACACGCTTCAGAATGCTGCAGAAACAAAAGAAGTCGTGATTAATATAGTCAATCATTCAATTGTAGAACAAATGTCAGCGTCCAGTAAAGATTATGCCAAAGGAGTCAATGAGTTTATTGAATCTGGATTAACAGAAGTGCCTTCACTTAAAGTAAAACCGCCTAGAGTTTTGGAGTCTCCTGTGTCTTTTGAATGTGTGGTTGATAACATTATTTCTCTTGGTGAACATGGCGGTGCTGGTCAGTTGGTCATTGCTAAAGTGGTGCATATCCATGTCAAATCAGAAATATTGGACGCTAATAATGAGATTGATTCAGAACGATTAGACCTTGTTGCGCGCTTAGGTGGCGATTGGTACACACGAGTAACGAAAGAGAGTATGTTTAAATTGGAGAAGCCTAGAAGGTAATCTAATTACTTCCCAATACAGAAATTGGCAAAGATATTGCCTAATAAATCATCAGAGGTAATTTC
>JAQXCA010000023.1 GCA_029252105.1 Flavobacteriaceae bacterium | reverse complement strand
TCAGCTTCTTGGATATTCAGTCCAATTTCTTCTTTGACTTCACGAATGGCGCCTTCTAAAATAGATTCACCAGCACTGACATGACCGGCTACAGAAACGTCCCAAAACCCAGGAAAGGTTTCTTTTGTGAGGCTTCGTTTTTGAAGTAATAGGGCAGGTGTAGCCGTGTAAAACCAAATATGTACTGTGGGATGAAACCAACCGTTTTGATGGGCTTCATTTTTCAAGCAAGATTGTCCTGTTGGTTGCCCATCAGAATTCCAAATGTCTAAGTATTCGTCCACTACAAATTAGTCAAAGTATGAAAATGTATCGCCCGATTTGATTTTTAATAAGGTTTCATATATCATTTTAATGACATTTTCAACATCATCACGGTGTACCATTTCAACAGTGGTATGCATGTAGCGTAATGGCAATGAAATCAATGCCGATGCTACGCCGCCATTACTATACGCAAACGCATCGGTATCTGTACCTGTTGCTCTTGACAGTGCGGCACGCTGGAACGGAATTTTATTTGCTTCAGCAGTATCCGTAATTAAATCCCTTAATTTTTGTTGAACTGCGGGTGCATAAGCAATTACTGGACCTTTACCCATTTCGCAATGGCCTTGTGTCTTTTTATCAATCATTGGGGTTGTGGTATCGTGCGTCACATCGGTAACAATAGCCACATCGGGTTGGATGGTGTGTGTAATCATTTCTGCTCCACGTAAGCCAATTTCTTCTTGTACTGAATTTGTGATATATAAACCAAATGGCAGTGTTTTTTTATTTTCATGTAATAAACGTGCTACTTGAGCAATCATAAATCCACCCATACGGTTGTCTAAAGCACGACATACAAAATGATCTTTGTTTAATACGTGAAAGGTGTCAGGGTAAGTTATAACACAACCTACATGCACGCCTAATTCAGCCACCGCTTCTTTGGTTTTACAGCCAACATCAATAAAAATATTATCGAGTTTTGGCGCTTGTTCTTTGGCAGCGCTTCGAGTGTGTATTGCTGGCCATCCAAAAACACCTTTTACAATGCCATTTTTGGTATGAATGTTTACTATTTTACTAGGAGCAATTTGATGATCACTTCCACCATTTCGAATAACATAAATAAGTCCATCATCTGAAATGTAATTCACATACCAAGAAATTTCATCGGCATGACCTTCAATCACAACCTTAAATGGTGCGTCGGGATTAATAACGCCTACTGCAGTTCCGTAGGTATCTGTAATAAAAGTATCAACATAGGGTTTTAGATAGTCCATCCATAGGTTCTGACCATCCCATTCGTAGCCCGTTGGAGCTGCATTGTTAAGATAATCTTCTAGAAATGTAAGTGCCTTTTTATCTAAGATTGTTTTGTGTGCCATTTTCAAATAAATTTTGGTTAAAAATAACAATTAAGAATGATAATCACACATAGATTAAGGCATATTTTGTAAGTTTGAATGCATAAAAAAAATCTTGTATTTGAAGTTGATTCATTATATTCTTTTTTGGTTACCGGTTATAGTTTATGGCCAAACCTCGGCTGTGCAAAAGGATTCTATCCCTGAAAATTATTTGGTGATTGTTGGTGATACGATTATAAACAACTCTATAAATCTAAATGAGGTTTATATTCTTCCAAAATTAAAATTTACGTCTTCTGAATCTCGGCGGCAGTATTTGATTTTACAACGTAAAACAATCAAGGTGTATCCATATGCTAAATTAGCAGCGGATCGATTAGACAGCTTAAAAAATCGTATGGGAAGTATAAAGAGTAAACGAAAACAAAAGAAATACACGCGAATGGTTCAAAAGTATTTGGAAGAAGAGTTTACGGAAAAACTAAAAAAATTCACTATTACTGAAGGTCAAATTTTAATAAAACTAATTCACCGCCAAACTGGAGAAACGGCTTTTGACTTAGTAAAAGACTTAAGAAGTGGATGGCGTGCCTTTTGGTATAACAATACCGCTCGGATATTTAATATGTCTTTGAAACTCCCTTTTGATCCACAAAATTCGGAAGAAGATTATTTAATTGAAGATATTCTGCTCCGCCAATTTCAAAATGGGCGATTAGACTATCAAAAACCCTTCAACACGTTTGACATCTATGAGCTTTCTAAGCAGTGGAATCTATGATTTTTATGGAACAAACTACATTTTTTAAGTAATTAAAATCCGTTTATTGCTAAATATTTACCGCTTGTTACGTGGAACGTCCGTTCGTTACTTAACCTTTTGTACTATGAATATAATGAGGTTATTTTGATAAGAATTAAAACATAAAATTTGTTTTGAAACTCAAAAACTGATTAGCCTTTTTTGCCTCATCTTTTAAACCTACTTAAATACGATTAAGACTCAAATCTTAATCGTATTTTCATATAAAGTATAAAAATCTTCAAAAATAATCATAGATCCATTAAGAAATTCCATTGTAGATTTCCAGGTGTCTTTATTATGAATTGATACTTTAGATTTTATAGAAACAACTACTGCAGATAGGTTTTTCTCATCAGAAACTTGAAACTGTTTTTCGAATAATATATCTGCGAAAAAATCAGATTCAAGAATTGATTTATGAGATATTATTTTGTCCCAATATGCAGTTTGCTTTTCAGGGTCCATATCGAAACACAATGCAACATAGGCGGTTTTGGTATCAAAATGGAACTTAAAACTTAGACCCTTAACATTAGTATTGTAGAGAATCCAATTTCTGGGAAACGATTTTCCAAAACTTATCCAGAATTCTTGCCGCAATTGTTTAGCTTCATTTTTACTAAACATAATTATTAGATAAAATAAGCTAAAACAACTGCACCTATAATCATTAAAATTTTATTCAAATTAAAATGATGCCCTTCACTGCTTTCAAACAAAATAATTGTAGATATATGAAAAAACATTCCAATTACAACAGCATTTATGCTATATATGACAGTAGGGGGTATGTTAAAAAGTTCTGATGAAACTGCGCCTAAAGGCGTCATTAGCGTAAATACAATTAAAAATAGTGCCACTTGAAGCTTTGGGAGTTTTGATTTTAAGAGATAGGTTGTAATAAGCACAGCGATCGGAATCTTATGAATAACCACACCAATAATAATATTATTATAATCTTTTAAAGGAAAACCTTCAAAAAAGGCATGTATTCCTAGACTTATAAATAAAAACCATGGAAATTTAGTATTCGAATCTTGCTGATGCAGATGGCCATGTTCTGCTCCTTTTGAATAAAATTCTAATAAAATTTGCAATAAAATACCGCCCATTATAAATACACCAATTTTTTTGGTTTCCAGATTGGAATATACTTCAGGAAGTAGTTCAAAAATTGTTGTAGAAAGTAAAAATGCACCACTAAAAGCTAAAAATAATTTTAAATTTAAAGGGTTAGACTTGCTATATAATAGTACAATTGCGATTCCAAATAAAACAGCCAGTATAGGCGCTAAAAAACTAATCATTAGCCATAAAAATTAAAATTAAACGTTCTGAAGTTTTGCTATTATAAGGTTCTAATTTATAATTTCCAAAACAGTCTAGCAAATGTAAACCTGCTTTTGAAAGCATCATCTCAAAATCTTGAAATGTAAATGCCCGCACTTTTTCCTGAAAGTGATACGTTTCATTGGCATCAATCACTTCGATATCTTTGAAAATAAAACCATCAGAAAAGCTGCGACTTAAGTTAAATTTCACGTTTTCGTCTTCATATGAATTTTTGGCAATCAAATTTTCAATTACAAAAGGACTGTTCATAAAATCGATAACACCAATCCCATTTTGTTTAAGACTCGATTTAATGGTTTGAATTGCCTTAAAATTATCAATTTCTTCTTCAAAATACCCAAAACTTGTAAATAAGTTTAACACAACTTCAAATTTAGTAGTATATAGCGCTCTCATATCGTGGACTTCAAAATTTAGAGAACTTGATTCATGTTTTTTCGCATGTTTAATGCTGTTTTTAGACAAATCTAGTCCTGTCACGGAATATCCTAATGTATTTAAAAAAATCGAATGTCTGCCTTTTCCACACGCCAAGTCCAATATTGAATCGTCTTTATCGAGGTTTAGATAAGTTACTAAGTTTTTAATAAAAACTTCAGCTTCTTTATAATCTCTATGCTTGTAAAGGATGTGATAATACGTTGTGTCAAACCACGACTGAAACCAATTTGAATGTTTTTTTGTCATTTATTTACTTCTAACTCGCACAAAAATACTGTATTTTTGTGCGTACTAAATAATTTTGATGGAGAATAATTTTAAGATGGTTGCTAAAACCTTGTTTGGTTTTGAAGAACTTTTAGCTAAGGAATTGAAACAACTTGGTGCACAAGCGGTTAAAATAGGGGTACGACATGTGAGTTTTGTTGGCGATAAGGGTTTTATGTATAAAGCCAATTTAGGCTTACGTACGGCGATTAAAATTCTTAAACCCATTGCAAATTTTAAAGTTATAAATGAAACTGATTTATATAAAAAAATTAATGCAATTCCATGGGAAGATTATTTAAAGTCTAATGGAAGTTTAGCAGTAGGAGCGACCCTTAATGGCGATACTTTTACACATTCACAATATGTGTCGCTAAAAACTAAAGATGCGATTGTTGATCGTTTTAGAGATAAAACCGGTGAGCGTCCAAATGTAGATTTAAGATTTCCAGATTTAAAAATTGATATCCATATTGACCGTCATTTTTGTACCGTCTCATTAGATAGTTCTGGCGAATCATTACATAAACGCGGATATAAAGTCGCTACAAATATAGCACCCATAAATGAAGTTTTAGCAGCTGGTTTAGTGATGCTTTCTGGCTGGGATGGCCAAAGTGATTTCATGGATCCTATGTGTGGTTCAGGTACAATTTTAATTGAAGCCGCTATGATTGCATGTAATATTCCTCCAAATTTGATGCGCAATGAATTTGGTTTTGAACGTTGGGAAGATTGGGATGTCGATTTGTTTGAAAAAATAGAAGAGTCTTTACTTTCCAAAACACGTGATTTCCATCACAAAATTATGGGATTTGACAAATCGCCTAGTGCAGTTGAAAAAGCCACTCAAAATGTTGAGAACTCAAAACTAGAAGATTTTATTTATATAAAACACGAAGATTTTTTCAAAACACAGAAAGGTGGCGAAGCGCATCTTCATATGGTATTTAATCCCCCTTACGGAGAACGATTAGATATTGAAATGGAAACGTTTTATGGTGCCATCGGATCTACACTTAAACATAAATACCCTGGAACTCATGCTTGGATGATATCATCTAATTTGGAAGCTTTGAAGCATATTGGTTTAAGACCTTCTAGAAAAATAAAACTATTTAATGCTAAATTAGAAGCCCGTTTTCAGAAATATGAAATGTATGCTGGAACTAAAAAGACACATAAAATTCAAGTGATAAACGCCTAAATTAATACTCCTTTTTTATCCATCTTGTAAGAAAACCACAATAAGAAAATGCCAATTAATGTGGTGAGTATAGGTAAAATTAGTTGTGATCCTCCAATATTCATAAACTCTTGTATAAATAAATTATAGCTGTGCTGAAGGATTAACGCTACAAATGAAATTAAAAATAAGAATAAAGCGATCTTCTTTCTAAACAATAAACAGATACTTCCAAATAATCCGGCAAAAACTGCTGTTGCAAAAGCAGCCGTTACCCATGCAGGAATATTTGTAAAATAACTCTGTTCAGATTTAGATAACGTTTTAAGAATTTCATCACTCATAAAAGATTGGCCTAAATAAGCAAATACGCCCACTAGGTTCCATACCAAAGCAATGATTCCTAGAATCCAAAAAATTTTTGGGACATGATTTGATTGTTTATTCATATTATTTGGGTTAATAATTCTTAAAATTAATGTTTTTTTTTTTTTTTTTAAAAAATAATAACAAGAATTTAACGCAATGAAAATTATTTTTTAACGCACTAATTTAGCCTCAAATAAAAAATATTCTAAAATAATTCTTTATAAACACAATAAAGGATGTACTTTTGCAAAAATCCATCAAAAACATCTATGCTATCCATTTCAGAACAACTAGAACGTAAAACAGGCAAAGAACTCTATAGCTACCAAAAAGGAGCGATTCAAAAAATCTTTCAATGTTTTGAAACTGCTGCTGATGATTATCACCTTTTATACCAGTTACCAACAGGTGGTGGAAAAACTGTAATTTTTTCTGAAATTGTGAGTCAATACTTAAAAACACACAAGAAGAAAGTACTAGTAATGACGCACAGAATCGAGCTTTGTAAACAAACATCGTCTGTATTAACAGAATTTGGAGTTCAAAATAAAGTGATTGATAGCAAAGCGAATTTAGAAGATCAATCAAAGTTTGATTGTTTTGTGGCGATGGTTGAAACGCTTAACAATAGATTAAAAGATGATAAATTAGACATCTCAGATATAGGTTTAATTATTATTGATGAAGCGCATTACAATTCGTTTACAAAGCTTTTTAAATTCTTTGAGAAATCCTTTATTTTAGGAGTGACTGCGACCCCATTGAGTTCAAATATCGAGCTTCCAATGGCTGATAATTACAATGAATTAATTGTAGGAGAGAGTATAGAATCCCTAATTGAGAATGAATTTCTAGCGCAAGCGAATATGTATTCTTATAATGTTGGCTTGACATCATTGGTTGTTGGTGCTAATGGAGATTATACTGTTAAATCTTCAGAAGATTTATATACGAACAATGAAATGTTATCCAAGCTAATGGAAGCTTATAACGAACGTTGTGAAGGCAAAAAAACACTTATTTTCAATAATGGGATAAATACCTCATTATTTGTTTATGACCTATTTAGTAATGCAGGGTATCCAGTTGCACATTTAGATAATACAGCTACTAAAAAAGAACGTACTCAAATCTTAGAATGGTTCAAGAAAACTCCGAATGCTATACTGACCTCGGTTAGTATATTAACTACAGGATTTGATGAACCTACTGTAGAATCAATTATTTTAAATCGAGCCACTAAATCCTTAACACTTTATTACCAAATGATTGGTCGGGGGTCTCGTATTTTAAAAAACAAAAATTCTTTTGATGTCATTGACCTCGGAAATAATTTTCACCGTTTTGGTCCCTGGGGAAGTACAAATCTAGATTGGCAACGGATATTTAAGTATCCAAACTATTATTTAGATGGTGTTCTTAGTGATGAAGAGCTTGAAAGTAATTTTATATATGAAATGCCAGATGATATCAGAGCTTCTTTTTCGAATTCTAAAGATGTTTATTTTGATGTCAATAAAACCTACATTCAATCCATTCGAAGTGGAGAGTCCTCTAAAGTGGTATTGAAACGTTCTATTGAGCAACATGCGCATATTTGTATAGAAAACAGTGAGGATGTGTATGACGCTTTAGACCTAGTGAAATTACTTACAGACGATATTGATTTCAGAATACATCGCTATTCAAAATGTATCAGTAAGAGTACCCATAATTTTTTGACTTGGCTTAAAGAGGATTACAAAAAGAAATTAAGAGCATATTTGAGAGAAAATTTTGATGAAATTTTTGCAGAACTTCCAAAGGTTTAAATTTTCAAACTATGTTTTACACATTGATTTTATTTACAGTTATGACTATGTTTCAATCTCCAACCGTTATTTTTAAATTTGAACCTGGTGTATCAACTGATGGATGGCAAATTGTAGATGACCGTGTGATGGGAGGGAGGTCTCAAGGATCATTTATGTTAAATTCAGAAGGTTTTGGTGTTTTTCAGGGCTTTGTTACTACAGAAAACAATGGTGGCTTTTCATCTTTACGTTACAATTTTGATGCACTTAAAACAGTTGGATTTGAATCCATTGTTTTAAAATTAAAGGGCGATGGTAAGTCCTATCAGTTTCGTCTAAAATCCAATTCTAATGAACGCCATTCCTATGTGTATAGTTTCACAACAACGGGGCAAGATGAAGAAATTGTTATTCCATTACATATGTTCAGACCAACTTTTAGAGGTCGCGCTTTAACTCTCCCTAATTTTGAAGCTAATACTCTTGAACAAATTGCCTTTTTAATAGGAAATAAAACCAACGAACGTTTCAATTTAGAAATTGAAAGTATTAGCTTAAGATAGAGTGTTTTAACTACTCATTTCACGTGCTCTAACTTCTTATTCGTAGCTGTTTTCCAATACAATTTTTTAAATTTTAGAACTCGTTTATATTATATTTTATATATTTACTTTTAATTTAAAACTAATTTAAAATTAACCAAAATGAAAACAAAATTAATGACGCTGCTTTTAGTAGCCAGTACAGTGGTTGTATTTGCACAAAAGAAAAAAAATGGAACCGTATACATTGATCATCCAGCAATCGATGTCATCAATCAAATGTATGATGCTGTAAACACAAATAATCTAGAAGTTTTAAATAATTTGATTTCAGATGATTTTAAAGGAGTTTGGGGAGATGAAATGAATAAAGATCGTGAGCCAGCTACAAAAAAGCAGTTTATAGATAATATTGATTCATGGAACACAAAAAATAGATATTACTCATTAAAAAGTGGTAAAAACGCTTACCCTGATGCCATTAAATACAATGATGAAAACTTTAAAGACGTTACTTTGGTGTACTGTTGGGAAGCAATTTCTGGAGTTGGAGGCATGACAGGCGTAAAGTTTTCACAACGCAGACACACGCAGTACGCTGTTAATTCGGATAACAAAATTTCATTTTCACGTTCCTACATGAACCAAATGCCTTTTGTGGAGAGCTGGAGAAGTAGAAATAATTTAAGTGATGGTAAAATTTACTCAAACCACACCAATATCAATACGGTAAGAAAAGCGATGCATGCATTACAATACGGAAACATGGATCACTTTTATGAAGCGTTTGACGAGAATGCCAAATTTGATGGACTTTTTAGCGACTGGGATGATGAAGATTTGTCAATGGAAGAGTTTAAAAGTTTGCAAGCCGATTTCTTAAATAATTACACTATTCAGAGTGTAGATAATAAGGGTATAAAGTATTACGAATTTGAATCTCAAAGGGGTCTTGTTCAGTCTTGGTGGCGTTTATCTATTGTACGTAAATCAGATAGCAAAG
>JAQXCA010000108.1 GCA_029252105.1 Flavobacteriaceae bacterium | reverse complement strand
GAACTTTTCTAATCAACTACCGTTTTTTAGCGGCTGCAAACATACAACCTTTTTTAACTTTAATACACTACTCTTTTAACCTTTTTTTTGTTTATTTTTTTTTGAACTTTTAGCCACTGAAATACAAGGGGTTAGAAATAGACTTTATAAAAAGAAATTCCATACAATTCCGAATCGTACTATAAAATCTCGATAAGGATAGTTAGGCGCGGAGTAATATTTGTAACCGGTGAAGGACGAATTGAGGTGTTCTGCCTTTAAAAATATACGAGTTTGGCGGATTTTGGCGTTGATAAAAAAGTCAATTCGCGGGAAATCGCCCAGTTTGGTGTTGTTTTGAACATAGAATTCTGCTAGTAATGGATCGTAGCGGTTCATGTAATAGCTAGAAAAATAGCTAAACGTTACTCCTGTCTGCAGAAATAATGCCTTTTTAAAAAACTCGTTTGTGTAATATAAGGAGTGTCGGGTGACAATTTCAGGAACATTATACACCGCATCTCCGGCCATTACGTTTTGATATAGGATGGTATTATTCAATGCAAAGTTTCGATAACTAACTTCATTTGATAATTTTGCTCTTATATAGTTTACTGTTTCGTCAAATTGATTAGGTTTAACAGCATCGTTTATGTCCTTTGCAAAGTATAAATAGTTATCTAATGTATTATAGTCGATCTGAAGCGTTCCAAATTTTTTCGATTTAAGGCGAAAAGCTAATTGCTTTGTTTGTTGGTTTCTAAAGTTGTTTTGCCAATTGTAGCTCAGATAATCACTTTGAAATAATTGAAAATTAAAATCGGGGGCTTTTGAATTTGAGTTGATACTGGCATTTATGTCGATATCATCACTAAACGTGTAGGCTGCTTCAGCGGTTAGAAAATTACCTTTTAAATCTCCATCTAGGTTCAAACCAAAATCTCCTTTAACATCAAATGCTCCAATAGAATTCTTGTAGTGACCACCAAATGAGGTTACGGTTCTTAAAAGACGATTGGTAATTGTTTGATTGTTTAGAGTTACTAGGGAGTTATACCCATAATTATAGTCATTATATCCAGCATTAATCTTAAAATCTCCTAGGGTTCTATTTGAATACTGTACATTCAGCTCAGCATAAAATGATTCGAGGGTTACTTTATCAGAAATGTTAGAGGACATAAACGTGTCTCCAAAAAAGGAAACACTAGAATCTTGAGTGAAGTGATAATATTTATCTTCAAATGAAACGATATTCCCCACTACTATTTTATTTGAATTTAAAGAATCTTGTTCCCTTAACACATAGGAGTGATCTAAATGGAATCGTTTGCCCTTTAAAGTACTTTCAGCATTTTGAAAAAGGGGGTCAAATATCCCGCGATCTAAAAACTCTTTTTCACCAGATTCAAAGTTTATGAGATCTGCATCTGAAATCCCCCCATTTTCTTCGTTAAAAATATCTTGCATTACAATATGCGCACGCGCCACGTAACGGTTGTTTTTAGTGCTATAACTAGAAGTGAATCTAAAATTTCCAGTACTTGACAGTATATGTTCATATTTACCTAGTGAACGCAACCCTTTGTAAGCAATCGAAAAATTAAACTGTTTAGAGGTATTAACCGTGAAAAGCGCATCCAATACCTGCCCTTGTTCAAAAGCGGTTTTATACATGAGTTCGGTTAGAGGCGTGGGCACATGGTAATAATGAATGTCATCCACTTCCATATAATTAAAGTGTTTCGCCTGTGACCCAAAGGAAGGCAAAAAAGCGTTTGATTTAAAGTTCTGAGAAAGGGTGGTGTAGGTCTGACCAATATTACTAAACGCTAAAAGTTCAAAATTATCTTTTCTGAGATAATTGAATTTATACTCCTTATATATAGACAGTGTTGTGTCGAGCTGAATGGTATCACTCTCACGTGTAATAATTTTATAGTCTTTAATGTTTGCTTTATCATTTTTTACAACCTTTTTGGAAGGACGGTCAGAAATAGAATCGAGACCTCTAAGTTTTGAGTCAAGGGCTTTAGGGAACTCTTTTGACAGCTTCGGTTTCAATTTTTCTTGAGAGAAAGTAGTGTTTCCAAGAAGTAAGCAGAAAAAAACTAGTACTAGTTTATACATATATAGGGTTCTAATGGCAAATTATTATTCGTACAAAAGTAGCAAATATCTAATCTATTTTGTTTTTTTACAGCAGAAAGACTGATTTTTACAATCAATTTAACTTTAAAGGACAATTTATGTTGGATTTAAATGTTTCAAATTTAGAGTTTGAATGCGGAACAGACGAGGCTGGACGTGGCTGTTTAGCAGGTCCTGTGACAGCAGCTGCGGTTATTTTACCGCTAGATTTTTCAAATTCAGTCCTTAACGATTCCAAACAACTTTCACACACAAAACGAAATTTACTAAAACCTATTATTGAAGCGGAAGCAGTTTCTTATGGCGTTGCACATGTGTTTCCAAAAGAAATTGATGACATCAACATTCTTAATGCTTCTATTTTGGCAATGCACCACTCCATTTCAAAATTAAAAAAAGTAGACTTTATTAGTGTTGATGGCAATCGATTTAAACCTTTTAAAAAAGTGCCGCATCAAACTGTCATAAAAGGAGATGGGAAATATCAAAATATTGCGGCGGCTTCGGTGTTGGCAAAAACCTACAGAGATGCATATATGGAAAAAATTCACGAAGAATTTCCGATGTATAATTGGAAACAAAACAAAGGCTACCCGACTAAAGAGCACCGCGCTGCAATTCGTAAATTTGGCACCACAAAATACCATCGACTTTCGTTTAGACTTTTACCAGAATAACTTCCTTTTGAATTATTAATCTTATCTTTGTTTAGAGTTGAATTAAGGAAGACTGCCAATGTATAAAATGTTTTATTTTTTAGGGATTATTTTGATGATTTTTAGCTGTGATTACACTCAAAAAACAACACGTTCCATTGAAGATTTAGTCCCTAAAAACGCATCAGTTGTTCTTTCTATAAATTCATTAGAAGGATTTCTAAGTGCTATAGACAACAATGCTTTACTATCTAAAGCAGGTGTTTTTGAATCTTTTAAAAAGGCATTAAAACCTCTTGATAGTATCAAAAGTTTAAGTCCACTTTTGGTGTCTATAAACAAAGACGGAGCCTCAAAAGCATTTACTTTTATCACCCATAAAAGAAACCTAAACTCAAAGGACACACTTTTAATTCCGCACATTACGATAGATAGTATTTTAGTGGCCTCAACTTCAAATGCAATTCTTGAAAACCTAAAAACACAAACACGTTCTGAATATTCTAATGTATCTAAACTACATCAGGACAGTAACACTTTTTCAGTATACTGCGCTACATTTCCTGAACTAAAATCTATTCAGTTGTTGAATCTTGAATCTGTATATTTAAGTTTTGATATCACTCCAGAAAGTATTGCCATTAATGGCACGCTTCTAGATCAAGAGTCTCAACCCAAATGGTTTACACTTTTTGAGAGTTTAGAGCCTCAAACCCAAAGTCTACAAACAATTATTCCTGAGCAAAGCACTCGCATTAAAACTTTTAATTATACCGATTTTGAGCAACTCAGTCGGAATATTGATTCTGTTGGCTATACGTCAAAAGTAACTCCACTTGCGAAAGCATTCTTTAGTACTACCAAAGAAATTGGGGCTTTTAAAACTACAGAAGGAACGGGAATTGCCTTAAAATCCATAGATATTAGCGCGACTTATGAGACTTTAAGCGGTTTTCAAAATGAGTTAAGTAGCTTTCGATCTGTCCCCATTTTTGAGTTTACAGAGTCATCCATGTTCAATGACTGCTTTGGGCCTTTACTTTCTCCAATGGCTGTAACAAAATTTAGTGTTCTTGATGACTATTTGGTGTTTTCATATTCTGAGAAAGTATTACAGGTGGTAATATCAAATTATTTAAATAAAAACACATTACAGACCTCATACACTTACGAAAATATTCAGGAATCACTTAGTGATGAAGCTTCGTTACAATTGTATTTTGACGCCGCAACTTTGTCGGCTACTTTAAACGAACTTTTCAGCTCATCTCTAAAAGAAACCGATTTAAATTCTTTTAAACTTTCCGCTTTACAACTGGTAAAAGATGACCTTATTGTACATGTGAATAGCATTCTCCAAAAATCAAAATCGAAACATTCCAAAACACAAATTAGCGAAGAATTTAGTTTAGCGCTTTCAAACCCGATTTTGATGAACCCTGTATTTGTCACTAACCACATAACCAAACAGAAAGAGATTCTCGTTCAAGACATTGAGCATAATTTGTATTTAATTTCAAACAAGGGCGTCATTCTTTGGAAAAAGAAATTAAAAGGGCCCATTTTAGGGCAGGTTGAACAAGTAGATTTATACAAAAATGGCCGTCTTCAACTGGCTTTTGCAACACCAAATAAACTGTATATTGTCGATCGGAATGGCAGAAATGTTGATCGATTTCCATTAAATTTTAAAGACACTATCACACAACCCTTAGCGGTATTTGACTATGACAAACAGCGCAACTATCGTTTTTTGATTTCACAAAATGAGAATATTTTGATGTATGATTCTAAAGGAAAAGCTGTTAA
This sequence comes from Flavobacteriaceae bacterium, assembly GCA_029252105.1. Lineage (GTDB taxonomy): Bacteria > Bacteroidota > Bacteroidia > Flavobacteriales > Flavobacteriaceae > Hel1-33-131. The sequence goes on along the minus strand of JAQXCA010000108.1, from coordinate 9,889 downwards.
AGGGTTCAAGTATAAGCCCGAAAAACCTATCAGCAGTCAACCGAAACATATTCGAGTTCGTGGAAAAGACTTTATTGTATTTAGTGCTGGCAATCAACTTAAATTATTAGATCGACGTGGCGCTATTCGGATAAAGGTAAAAGAAGATATAGATTTTTCTGGAGAAGACATTTACTTTTACAAATCGCTGTTTACAACAACAAACTCTAAAGGAGATTTGATTCAAGTGAACACAAAAGGGGCCGTTAGCCGACAGTCTTTAGGTCTTGATTTAAAGCACAATATCACCTGTTCCTCAAAAACCTTAGTCACTAGAAGTGATAATAAATTATCTATAAAATCCAATACTTTAGATTTAGATTTTGGGAGCTATACTTCGCCTATTTTGTTTTATTTAAGAGACAAAATCTATATTTCAATTACTGATTTACAGGCTCAAAAAATCTGGCTGTTTGACAGTCAAGCTAAACCACTTGCTAGTGTCCCTGTATTTGGATCAAGCGCCATCGATTTAGCAAATGCAGATGCAGATGTTCTTCTTGAGTTTGTGACCAAAAGCGACGCCAATAGTCTTATAATGTATCAATTATATTAAGCTTGTTGGGCTTCAAATAGTTCAAGAAAATGCTTTAAGAGCTTCGCTTTAACTTCCGTTTCATCGACTTTCACTTGTCCGAGTTCTACGTTCAATGAAGTGACTGCTTTTCCTCGAATACCACAGGGAATTATATTATCAAAATAGCCTAAATCAGCATTCACATTTAAGGCAAAACCATGCATGGTAACCCATCGACTGGCACGCACACCCATCGCACAAATTTTACGTGCAAATGGTGTTCCCACATCCAACCATACCCCTGTTTCTCCAGGGCTACGTTCAGCTTTGAGACCGTACTCTTCTAAAGTCATAATAATGGTATCTTCTAGAAAGCGTAAAAATTTATGAATATCGGTGAAAAAATTCTCAAGATCTAAAATCGGATATCCTACAACTTGTCCTGGGCCATGATAGGTAATATCACCACCACGATTAATTTTATAAAAAGTAGCGCCTTTAGATTCTAATTGAGCTTCAGATAACAGTAAATTGGAAACATCACCACTTTTCCCTAACGTATACACATGCGGATGACTCACAAACAACAAATAGTTTGGGGTAACTAGACCCGCAGATTCACGGCGGTTTTTGATTTTAATATCAATGGTGTCTTTAAACAAAGTTTCCTGATAATCCCAAGCTTGCTTGTAATCTTTGAGCCCTAAGTCTTGTACATTTAGCTGTCTATTCATAGGCGGTAAATATACAGATTTATGAGTTAGGATTGTTCAAAATTACCAGTGCAGCAATCACGCCTGGCACCCAGCCGCAAATCGTTAATAAAAATACAATAACAATAGATCCACAGCCTTTATCAAAAACGGCTATTGGAGGAAAAAAAATAGAGACTAATACGCGCCAAATAGTCATAAAAAAATAAGGTTAATTTAAGTTATACCAGTTAGACGACACTTCCGAAAGAACGTTACAAATGTATTGTATGATTTATACCTGTTTAATTGAAATGCTAAGCAATAGTCGTTATATTTGTCTCTTTAAATTTTTATTAGAGAATTATGTCGCAGCTTTCAGAACAAGAAATTGTCCGTCGTGAAAAACTATCAAAATTACGCGAATTAGGAATCAATCCTTATCCCGCTGATTTATTCCCCGTAACCCACAGCAGTGCTAAGGTAAAATCTAAATTTTCAGAGGGTACTAAGGTCGTTTTGGCTGGGCGATTAATGCGAAAAAAAATACAAGGAAAAGCGGCCTTTGCAGAGCTTCAAGATAGCGAAGGACGTATCCAAATTTATATCAATAGAGATGAAGTTTGTCCTGATGAGGACAAAAGCCTTTATAACGATGTCTTTAAAAAATTGCTCGATTTAGGAGATTTTATTGGAATTGAAGGCGAACTTTTCACTACTCAAGTGGGCGAGAAAACAGTTTTAGTAAAACACTTTAAACTTTTAAGCAAAGCCTTAAAACCCTTGCCGCTTCCAAAAACAGATGCAGAGGGCAATACATACGACGAATTTAACGATCCTGAAATGCGTTACCGTCAGCGGTATGCCGATTTGGTGGTTAACCCACACGTCAAAGAAGTGTTTGTTAAACGCACAAAATTATTCAATGCTATGCGTGGTTTCTTTAACGAGGCTGGATATTTTGAAGTGGAAACCCCAGTATTGCAACCTATTCCTGGAGGGGCTGCGGCGCGTCCATTTATCACACATCACAACAGTTTAGATATTCCTTTATATATGCGTATCGCCAACGAATTGTATTTAAAACGCTTGATTGTTGGAGGATTTGATGGGGTTTATGAATTTTCTAAAAACTTCAGAAATGAAGGTATGGATCGTACACACAACCCAGAATTTACTGCGATGGAAATTTATGTGGCTTACAAAGACTATAACTGGATGATGGCGTTTTGCGAGCAATTACTAGAGCATTGTGCTTTGGCAGTAAATGGCACCACAAAAGCAACTTTTGGCGCACATGAAATCGACTTTAAAGCACCTTACGCAAGAGTTACTATGGCCGATTCTATAAAAGAGTTTACAGGATTTGATATCACTGGAAAAACAGAAGATGAGATTCGCGAAGCCGCTAAAAATTTAGGTGTTGAAGTAGACGCAACAATGGGTAAAGGCAAACTGATTGATGAAATTTTTGGAGAAAAATGTGAAGGCAATTACATTCAACCAACCTATATCACAGATTACCCAAAAGAAATGAGTCCGCTGTGTAAAGAACATAGAGAAAATCCTGAGCTTACAGAACGTTTTGAATTGATGGTGTGTGGGAAAGAAATTGCAAATGCATACTCGGAATTAAATGATCCTATCGACCAACGTGAACGTTTTGAACACCAGCTCAAACTGGCGCAAAAAGGGGATGACGAAGCCACGGAATTTATTGATGAAGATTTTTTAAGAGCGCTGGAATATGGTATGCCTCCAACATCTGGAATGGGTATTGGAATGGACCGTCTAATTATGTTTTTGACTAATAATGCATCGATTCAAGAAGTGTTGTTTTTCCCACAAATGAAGCCGGAGAAAAAAGCGGTTGCTTTGAGTGACAATGAAAAAGCGATTTTTGAGGTTTTAAAATCAAATTCTGGTATTCAGTTATCTGCCTTAAAAACTCAGTCTGGGCTGAGCAATAAAGGTTGGGACAAAGGCATTAAAGGACTAACGTCGAAAGAACTTGCAAAAGTCTATAAGACTGAAAATGTGCTAATTGTTGATTTTTTGGCATAAAAATCTATTGATTTTATACGCTTACTATTATTTAGTTAGTTAAAGAATTAATATATTAACTGTTTATTTTATCTTTTAAATCTCAAATTCATGAAAAAATTAATCGCATTAACTTTTTTACTTACTGCTATAAGCTCTTTTGAGTCCTGTCTTAGTGTAAAAGTGACTTCTAAGAAAAAAAACGCCGCTGCAAAAGCTACTGAAAAACCTGATCCAAAACCAAAAAAGGATGATATCAATCCTTACGACAAGGTCATTAACAAAGATGCAAAATCAGACGATGGACTTTTTAAGGTTCATAACATTGACAATAGCTTTTTTTACGAAATTCCAGACACGCTTTTTGATAAAGAAATGTTGATGGTTACCCGAATTTCAAAGACAGCCTCAGGGGTTGGATTTGGAGGCGGAAAACAAAATACGCAGGTTCTTAGATGGCAAAAGAAAGGTAAAAAAGTGGTTTTAAGAGTGGTGTCTTATGAAGTCTTTGCTGCAGATTCACTGCCCGTTCATGAAGCTGTTGTCAATTCTAATTTTGAACCTGTTTTATATACCTTTCCAATCAAAGCATTTAGTGTCGACTCTACAGCTACGGTGATTGAAGTCACTGATTTATTTAACAAAGACGTAAAAGCTTTGGGCTTACCCGCGTCCTCCAGAAAACGCTATAAAGTAACGCGTTTGGAAAGTGAAAAATCGTTTATAGAAAACATAAAAAGCTATCCTAAAAATATTGAAGCACGGCACGTAAAAACGTATGCCGCTAGTGAAGCGCCTTCAAACTCTAGTACGGGAACAATTTCCATAGAGATAAATAATTCTATGGTATTACTTCCAGATAACCTTATGAAACGACGCTATTTTGACGAACGTGTTGGCTGGTTTGCAAGAGGACAAGTGGATTATGGATTAGGCGACCAACGCAGTAAAGAATTGACCTTTTTGGACCGTTGGAGACTAGAGGTAAAAGACGAAGATTTAGAGAAGTTTAAGGCTGGTGAACTCGTAGAGCCAAAAAAACAAATAGTATATTATGTGGACCGTGCGACGCCAGAAAAATGGCGTAAATACATCAAACAAGGTATTGAAGATTGGCAAGTTGCTTTTGAGGCGGCTGGATTTAAAAATGCTATTATTGCGGCCGATCCTCCAACAGCAGAAGAAGATTCCGAATGGAGTCCTGAAGACGTTCGGTACTCAGTAGTTAGATACCTAGCATCACCAATTCCTAATGCCAATGGACCGCACGTTAGTGATCCGCGTACTGGAGAAATTTTAGAAAGTGATATCAATTGGTATCACAATGTAATGACTTTACTTCGACGTTGGTTTTTTGTGCAAACCGCTGCAATCAATCCAGAGGCTAGAATGCCTGAATTTAAGGACGAAGTTATGGGGCGTTTAATCCGATTTGTATCCGCACACGAAGTGGGACACACGTTAGGGTTACCTCATAATATGGGAAGTAGCTGTGCATACAAAGTTGAAGATTTAAGAGACGCTGCTTTTACTCAAAAATATGGTACAGCGCCCTCAATAATGGATTATGCCCGCTTTAATTATGTTGCTCAACCAGAAGATGAAGGTGTGGCGTTAATGCCAAATATTGGCATCTATGATAAATATGCCATTGCATGGGGGTATAAACCTATTTTGAACACTACAGCAGAAGCCGAAAAAGAAACGCTTAACAATTGGATTTTAGAGCATGCGGGTGATCCGATGTACCGTTTTGGACACCAACAGGTTGGGGATGTCGTTGACCCTAGCTCTCAAACTGAAGATCTTGGAGATGACGCTATACTCGCAAGTACGTATGGCATTAAAAATCTAAAACGAATTGTACCCAACCTCATCGCATGGACAACTGAAACGGGCGAAGGTTACTCCGATTTAAACGATATGTACGGCCAATTGTTATCGCAATTTAACCGCTATATGGGCCATGTTGCCAATAATATTGGTGGCGTTTATGAGCATTACAAAACCGCCGATCAAGCTGGTGCGGTGTATACGTATGTAGATAAAGGGCACCAAAAAGATGCTTTGAAATTTATTAATGCGCAACTATTCAAAACTCCGCAATGGTTGTTAGATCCTGCAATTTTTGAACGTATTGAATATTCTGGGTCTATAGAACGTATACGAACATTACAAGAACGTACCCTTAAAACGATTTTAAGTTTAGGGAAAATGGCGCGCATGATTGAAAATGAAACTATGAATGGTTACGAGGCGTATAGCTTACGAACGATGACTAGAGATTTAAGAACTGGAATATGGAGTGAGCTATACACGGGACGCAAAATAGACACGTATCGACGTAATTTACAACGGGCTCATATTGATCGCTTAGCGTATTTGATGACCGCAGAAAATCAACGTAAAAGACGTGGAAGTGACTATGTAAAATCGACTGCCGTCAATACCAGTCAATCCGATATTCGTGCTATTGTAAGAGCTGAATTGAAAATTTTAAAAAATCTGATTAATTCGAGTATTTCTAAAACGTCCAATAGTATGAATAAAATTCACCTTCGAGATGCTGCAGAACGTATCAATATGATATTGGATCCTAAATAAAAACACATAAATACAGGAAAATTTACAATTCTATAAAAGGCTAAGACAATTATATTTTGGCCTTTTTAGTTATTCAGGATTAATGTTTTTTTCGAAACGGTTATGAATCCATAAGATTAGAAGACCAAACCCTATAGAACCAATAATCAAACAATTGTTTAGGAATCCATCAACAGAGAACGAAAGGCGAATAAGAATGGTTGAAATGATGAAGCCAGAGTTTCTTATAACTTTGTGGAACTGATCGGTATAGAAAAACGAAAAGAGCAACAGGAATACATCGACAATAATTAAAATTGCGAAAAATTCATCAAAGAAAATACTGTTGACATCTTTCAGTGCAAGAGATAAATTTTCTGGCGTGTGTTGAAAAATCCAGCTTCCAAAAGTAAGCAATCCTATCCCTACAAAAACGGGTACTAGAATGGTGGCCATAAATTTTTTGATCGCTATAAATTGCTCAATTTGTGCGGGTGCTGATGCTTTTATTTTATTGGACACTTGTAGTTTTTGGCGTTCCAAAGAGAACAAATAAATCATAAAAAACAGTACTAATGCAGTAATAATATCATAGGTGAAATAGAGATCATTTTTGATATCAAACCAATCTGAATTAAGTTCTATATTCGCTAAATCTTTGAAGATACGTCGGATAACGATTAGTGTAATAATTTCATATTGCTTTCCAATATAGGTGGTGATGGATCGTGGTAAATAGAATATTAAGAGATAGACTTCATAAATTAAAATAAATGAAAAAGGGGTGTAAATGGCTGCAATTGGAGAATCAAAAAAATTGAGTTCTTCAGGAATAATGATAAACTGATTTTTCACCAAAAAAATGGTAATAAGGTGTGCGAAAAAACTAACAATAGCAACGATAAGAATCAACCGTTCTACTTTGTTTTTTACAGTTTCAGACAAGACTGAATTATAAAAAAACGCATTTAATTTTGAGATCATTACTATTTGATTTTAAATTGGTTAAGTGTAGAAAGGATTCTAAATTTACAAAAAAAAAATCACATGTGTGTTTTTAAGTCGTCATTTTGATTGACTTTAAAAGGGAATATGTTAAGATTTGGTGAGTTTGGCACTTATCGCATCCACACAATTGATTCCATCGATGGCAGCAGAAATAATACCGCCTGCATAGCCCGCACCTTCTCCACAGGGATACAACCCTTTGACATTGACATGTTCTAAGGTTTCTAAATTTCGTGGAATAGAAATGGGTGATGATGTTCGACTTTCTGGGGCATGCAAGACCGCTTCATTGGTGTAATAGCCCTTCATTTTTTTTCCATATACAGAAAATGCTTTCCGCAAACGTTTGGAAATCATTGGAGGCAGAACTGTATTTAGATCTACTGAAACGATCCCGGGTTGGTAAGAGGTTTTAGGGAAATCATTAGACGCTTTTCCTTCAATAAAATCAATCATACGTTGGGCAGGTACTTGCTGTGTTTTGCCGGCAACTTCCCAACAGTCGCGCTCGACTTTTTTCTGAAAATCAAGACACACAAAAGGATCTTTCTCCGAGTAGTTTGATAAATCTTTAGGTTCTACACTTACTACAATCCCGGAGTTTGCATAGGGGTTATTTCGCTTGCTTGGACTCCAACCATTGGTGACCACTTCTTCTTGAGCCGTGGCGCAAGGCGCAATAATTCCGCCGGGACACATACAAAATGAATAGACACCCATGCCGTCAATTTGCTCTACCAGACTGTAGGATGCTGGCGGCAAATACGGGTTTTCGACATCACCATGATATTGTATTTTATCAATTAGATGTTGCGGATGCTCGACTCGAACACCCAATGCAAATGCTTTTGCTTCTAAGAGAACGCCTTTTTCATGTAATAAATAAAAGATATCTCTGGCAGAATGTCCCGTCGCTAGGACGACATTATCAAAAGGTTTCCATGAATTGTCATTAATTTTTAATGCTTTTATGACATTGTCTTCAATTTGAATATCGGTCAGTTTGGCGTTAAAATGCACCTCCCCGCCTGCCGCTATAATGGCTTCCCGCATGGCGGTAATAATGGCTGGTAATTTATTGGTTCCAATATGCGGATGGGCTTCCACTAAAATATCTTCCGACGCTCCAAAATGCACAAACCATTCAAGAGCTTTCAGGACATTGCCGCGTTTTTTGGAGCGTGTATATAATTTTCCATCGGAGTAGGTCCCCGCACCGCCTTCTCCAAAACAATAGTTGGATTCTGGATTAACCGTTTGTTCTTTATTGATGGCTGCTAAATCACGACGTCTGGCACGCACATCTTTTCCGCGTTCAAATACAATGGGTTTCAATCCCGCTTCAATGGCGCGCAAAGCAGCATATAGCCCTGCAGGTCCTGCCCCTATAATGGCAATTTCCGGTTTTGAGTGTACAGCTTGAGAAATAAAAGATTGCGGCTGTATTCGTGTTTCACCAAGCAGCCAAAACTCAATTTGTAGGTTGAGTTTAATCGATGCCTTTCGGGCGTCGATAGAGCGTTTTCGAATCCGCCAATCAATTATGTCTGCACTTCGCAGTTTGGCCTTAAAAAGACTCGATTTTAATATAAAATCTGTATCTTTTAATTGGGCTGGTTTTATGGTAATTTGAACTAATACACTCATCGCGGCAAAGGTAACTAAAGTTTCCTTGAAATTATGAACTTCAGTCAACCTTAGAGAATTATGAGCTTTGTTTTAGTTTCATAGGAAATTAACAGACCTGCTTCAAAAATCATAATATAAATTATACCTTGCAATCCTAGTTCGTGTAAAACATAAAATATCGATTATGACTCTAATTTCTGATCCCTGGCCTTGGTATATTTCTGGCCCTATGATAGCTCTGATTCTCTTTTTACTACTCATGATAGGGAAAAACTTTGGGATGTCATCTAATTTAAGAACACTTTGTACCATTTGTGGCGCAGGGAAGACTTCTGATTTTTTTAGGTTTGACTGGAAATCTCAACAATGGAATTTGGTTGTGGCCTTGGGCGCTATTATTGGTGGATTTATAGGTTCTCAATTTTTATCGAATGATTTGGCGGTTGCCATCCATCCGGATACTATAGAACACTTAAATACGCTCGGATTTAAAAGTGCAGGGGCTAGTTACCTCCCTACTGAGCTTTTTGATACCGCTGTATTTACGGATGTGAAAGGGCTACTGATTTTAGCCATCGGTGGATTATTAATTGGTTTTGGTGCACGTTACGCAGGGGGATGTACGTCTGGGCATGCGATTTCAGGGCTAAGCAATCTTCAATGGCCGTCTTTAATTGCGGTTATTGGGTTTTTTGCAGGCGGTCTTACAATGGTTCACTTTATTTTTCCTTTAATTTTTTAATATTATGAGAACACTTAAATATCTTTTTATTGGCATCCTCTTTGGTATTACTATGTTTAAGTCTGAGGCCGCTTCCTGGTTTCGAATCTATGAAATGTTTCGTTTCGAAGCTTTTCATATGTATGGTATCATTGGATCAACAGTCGTATTGGGAATTCTGATCGTACAAGTCATAAAGCGTTTCAATATTACGTCTTTTTATGGGGAGCCAATTGTGTTTACTCCAAAAGCTAAAAGCGTTAGTCGTTACCTCTTTGGTGGCTTCATTTTTGGTTTGGGATGGGCCTTAGCAGGTGCATGCCCAGGACCAATGTTTACATTAGTAGGCGCTGGATTTTCGCCTATTTTAGTGGTGATTCTTGGTTCCGTTTTTGGAACGTTTTTATATGGACTAGTTAAAGGGAGGTTACCACATTAAAAGCTTTTAAAAGAAGAGTTATTTTAATAGGTTTTAAATAATTAGTTTTTATTGCAACTCATTAAAATTTGAAAAACTCTAAATACTAATGCAGTATTTTTATTATAGAACAACTCTATTTACTTTAAATTACTGAATCCACAGAAAAACAACTGTTTAGATAGATTTTTTTATAAAATAAACAGTATATTTCTATTAAAGTAAAAATTATTCACAGT
>JAQXCA010000107.1 GCA_029252105.1 Flavobacteriaceae bacterium | reverse complement strand
TTTAGTTGGCCCACTAGGGCTCGAACCTAGACTCTTTGGTACCAAAAACCAACGTGTTGCCAGTTACACCATGGGCCAATCTCTTAATGAGGCTGCAAATTTATAATAAAGTTTTGTTTGGGCAAACATTTTTAAATTTATTTATTGTTGATTTTTTGGTTTATAAAATAAACTAGTTTACATTTGTTGTTCTAAATCTAAAACACATGAAAACACAAGAACAAATCCAACTTATTAATGACACCATTAATAAAACAAAAGAAAACCTAAAATCAAGTGCACCAAATTTTATTTTCTGGGGCGCACTGATTGCTACTATGAGTCTGATTCATTACGGATTTCCAGAAATAATTCAAAAAACACGCTATTCGGCATTGATCTATTGGGTGTCAATTCCAATCCTTGGAATGGCTTTGACCGTTATTTATAACATCAAAAAACGTGAAAAAAGAGGCTTCGAAACCCATATTGGACGGGCGCTTAAAATTATTTGGGGGGTATTTAATATCGCTTGGGTGCTAATCATCGTTATGTCTCTCGTAAAAAATCAAAACCCCGTACATTCTATTTTGTTTTTATTAGGCATAATGGTACTTATAACCGGCCTCCTAATTCGTTTCAAACCCTTTTCTATTGGGGGTTTGGCAGTCATTGCTTGCAGTATACTATTGATCTATAATCCGGGTGTAAATTCACTATTAATAAATGGGCTCGCTGCATTTTTAGGGCTTTTATTGCCTGGGCTCGCCCTCTCATACAGCAAACCAAATGTTTAGTCCTTTAGATAAATTATTGGTAAACCCCACACGGCTGATGATTGTGTCGGTATTGGCAAAAGTAGAAAACTGCGATTTTAATTATTTGAAGCAAATTACAGAAACCACCCAAGGAAACTTGAGTGTACAGCTCAAAAAATTAAAAGAAAGCGACTATATATCAATTGATAAACGCTTTGAAAACAACTACCCAAAAACGAGTTGTTCGATCACAAAAGCAGGGCTTAAGGCGTTTGACGATCATTTTACAAATTTGAAAAATTATCAAGACTTAAAGCTTTAGATATGTATGAATTTATAAGAGATCTCCATTTATACACCATCGCCCCCTGCCTTCCGCTAGGGTTTTATCTTATTGTGGTGTCTGGCAAGGGAGGCGTTTTGCATAAAAAAATTGGATATGTGTATATGGTTCTTATCTTTTTCTCGTCGATTGTTTCCTTGTTTTTGAAAGCCTATGTTGGTCCCACAGTTCTGAACCATTTTGGATGGATTCACCTGTTAAGCATCCTAACCATTTGGACCGTTCCTCGCAGTTTAATCGCTGTAAAAAAAGGAAATATTACGAGACATAAACGTTCCATGAAGCTACTGTATTGGACTGGCTTACTACTCGCTGGATTGTTTACACTTATGCCTGGGCGGTACCTACATGACATCATATTTAATTAGCCCTAGGTTTCTTATTTTAAAAAACACCGAAAGCGAATAATCGCTAAGTAATTATTCTTAAATTTGTGAAAATTGTTGTTTTGAGCAAAATTAAAAACCTAACCTTTTTTAATACAAAAAAAAGCGAACTGATCCTATATGTGATTATTGGGGTCTGTGCCGCTTTAAAAGGCCCCTTTTTGCATCGAGATAGTTATGCGTTTTTGGAGATGCCTTTGAACAGATCTCCTCTATATGTTTTATTTTTAAAACTATTTACGACTCTTTTTGGAGACAATTATATCTGGCCACTTATTTGCGTCCAGTTTTTAGCACTGGTCTTTGCGGTACATTATTTATTAAAAACCATTGCAAAACAATTTCATATTCATCCAGTAGAGGCACTCGTACTCCAATTTATATTATTATCCCCTAGCATCTATTTTAATTACACTTCAGGAGCTGTGCTTTCCGAAGCATTAAGTTATCCTTTGGTATTACTTGTGTTTGCCTTAGCATTTAATGCCTTTGCATCACTTAACCTTAGACCGCTACTAAAAAGTGTAATTCCCTTATATTTTCTCATTTTGACGAGAGGTCAATTTATTGTCTTTATTCCCGTATTCATAGTCCTAGGAATTTATATCAGCCATCAAAAAAGAAGTGCTACAAAGAAATGGTTGCCGCTTTTAGTATTAGTTCTATTGCCAATTTTTACAAATTACTCTGAACGTTTGTATAACAAAGTAATGTTTGGCAATTTTGAAAATAATACCATGAACTATGTGCATTTAATAACAACCGATTTTTACTTAAGCAAAGCCAGTACTGTCGAGATTTTTGATGACCCCGATGAAATAAAATATTTCAACATTGTACATGCCAGTTTAGAAAAAGCAGGACTGACATCACAAAACGTAAAAAACCGAAACGAATCTGCAATTGATGTTTTCAACAAAGAATTTTCGGAAATATGCAATCAACGAATTCATGAGCTTGGGCTTATTTATTTTCAAGAAAAAGGGTTAAATTACTTTGAACAAAACAGGGCTCTTAACGAACTCTGTAAAGGAATGTTTTTTAAACTGATTAAATTCAATTTTAGTGAGCGGATCCGTTTTTTTGCAAAAAACCTTAAAGTTTCTTATGGCTCTGCAAAACAGCTTCTTCTATTTATACTTTTAATGGTTTACGCTTTAATTATGGTTTATAAAACCAAGACTGCTATTTTTAAATTTATTTTATTAGGAGCCGTTCTCATGTTAGCAAACAACGTCTTAATCGCCTTTATCATTCACGCTATAAAAAGATATACATTTTATTTTGACTGGATTTTATTTGCAACTGTGATAGTAGTCTTTAATGAACTCTCAAAAAAAATTCGTCATGAAAATTGAATTATCAATAGTAATGCCCTGTTTAAATGAAATTGAAACTATTGAGCTTTGTATTTCAAAAGCACAACAATTTATGCAAACCCATAACATTACTGGAGAAGTCATTATTGGCGATAACGGAAGTACTGATGGATCTATTGAAAAAAACTATCCCTTGGTGCAGTTGTTGTTAATGTCAAAGAAAAAGGATACGGAAATGCGTCAAGAGGTGCTATCGAAGCTGCAAAGGGAAAATACATCATTACCGCAGACACCGATGACAGTCATGATTTGTTGAATTTGGAACCCTTTGTGAGCAAATTAAATGAAGGCTATGAGCTCGTCATGGGAAATCGATTTAAAGGCGAGCAAAAGAAAGATGCAATGCCTTTTTTACATAAATATATTGGAAACCCCGTACTAACATTTACTGGTAATTTGTTTTTTAGGACATCCATCGGCGATTTTCATTGTGGATTAAGAGGTTTTACCAAAACTGCTTATGAGAAAATGGATTTAAACAGTCAAGGGATGGAATTTGCATCAGAAATTGTTGTAAAAGCCTCCATGTTAAAGCTTAAAATTACTGAAGTTCCTACAACAGTTTTTGCTGCAGGGCGCACAAGAAAACCGCACTTAAGAACCTTTCCTGACGGGTGGAGACATCTTCGTTTCTTACTACTCTACAGTCCAAAATGGCTATTTCTTATCCCAGGAGTTTTACTTTTTTTTTCAGGAATCGTAGGGCTACTTCTTCTTTTGAATTCTAGTTCAAGGATTGAATATATTCGTGAATCAACCATAATTTTGGGAGTGATCTTATTTAGTTTTCAGTTTATTGTTTTTTACGGTCTCACTAAGATTTTCGCAGTAAACCATGGACTCATTCCAAAAGGCGTTAATTATTCTATACTTTTTCAATACTTTAATTTAGAAAGAGGACTAATTCTTGGTGGCGTTTTGACACTTTTTGGAAGTGTTTTATTATACTATGGATTTGTATCCGACCTAAAAATAGAATCTACACTGCTGTTTATATTTCCTGCAATTATTGCGATTGCTTTAGGAATACAGGTCATTTTATTCAGTTTCTTTTTTAGTATTTTAGGACTTGTTGAAAAAAAATAAACAGCGATTTATTCTTAGGATTTATTAAGGTTTACTTAAAAGGTTTTAGCCCTTGAATATTTATTATTAAATTCGCCTCGAACTTCAATTTTACACCATGGCGGATTTTAATTTCAAAAAATGGAACCTCACCTTAGGATGGCTTGCATTTTTAATAGCATTCATCTCCTACAGCCTCACCGTCGAACCCACGGTAAGTTTTTGGGATGCTGGCGAATATATTTTAACGTCTTCCAAACTACAAGTTGGACACCCGCCTGGAGCACCCTTTTTCCAAATGATGGGGGCCTTCTTTTCAATTTTTGCTAGTGAACCTAGCCAAATAGGATTGATGATTAATATGATGAGTGCGACCGCTAGTGCCTTCACTATTTTGTTTATGTTTTGGTCCATTGTATTGTTGATCAAACAAGTTACTAAATCAGAAACTGAACCTTCTAAAAATCAAAATAGCGCTATTCTGGGTGCCGCTTTTGTAGGAAGTTTATCCTTCGCATTTACCGATTCGTTTTGGTTTAATGCCGTTGAAACCGAAGTGTATGCCATGGCAACGCTCATTTTAGCCATCATGTTTTATTTGGGCTTGCGATGGGAAAAAGATATGTTTACGCCTAGAGGTAATAAATGGCTTATCCTTATTTCATTTGTCGTCGGACTATCGTTTGGCGTGCACTTTATGGGCCTATTGACCATCCCTGCGATTAGCCTGATTTATTTTTTCAAAAATTATAAAACAGTTACTGTCAAGAATTTTATTCTTGCCAATGTAGCTGGTATCGCTATTTTATTATTTGTTTTTAAACTTCTCGCCCCTAACATTCTAAGATACTTTAGTGTCTTAGAAATCTTTTTTGTGAATACTGTTGGATTACCGTTTAATTCAGGTTCTATTATCGCGTTAATCTTATTAGTAGGATTCATTTACTGGGGACTAAATTACACTCGAAAAAAAGGATATGTCCGCCTCAACACAGGGCTCTTATGCATCACATTTGTAGTCGTTGGGTTTTCGTCATGGGTGATGCTTCCTATTCGTGCAAACGCCAATGTGACGGTGAATGAAAACAACCCTTCTAGTGCCCGAGAACTTCTCGCCTATTATAACTTAGAACAGTATCCAAAAACACATTTGTTTTACGGTCCTCAGTTTACAGATCAGTATGTAGGCTTAGACGAAAATGAACCCTATATCGACGATAAGCCAAAATATGAGAAAGACGAAATCGCCGGAAAATATGTGATTGTCAACGACTATAAAAATGGTTTACAAAACTACAACTCAGAACACGCGTCTTTTTTGCCAAGAATGTGGAGTGCTGAACATGCGGAAAATTATATGATTTATGCTGGGTTTTTAGAGTTTTCAATAAAGCCAGAATATAAAATGCAAAACGACTTGCGTTCTTTAGTGGGCAATTTCAAGGATTCTGTTACCAAAGGAGAAGTCGATTATGAAGATTATAATGACTTCCTAAAAAAATACGGACGATATATCGACATTCAAAAGCCGTCGTTGCTTAAGAACATATATTACCTCTTTGACTATCAGATTGGCTATATGTATTGGCGATATTTTATGTGGAATTTCACGGGACGTCAAGATGATGTTCAGGGCCGATTTGACCTACATGGCAATTGGATCAGTGGAATCAATGCTGTGGACTCCTATATTTTAGACGTTTCTCAAGACAACCTTCCAAGTGATGTTTTAAATAACCGCGCTCGAAATACCTACTATTTTCTGCCGCTTTTGTTGGGTTTAATCGGTTTATTTTTTCTTTTTAATAGAGATAAAAAACTCTTTTGGACCATGCTAGTGTTTTTCTTATTCACAGGGATTGCCATACAAGTATATACCAATGTGCGACCATTTGAACCTCGCGAACGCGATTATTCAGTAGTGGGATCATTTTATGTATTTGCACTATGGATTGGATTTGGCGTTTTTGCGATTTATGAAAAATTAAGTGCGTACTCAAAAACAAGTGTCTTGGCACCATTAGTAAGCTTGGTCTGTTTGATTGCTGTCCCTGGGATTTTGATAAGTCAAAACTGGGATGATCACGACCGCTCAAAAAGAAAAACAGCCAATGCGATGGCCTTACAATACTTAGAATCTTGTGATCCAAATGCCATTATTTTCACCATTGGTGACAACGATACATTTCCGCTTTGGTATGCCCAAGAAATTGAAGGCATTCGACGCGATGTGCGGGTCGTATGTACGAGTTTACTAAGTGTAGATTGGTACATCGATCAAATGAAACGAAAAGCATATAACAGTGATCCAATTCCGTCAAAACTGACACATGACCAGTACAAATGGGGAACACGTGATTACATCATCAAAGAAGTTGTTACTAAAGACACCTTGCGTATTGATCAGTTTTTAGATTTTATTACGAGTGACGACCCACGTACTAAATACAAACACATTCTTGAGCAACAAGGATATGACACAAGCGGACAACGCAGGCAAGATTTGAGTGCTAATTATCTGCCTACAGAACACGTTCGAATTCCTGTTGACAAAGCTTCCGTGTTAAGAAACGGGATTGTAAAAGCCAAAGACTCTGCTCTGATTGTGCCTTATATTGACATTAAAATCAAAGGGGCTGCGCTTTATAAAAACCGTTTATTGATGTTGGATATTATTGCCCATAATAACTGGGAACGTCCCATCTATTTTACGGGTGGCGCATTTGGTGATGAAGATTACATTTGGATGAAAGACTATTTGCAACTTGATGGGTTGGTGTACAAGTTAGTTCCAATCAAAACAGCGGTTGCCAAAAACAATCCCTTTGACATGGGCCGTATTGATGCGGATAAAATGTACGAGATGGTCACCAATTGGGACTGGGGAAATAATGGCGATCCAACAATGTATCATGATGTAGAAACCCGAAAAAATAGTGTCACCTATCGTGGAAATTTAGCCCGACTTATTGAAACTTTAATTCAAGATGGCGACTTAGAAAAAGCAGAAGAAATTGCAGATTTGGCTATGAAAAAAATGCCTGTAAACCTCTTTGGGTTTTACACGCTTCTAGAACCCTACATTGGTGCTTATTATGAATTAGAAGCTACCGAAAAAGCGCGTGAGCTATACACGGAAGTGAGTAGTAAATACCAGGAAAGTTTAAGTTATTATAGCACCCTTTCGGAATATAATCAATCTACATACATTCAAAACATTTACAACGACATTGAGCGCTACAGGAGCTTAGTAGATGTTACTGCTATATATGAAACAGAAGATTTTATTAAAACAGAAATGGAGAAATTTAATACTTATCTAAGACTGTTTACAGGTGAGCCAAAAGAGGACCAACCAGATGATGAGATCATTGATGACCTGCTCTAATAGTTATACATATTCCTGGATACGACCAATAATCGAATTGGCGTCCAACGCCCCACTCTGGCGCCATTTCATGTCCCCTGATTTGTAAATAATAAGCGTTGGCAATCCTTTTATTCGAAGGGCTTCAGCAAGGTCTTTATTCTTTTCAATATCAATTTTTATGATCCGTGCCTTGTCACCCAATGCAGCAGCAACATGTCTTAGTACATCATGCATGGCTTCCGACTCATCACTCCACTCGGTGAAAAACTCAAACAATACGGGAATTTCAACGTCTATTAACTCTCCAAATTTTGACATATCATGGTGTTTTATGTATCAAACTTCAATGATAATTATGCTTCTTTACACTATTATGTTCTATAAAAGTAAGCATTATTTTGAGGTAAATATAACATTTTCTGAGATTTAAGTGTTATTAATCCGTTTTTTTAGCGTTATGACGGAAATTTCAGGCCATATACCAACCCGTCCAGGGAAGGCTAAAAAACCAAATCCACGGTTCACATTTATGTACTGCCCTGCCTTTTCGTAGATGCCTGCCCAGTATTTATAACGCCATTTGATGGGGCTCCATTTGATGATTCCTGGAATTTCAATACCAAACTGCATGCCATGCGTGTGGCCACTTAGTGTAAGATGGTAATGGTTTGGATCTTTAACTACTTCATATTGCCAATGCGACGGGTCATGACTTAACAGTATTTTAAAATCATTAGAGTCAACTTTGGAACTTGCCAATGCTAAATCACCTTTTTGTTTAAATCCTTTCCCCCAATTTTCTACGCCTATTATTGCCAAACGCTCGCCTTCTTTTTCAATAAATCGACTTTCATTCCTTAACAAATCAAACCCCATCTCTTTTTGAATGTCCAGTAATTCTTGAAAATTTTCTGCCTTCGCTTGATCCGAAGGCCAACGCGTATAATCCCCATAATCATGGTTTCCTAATATAGAAAATACTCCATCAGAGGCTTTTAATTTTGAAAAAGTCGATTGCCAAGGACGCATTTCTTTGGACTCACTATTCACTAAATCTCCAGTAAACATAATGACATCCGAAGCCTGATCATTTACAAGGTCAACTGCATATTTGATTTTTTCTTTATTGTCAAAACTCCCACTATGAATATCACTTATTTGGGAAATTTGATAGCCATCAAAAGCTGTTGGTAAATCGTCAAAATAAAGTGTGTATTTTAAAACTTTGAAGTTATATTTTCCCTTTGTAATGCCATAAAGAATCGAAATAAATGGAATGGCCGCAATTCCCATAGCCAGCTGCCCTATGAATTTTCTTCTGGAGCTGAATAGCGTCGAGCTTTCTTCAGATTCAGATACAAAATAATTCACTGCAGCTTCAAATAAACGAAACACATCTTCGCCAAACATAAAAACGACTAGTACTATCTTGGGCACATAAACCAATACAAACAGTGAAAATGCTAAATAAAACCCAGAATTATCTCCGGAGCCTCTTTCAAATGTCATACCCTGATAGACTAAATACCCAAAGACCGCTAATGAAATTACAACATAGCCATAGGTAACCCAAGGGTTTCTAACCACACTTCTAAAACTTTGAAGCGCATAAAAATCTAACGCTAACACAAGAATCAAAAAAATTATTAATCGTATCATATCAAAACAAGGTTAATTGCAAAAATAGAACAAAAGCTAATGATAATTGAGTTAATATTTTTATTTAACGATACTTTTAGAGTTGTATTTTTTTAGTATATTTCTAGTCTTAAAAAAGCGTTCGCTATAAGGTTTAACCAAATGATTTAAAATCATAACAATTCTCTAGCACTCATGAGTACAAAAAACAACAATTCTGCCTTAACAACATTAGTAACTGTATTCTTTTTTTGGGGATTCATTGCTGCTTCAAATGGGGTTTTTATCCCGTTTTGCAAAACCTATTTCAGTATTGACCAATTTCAATCACAACTCGTTGATTTTGCCTTTTATGGTGCGTATTATTTTGGTGCACTCTTACTTTTTGTCATGTCGAGTACCATCAAAAAAGATATTCTAAATAGCTGGGGGTATAAAAACGGCATTGTGTATGGCTTATTGATTTCGGCACTTGGTGCCTTATTGATGTATCCTTTTGTCAATGGGGCACAGCAAGGTGATAGTGCTGTATTTTATTTGGTGTTATTAGCTTTATTTATTGTTGGTCTTGGGTTTTCATTACAACAAACTGCCGCTAACCCATTTGCGATTGCGTTGGGGGACCCAGAAACAGGCTCGCAACGGCTCAATCTCGCTGGAGGTGTAAATTCTTTTGGAGCCACAATAGGACCTATTGTTATTGCCTTAATCATTTTTGGATCTACGCCATTATCTGGCGATGAACTGAATCAAATGATTTTAAATAATGAAATAAAATTAACAACAATACAGTTTCTTTATATAGGGGTCGGCGCTTTATTTTTGGCCGCTGCAGCCTTGTTTCATTTTTCTAAAAAATTACCAAATACCAAAACAGAGGAAGTTTTTGA
Organism: Flavobacteriaceae bacterium; assembly: GCA_029252105.1. Taxonomy (GTDB): domain Bacteria; phylum Bacteroidota; class Bacteroidia; order Flavobacteriales; family Flavobacteriaceae; genus Hel1-33-131. The sequence goes on along the minus strand of JAQXCA010000107.1, from coordinate 4,120 downwards.
GCCTGCTTACAAAGCAAAAAATATATTAATTGCTTTAACTGTTATTATAATTGTGTGTTTTGGATTAATTTTTAACACCTATACAACGGGTGAGGTTGCCACCGAAGCTATTGAAAACAAACGCCTTTATTTACTTCTGATCGCGTTATTTGCGGTAATTGCGAGTGTATGTTTTGCAAATATGCGTGCAGCAAAATCTCCTGAAGGCTGGGGTGCTATGAAATATCCCCAATTGGTTTTAGGGATGCTTGCAATTTTTACCTATGTAGGTGTAGAGGTTACGATTCAAAGTAATCTTGGTGAACTCTTAAAATCTGTTGCTGATAAACTTAACAACCTAAATCCATTAGGCTTAAACGTTATGAATGATGCAGAAATTGCACCGTTTATTTCGCTCTATTGGGGTGGTATGATGATTGGCCGTTGGGTTGGTGCTATTACGGTTTTCAATCCGAGTAAAGGGCTTAAAAAATGGTTGCTTATTTTGGTGCCTTATGTCGCTTTTGGGATTATACTTCTGGTTAATTTTGGTAAATATTCTCCAACAGAAATTTTATTATTTAGTATTTGTGTTGCCATTCAGGTTGGTGGATTTTTTCTCGCAAAAGACAACCCGACCAAAACCCTAAAAATCTTTAGTGCCTTAGGCGTTATTGGAGTTGTTATCGGCATTTTTGCTTCAGGACAATTGGCATTATATGCATTGCTTTCAGGAGGCTTATTTTGCTCTATCATGTGGCCGTGTATTTTTACATTAAGCATTTCTGGATTGGGAAAGTATACTTCTCAAGGCTCTGCATTCTTAATTATGATGATCTTAGGCGGCGCTATTATTCCGCCGCTACAAGGGAAACTTGCAGACATTTTTAGCATTCAATCGTCATATTGGATTGCAGTAGCTTGTTTTGTTTATCTCCTATTCTATGCCTTCAAAACAAAAAGTGTTCTCGAAAAACAGGGAATTACTCAAAATGATTAATTAACAAAAAGACAATAAATATAACCTACTAATGGCTCAACAAAAACGCTTATTTCTTCTCGATGCTTATGCTCTCATTTTTAGAGGCTATTATGCGTTTATCAAAAACCCACGGATTAATTCTAAAGGATTGGATACTTCTGCTATTCTTGGGTTTACCAACTCATTATTAGATGTCATAAAAAGAGAACGTCCAGACCACTTGGCGGTTTGTTTTGACAAAGGCGGCAGTAAAGACCGCGTTGAAATTTTTAAGGAGTACAAAGCCAATCGAGATGCAACGCCTGAAGGCATTAAAGTTGCCGTGCCTTATATCTATGAGATTTTAAAGGCAATGAATATTCCGGCAGTCGTTAAAGAAGGCTTTGAAGCGGATGACATCATTGGAACCCTTGCTAAAAAAGCCGAAAAAGAAGGTTATAAAACCTTTATGGTCACACCTGATAAAGATTTTGCTCAGCTCGTAAGCGAGAATATTTTCATGTACCGTCCAATGTTTGGAGGCGGTTATGAAACTTGGGGTGTAGAAGAAATCAAAGTAAAATTTGAAATTGAAGACCCCCTTCAAGTCATTGATTTTTTAGGGATGAAAGGCGATGCTTCTGATAATATTCCAGGCCTTCCTGGTGTTGGTGATAAAACAGCCAAAAAACTGCTTGCTCAATATGGAAGTATGGAGAATCTATTGGCAAACACCCACGAGTTGAAAGGGAAGATGAAAGAAAAAATAGAAGCGAATGCCGAACTTGGACTCCTTTCTAAAAAACTAGCGACTATTCTGTTGGATGTTCCAGTAGAATTTGACGCCAAAAGTTTTGAACTCACTGCGCCGGATACCGAAAAAGTAAGCGCCATTTTTCAAGACTTAGAATTCAGACGATTGATCGATAATTTTAATAAAACATTTGCTGTTAATCCGCCTGAAAGCACCCCTCCAACTCCAGAGGATTCTACTCAAAAACCTGCAGCTAAACCTGCAACTGAAGCAGGAGCTGGACAATTTTCATTGTTTGGTGGAGACGAACCTTCAGCGCCAATTGCGACACAAAACTACGGCAGAGAGTCCGCAACATCGGTGTCTCACTTTTATCAAAATGTGACGGGTGATTTAGGACTGAAACTCTTTATCAAACAACTCATGAATCAATCGTCAGTGTGTTTTGACACTGAAACAACAGGACTTAATCCACTCACTGCTGAGCTCGTTGGCATTGCCTTTTCATGGGAAGCACATAAAGGATTTTACATTCCATTTCCAGAAGCTTTTGAGGAAGCGCAAGAATTGATTGAGTTATTTCGACCGTTTTTTGAAGCCACTCACATTGAGAAAATTGGGCAAAATCTAAAATATGATTTAAAAGTATTACATAAATATAAAATTGACGTCAAAGGGCCGTTGTTTGACACCATGATTGCGCATTATTTAATCAATGCCGATATGCGTCATAATATGGAAGTTCTTGCAGAAACCTATTTAAATTACGCGCCAATTCCGATTACGGATCTTATTGGAAAAAAAGGAAAGAATCAGCTTTCCATGCGCGATGTATCGCTTGAAAAACTAACGGAGTATGCAGTTGAAGATGCCGATATTACCTATCAATTGGCAAGTCATTTCAAAAAAGAATTGACCGATGCAGAGACTCTAAAGTTATTTAATGAGATCGAAATTCCCTTGGTAAAAGTATTAGCGTCGATGGAATTGGAAGGCATCAAACTCGATACTGAATTTTTAGACTCGCTTTCAGCCGATTTAACTACGGATATTGCGACTCTAGAATCCAAAATATATGAGGCTGCTGGGGAACAGTTTAATATCGCGTCGCCAAAGCAATTAGGAATCATTCTTTTTGAGAACTTAAAACTGGTTGATAAACCTAAGAAAACCAAAACTGGGCAGTATAGTACCGCAGAAGATGTGTTGTCCTATTTGGCAAAAGACCACGAAATTATTCAAAATGTATTGGACTACAGAGGTCTCGCCAAACTAAAAAGCACTTATGTAGATGCGCTTCCAGAACAAGTCTTAGAACGTACGGGGCACATTCATACCGAGTACATGCAAACGGTGGCGTCTACAGGACGCTTAAGCAGTACGAATCCAAATCTACAAAACATTCCGATCCGAACGGAACGCGGTCGCCAAGTGCGAAAAGCGTTTGTTCCACGGAATAAGGAGTATATCCTTTTAGCCGCCGATTATTCTCAAATTGAGCTGCGTGTGATTGCGGCGATGAGCGAAGAAGAAACCATGATTGAAGCCTTTAAAAACGGTGAAGATATTCATGCCTCCACTGCGGCGAAAGTGTTTCATGTGCCTTTAGCAGAAGTGACTAGAGAACAACGTGGCAATGCGAAAACAGTCAACTTTGGGATTATTTACGGGGTGTCTGCTTTTGGACTGAGCAACCAAACTGATTTAAGCAGAACCGAGGCCAAAGAATTGATTGAAACTTATTATGAAACCTATCCAAAACTTCGTAAATATATGAGTTCACAGGTCGATTTTGCCAGAGACCACGGCTATGTGACAACCGTCTCCAACCGACGACGTTACCTCAAAGATATCAACTCTCGAAATGCCATTGTTCGCGGTGCTGCCGAACGAAATGCGGTGAATGCACCCATCCAAGGCAGTGCAGCAGATGTCATTAAAATTGCGATGATTAACATCCATAACAAACTCGAAGAAGGGGGCTTTAAAACCAAAATGCTTCTACAAGTACATGATGAATTGGTTTTTGATGTTTACAAGCCTGAGCTAGATGCCATGAAAACCTTAATCCAAAACGAAATGGAGAACGCCTATTCCTTAAGTGTTCCCTTAGATGTTGAAATGGATATGGGTCTCAATTGGCTAGAAGCCCATTAACTTTACAGCTCTAGTGCCTTTTTAACGTCTTCATTCATTAAGAATTCTTGTGGGTTTTCGAGCGCTTCCTTCACAGCCACTAAGAACCCTACAGATTCTCTACCATCAATAATCCTGTGGTCATAAGATAAGGCGACGTACATAATCGGACGAATTTCTACCTTACCAGCAATCGCTACGGGGCGTTCTACAATATTGTGCATTCCAAGAATCGCACTTTGAGGGGGGTTGATAATCGGAGTTGAAAGCATGCTTCCAAACACACCCCC
>JAQXCA010000089.1 GCA_029252105.1 Flavobacteriaceae bacterium | reverse complement strand
AAATTTTTTATCTTCAGGAAGCGAGGAAAGAATCTTGGCAATAGAAACTAGTTTTTCTCTTGGGTAGCTGGTATCTATCGTCTTTCGCATCTGATTTGCTTTGGCTCTCGGGAAATTTTTCCAAGCCTCTTGCATAAAGGGGGTGATGACGGTTTTATCTTCTTTTCTTGAGGTTACTAATTCGGTTTCTAACGAAGCCTTATAGTCTTGCTCAAGCTTTGAAACATAATTGGAATCAATAATCCCTTCATCCCTTAATTTTTGTGCATAAATATTGCGGGGATTGTTATGACTCGCAATGGCTTTATACAGTTTTGGTTGTGTAAAACGCGGTTCATCGCCTTCATTATGACCATATTTTCTGTAGCCTAATAAATCAATAAATACATCACGCTTAAACTGCATTCTAAAATCTAAGGCGAATAAAATAGAGTGTACTACAGCTTCGGCATCATCAGCATTGACGTGCAATACAGGAGAAAGTGTCACTTTTGCAACATCGGTACAGTAGGTGGATGACCGTGCATCAAGGTAATTTGTAGTAAATCCAATTTGATTATTCACCACAATATGAATGGTTCCGTTGGTTTTATAGCCATCTAGCTGTGCCATTTGAACAACTTCGTACACAAGGCCCTGCCCCGCAATCGCAGCATCGCCATGTACCACAATTGGCAACACTTTGCTCGCATCTTCGGCCTTTAATTTATCTTGTTTTGCTCTTGTAATACCTTCTACAACGGCACCTACTGTTTCAAGGTGCGAAGGATTGGGTGCAATGCTCAAATTAATGCGATTGCCATTATCTGTCAGTCGATCACTCGTCCAACCTAAATGGTATTTCACATCGCCATCAAAAACTTCTTCTTCGTAATCTTTGCCGTCAAATTCACTAAATATATCACTAGCTGATTTTCCAAAAATATTAGTCAGCGTACTTAAACGTCCACGGTGGGCCATTCCCATCACAAATTCTTTAACGCCATAAGCAGCGGCTTTTTCAATAAGGGCATCAATTGCAGGAATTAAAGATTCATTACCTTCCAATGAAAATCGTTTTTGACCAACATATTTTGTATGTAAAAAGGTTTCAAACGAAACCGCTTCATTTAGTTTTTTGAGAATATGTTTCTTTTCATCAGCAGAAAAACTGCCCTGATTATCGTTACTATTCAGTTTATCTTGAATCCATTGACGCTCATTCGGTCTACGGATATACATGTATTCTACTCCGATGGCATCACAATAAATAGCTTCGAGATGTTGTCGAATTACACGTAAGCTTTGAGGTCCAATTCCTATAATTTCACCCGCATTAAAAACGGTGTCTAAATCTGAAGATGACAAACCAAAATTTTCAAGATCCAGTGAAGGTGTATATTTTCTTCGATCTCTTACTGGGTTTGTTTTGGTAAACAAATGGCCACGAGTTCGGTAATCATCAATTAATTTTACAACTTGAAATTCTTTTTGAACATGCTCTGGGATTTGAGTTTTAACGCCTTCCACAATATCGTCAGAAACCTCAAAACTTTCACTTCCAAAGTCATAGCCTTGAAAGAACGCTTTCCAGCTCGGCTCGACGCTGTCTGGGTCCTGTTGATATTGTTCATATAAATCCGCGAAATAGGCGGTGTGAGCGGCATTTAAAAAAGAATACTTATCCATGAATTAATAATTCTATTTTTTCTTAAGAAAAATATAAACAAAAATACGATTTTTAAGGAATATGAAATGTGAAATCGATATAAATATGAAGTTATTTTAATGGATTTAAATATTATTGAACAAAAGCGTAGTGTTTAGACGTCTCGCGTCATGAGCTGCGTTCCAAAATCCTGAAGTATTTGCTTATTTTTATTGCTAATCGTAATAACTTGCAAAACCTCAAAGGCTTTTTTGGTATAAGATGTAATTGCTTTTTTGGTTGCTTCTGCAGCCCCTGATACCGTAAAAATTTGCTTTACAATTTCGACCTTCCCTTCTAAATCATTATTTTCTGAACTAAACAAATGTTTCAGTTGTTGTTTATCGTTTTCCGATGAAAACTCTAAAGCTTTTAAATATAAATATGTTTTTTTATTTTCAATGATATCGCCTCCAACTTGTTTTCCAAACGTTTCTGGATTGCCAAAGGCATCCAAATAATCATCTTGTAATTGAAAGGCAATACCTAAGTTTTTTCCGAATTCATAACAGCGGTTCTGATCGTCTTCGGAAGCACCAGCAATTATAGCACCCATTTTCATGGCCGCAGCAACTAATACTGCGGTTTTGTATTCAATCATTTTAAGATAGTCTAAAATCGAAACCTCATCTCGTGTTTCAAAATCAATGTCGTATTGTTGACCTTCACAGACTTCTAAAGCAGTCTTGCTAAATAATTTAGCGAGGTTTTGAAACGTCTCTGGCGGATAGCTTTCAAAAAGTTGATAGGCCATAATAAGCATCGCATCACCAGATAAAATCCCGGTATTTAAATCCCATTTTTCATGCACAGTTTGATGGCCACGACGCAAAGGCGCTGCATCCATAATGTCATCGTGAACAAGTGAAAAATTATGAAAAACTTCCACCGCTAAGGCGGCATCCAAAGCTTGATCTACATCGCCATCAAAACAATCTGCAGTCATAAGTGTTAACACAGGGCGCAAACGCTTCCCTCCCAGATTTAATATATACTGAATAGGCGCGTAAAGAGTTTTGGGTTCACGTACCGTTGCGTAGTCTTTTAAATATGCTAAAAATTGTTTCTGGTATATTTCAATAGCTTTCATAACGCAAAAATAAGTGAATTCCCCACACTATTTAAGCTAGAGAAACTAATAAATGTTAAAAAATTGCAAAACTTTGGAAACTTTAATTGTTTTTAAAGTTTCCTGTCGTAGATTTGCACCCTATTATGAGAGAAAAAATTATATCAAAATCAGAAGAATTGTTTTTGTCTTTGGGATTCAAAAGCGTCACAATGGATGACATTGCGAGTGCAATGGGAATTTCCAAAAAAACGATTTATACACATTTTTCAAATAAAACTGAGCTTGTAGAGGTGGTAACATTTTCGGTTCTAGATCACATTTGTGAGGGCATAGATAATATAAATGCTACTTCAATAAACCCTATTGAGGAGCTTTATGACATCAAGATGTTTGTGATGAATTATTTGAAAAATGAAAGGGTATCTCCACAACATCAGCTCAAAAAATACTATCCTGAAATTTTTGAGCGCTTAAAAATCAAACAATTTGAAAAAATGCATTCCTCTGTAGAAAATAGCCTTAAAACAGGTGTCGACATTGGGCTATTTAGAGCAGATATTGACATTGACTTTATTTCAAGAATGTATTTTAATGGTATGACTGGAATTCGTGATATTAGTATTTTTCCAGATGTTGTTTTCGATAAAAACTACCTTTTTGAAAGTTATCTCGAATACCATTTACGTGCCATTATTACCAAAAAAGGATTAAATCTACTTAATAACTATATAAAATCAAACCTGACCGCTAATGCTTCATAAACTTACGCTATTTTTATTCATATCAACTTCCGTGTTTTCGCAGGAGAAACCTATGCAGTTTTCATTGGTGGAAGCTGTTGAATTTGCACTTGAAAACAATTATAAAGGCATAAACGCCGCACGTGATGTGGAAATTGCAAAACTCCAAAAGTGGGAAACAACGTCTAAAGGGCTACCACAAATCAAAGCAGCTATCAACTATAACAACTGGTTAAAACAACAAGTATCCTTAATTCCTGCAGAGTTTTTTGGCGGAAATCCGGGGCAGTTTGCTGAAATTGCTTTTGGAACGAAACAAACCTTAAATGGTACCGTTACAGTTTCTCAAAAAATATTTGATGGGTCGTATTTAGTGGGGCTTCAAGCAGCAAAAGTGTTTCTTGACATCTCTAAAAATGCTAAAGAAAAAACAGAAATTGAACTTCGGAAAATGGTAGCTTATGCCTATGGTAATGTATTACTCGCCGAAGAAAACTTAAAGATTGTCAATTCGAATACGTTGTTGTTAGAAAACAACCTAAGAGATCTTACTAAGGTCTACGAAAATGGGCTTATTGAACAAGAAAGCGTCCAACAACTACAGTTGACCTTAACGAGTCTAAAAAGTAACCAAAGCTATATTAAACGATTAAAGAAAATTGCATACCAAATGTTTAATAACACTATTGGTTTGGGATTGGACTCCGCAGTAGAACTGACGGATGACTTGGAACGATTAATTGAGGTATACACAAGTCTTGCGCCTTTACAATCCATTCTTGAGGTTGAAAATGTGATCGATTATAAAATTGCTTTTAACGATGTAAAAGGACGTAACCTTTTACTAAAATTAGAAAAAAGTAAAGCTTTACCTATGATTGATGCGTTTATTAACGGCAGCTATGCAGGAAATAATAACCGCTTTGAATTTCTGGATAATTCACAAAAATGGTTTGGTGCTTCAATGTTTGGAGTTAGCATGAAAATCCCTCTTTTCAGCTCGTTTGGACGCAGTGCTTCTACAAAAAAAGCACGCTTGAACTTTGAAAAATCTAAATCAACTTTAGAGGATGTGTCTGAAAAAATTCGATTAGAAATTTCACGTGCTCGTAGCGATTATGAATTCGCTGTTGAAGATCTTGCCATCAAAAAAGAAGCGCTTGAACTTACAGAGCTCATCGCACAAAAAAATGAACTTAAGTTTTTTGAAGGGCTAACCACTAGTTTTGATTTATCGCAAGCTCAACGCCAATTGTATACGGCACAACAAGACTATTTACAATCCATGCTTAATATATTAATAAAACGAATTGATTTAGAAGCACTCATTAATCCACCTCATAACAACTAAACCATGAAATTCCTTTATACAATTACTCAAATGAAACACCTATTATTACTGTTTATTTTAATGCTTGTCCTGTCCTGTGACTCCAGTAGTAAAGAATCACAATCTTTAATTGACCTGAAATCAAAAAAGGAAGTTTTAATTAAGGAGATGAACCGTATTGGAACTGAACTAAAAGATATCGAAACTGCAATTTCAAAGCTAGATACCTTAAAAAAATTAATGACTGTAACATCTCTTAAAGCGGAGGTTAAAGATTTTAATCATTTTATAGAAGTACAGGGCACTGTAAAAGCCGATCAAACTATCGAGCTTCATGCTGAAATGGGTGGTACTGTGACCGCTCTTTTGGTTAAGGAAGGGGATGCTGTTTCCAAAGGGCAAATCCTTGCAACTCTAGATAGTGAAGTGATTGACAATTCTGTTCTGCAACTAGAAACCCAACTCGCATTGGCAACCACAACCTTTGAGCGTCAAGCTAGGCTTTGGGAACAAAATATTGGAAGTGAAATCCAATACTTGCAAGCAAAGGCACAAAAAGAAGGGCTTGAAAATAGTATGAAAAGCTTAAAAGCACAAGCGCGAAAAATGAAAATTATCGCACCCTTTTCAGGGATCATAGATCAGGTTTTTGCAAAAACTGGAGAGCTTACCTCATCACAAATGCCGTTTCTAAGGCTGGTGAATCTAAGTACTGTCTACGTCGAAAGTGAAGTTACTGAAACGTATTTGAAGGCAATCAAAAAAGGGACAGAAGTCCTCTTAAACTTTAGATCAATTGGGACATCTGCGAAAGCCTCTATATCACAAGTTGGTAATTTTATCAACCCGAATAATAGAAGTTTTAAAACGCGAATTGATTTAGAAAATCCAAATAATGAGCTAAAAGCTAATTTATTGGCGGATATCAAAATTAATGATTTTAAAGCCACTGGTATTGTAATTCCTTCACGCCTAGTTCAAAAAGACAGCAACGACAAAGCCTTTGTTTATACCATTGAACCAAACGGAAGTAATCACAAGGTTGTTAAAACGTATATAACCGAGACGATGAATTACAATAATCTTTCGTTTATATCTGAAGGTCTTTTGTCCACCTCCATTTTGGTAGACAAAGGCGCTCGACTTATAAATACTGATGAGGATGTAAAACTTGTACCCTAATAGCTATGAACACAAAAAAAATTAAAGAATTTAAGCTTTCTTCTTGGGCGATTTCAAATCGCATGACTGTTTCTGTGGTAACGTTTATTATTGTTTTAAGCGGACTCCTTTCCTACACAGGAATGGCGCGCGAAAATTTTCCAGAGATTATCATTCCACAAATTTATGTGGCCACTCCGTATCCAGGAAACTCTGCATTGGATGTGGAAAAACTGATCACAAAACGGTTAGAAAAAGAAATTAATTCCATTACAGGCGTTGATAAAATCACCTCAAATTCTATTCAAGGGTACTCTAGTATTGTCGTAGAATTTAATTTTGATTTTACGCCCGCTGAGGCACTTCAAAAAGTAAAAGACAAAGTCGACGTTGCCATGGCTGACCCCGATTTTCCAAAAAATCTTCCTTCAGAACCAAGTGTTTCGGAGATGAATTTTGGCGAACGCATTCCCATCATGAATATTAATTTATCGGGCGAATTCTCTATGGATCAACTTAAAGAATATGCCGAATATTTGGAAGATGAAATTGAAGAGCTTAGTGAAATTTCAGGAGTTGATATTCGTGGAGTTCAAGAAAAAGAGCTAGAGATTGCAGTTGATTTATATAAAATGGAAGCTTCAAAAATAAGTTTCACAGATATTGAAAATGCCGTGGCATTTGAAAATATGAGTGTTTCCGGCGGCGATATTTTAGAAAATGGTATTCGAAGAACGGTTCGTGTTCTAGGAGAATTTGAAGATCCTCTAGCGGTGCGAAATATTATTGTCAAACAAGAAAAAGGAAACATCGTTTACTTAAGAGATATCGCTGACGTCAATTTCAAAGAACAAGAAAAAGAAAGTTTTGCACGCGAATATTTGCAGCCTGTTGTTATGTTGGATGTTAAGAAAAGAGGGGGGCAAAATCTGTTAGAAGCTTCCTCCAAAATTGATGAAATCCTAGAAAAGGCTGCTGTAAATGTGTTTCCTCAAAATTTAATAATTTCAAAAACAAACGATCAGTCTAATGATACACGAACCATGGTTTCGGATCTAGAAAACAGCATCATATTAGGTGTTATTTTGGTGGTTGCCGTGCTCTACTTCTTTTTAGGATTCCGAAATGCATTGTTTGTTGGGATTGCGATTCCTTTATCGATGTTTTTATCGTTTTCTATTTTGAGTTTTATGGGGGTAACCCTTAACACGATGGTGTTATTTTCTTTGGTAATTGCGCTTGGAATGTTGGTTGATAACGGCATTGTGGTGGTTGAAAATGTCTATCGATTAATGGACGAAGGCTACCCTAGAATTCAAGCTGCAAAACTTGGTGTAGGCGAAGTTGCGATGCCCATTATTGCGTCAACAGCAACAACTTTAGCGGCGTTTTTACCCTTAATTTTATGGGAAGGTATTATGGGGGAATTCATGAAATGGCTTCCGATCACTTTAATTATTGTATTGAGTTCTTCTCTTTTTGTTGCGCTCATCATTAATCCAATGTTAATTTCTGTATATATGAAAGTCGTGCCCAAAAAAGAATCTAAAGTCCCTTTTATTTCGAAGTTAGAAAATCTATATGAACGCTTTTTAAGTTATGCGCTTAAAGGAAAAAAACCCGGGAGTATTATTGTTGGAACGTTTGGATTGTTGATTCTTGCAGGGTTTTTAATGTACACATTCCCACCTAAAATATTGTTCTTTCCAAATACTGATGCCAAACAAGTTTTTGTGTTTATTGAATATCCTATTGGGACTGACATCGAGGAAACAAATCTTATTTCAAAAGAAATAGAAAAAGACATCGAAGACTACTTGAAGAAATATGAAGTCGATGGTGAGAATTTTCTCATCACTTCTGTCATTGGGCAAGTGGGTGAAGGTACTGCCGACCCTTCCAGAGGTCAAGAAGGTGGAAAATCTCCCAACAAAGCTCGAATAACGGTTGATTTTGTAAAGTATCAAGACCGTCAAGGCGTCAATACTGAAGCTGTTCTTAAAGATATTCGAAATGTAATTCAAGGCTATCCTGGTGTGAGTATCGTGGTCGATAAACCTGCTGATGGTCCGCCAACAGGAGCACCCATAAATATCGAAGTAAAAGGCGATGATTATGAATTGATTTTAGATACTGCAAATCAGTTGAAATCCTTTATTAATGCCTCTAATATTGCAGGGATTGAAGAATTAAAATTAGATATCGATCAAGGAAAACCTGAGCTGCTAATTGCTGTGGATCGTCAAAAAGCAAGACGGTTAGGCATTTCAACGGGGCAAATTGGAATTAATTTACGAACCGCCTTGTACGGTAAAGAAATTTCAACATATAAAAATGCGGATGATGATTACCCTATAAACCTCCGCCTGAAAGATGAGATGCGTTATAATAAATCCGCCTTGCTCGATCAAAAAATTACGTTTAGAAATCAAAGCGACGGACAGATAAAACAAGTGCCTATTTCTGCAGTAACTACGACAAAAAATCAATCGTCATTTAGTGCCATCAAACGAATTAATTTGGATAGGGTCGTAACAATCTATTCAAATGTATTGAATGATTACAACGCCACAGAAGTCAATGACAAAATCAGAAGTATTGCAGAGAAATTTGAAACGCCAAAAAATATAGCAATCAGCTTTACGGGCGAACAAGAAAAACAAGCCAAAGAAATGGCGTTCCTTAGTAAAGCTCTATTAATTGCGGTCCTATTGATTTTCTTAATTTTAGTAGCACAATTTAATTCTGCGACAACGCCTATTATCATTTCAATTTCTGTGTTTCTTAGTTTGATAGGCGTCTTGTTTGGACTCCTCATTTTTAGAATGGATTTTGTCATACTTATGACCATGATTGGAATCATCTCTCTGGCTGGGATAGTTGTCAATAATGCCATTGTATTGATCGATTACATCAACCTTACCATCATTCGAAAACGTCGAGAATTGGAGATAGAGGCGACGGACAAGCTTACAACTAGCCTTCTTGTAGACTGTGTCGTGGAAGCTGGTAGAACGCGTTTGAGACCTGTATTGCTAACAGCGATAACCACCATTTTAGGATTGCTTCCGTTAGCCTTAGGAATCAACATTAACTTTAGAACTTTGATTACACAGCTAAATCCAAACTTTTATATTGGTGGAGAAAACGTGGCCTTTTGGGGCCCAATGGGTTGGGCGATCATCTTTGGATTAACTTTCGCAACCTTTTTAACCTTGGTTGTTGTTCCTATCTTATTTTATTTAATTAATACCTTGAAAACAAAAAAAATTAAAGTCGCTTCCTAAGCCTGTCGATTTTAATTTTTAAATGTTAAATTTGCGCAACTAATTTAGTCTTATGTACAGAAGTCATCATTGTGGTCAGTTAAGAACCTCAAATATTAACGAAGAAGTCACCCTTTCAGGGTGGGTACAAAAATCACGCGATAAAGGATTTGTGATCTGGGTAGATTTAAGAGATCGCTACGGGATTACACAACTTATATTTGATGCCGAACGCACACCAGAAACGATAATGACCATGGCCAAAAGTCTAGGGCGTGAATTTGTCATTCAAGTCACTGGAACCGTTATTGAACGGGCGTCTAAAAACCCTAACTTAGAAACTGGAGATATAGAAATTTTTGTGTCCAAACTAACCGTTTTAAACGACGCTAAAGTACCGCCGTTTACCATTGAAGACCAAACGGATGGCGGCGAGGAACTTCGAATGAAGTACCGCTATCTAGATATCAGGAGAAACCCTGTTAAAGACAATTTAATTTTTAGACATAAAGTAACGCAAGAAGTCCGTTCCTATTTATCTTCTCAAGAATTTATAGAAGTTGAAACGCCTTACTTAATCAAGTCAACGCCAGAAGGCGCTCGAGATTTTGTAGTACCAAGCCGAATGAACGAAGGTCAATTTTATGCCCTTCCACAATCGCCACAAACCTTCAAACAACTGTTGATGGTTGGAGGTATGGATAAATACTTTCAGATTGTAAAATGTTTTAGAGATGAAGATTTAAGAGCCGACAGACAACCGGAGTTTACTCAAATAGATTG
>JAQXCA010000088.1 GCA_029252105.1 Flavobacteriaceae bacterium | reverse complement strand
TTTTGGGAGATCGAATGTGATTCCAAAATCGTTACTGCTGCTCATATACTTAATTTTACTGGTTATAAATTTTATTCTGCATTATCTAAAAAGTCCTTAACTCGTTCAGTTAATTTGTCCAAAAAACTTCGATTATCACGAGGTGACTCAACAGGTATTTGAATGGTTTCTTCTTTCGCATCCACTTCTTCTGGAGTTTCAACACTTCGTTTTTCTTGTCGCAACAAGCTATCCATGACTAATCCAACCGCTGTGGCATACATTGGACTTGTAATATCGCTATCGCTATCGCCTGCCAAATGCTCGTTCGGGTAGCCTACTCTTGTATCCATCCCTGTAATATATTCTACTAACTGTTTCAAGTGTTTCAACTGACTTCCACCACCTGTCAATACAATACCAGCGATGAGTTTTTTCTTCTGCTCTTCGTGGCCGTAATTTTTGATCTCTACATAAACCTGCTCAATAATTTCCACCACTCGGGCATGAATTATTTTTGATAAGTTTTTAAGTGTAATTTCTTTAGGATCACGACCTCTCAATCCTGGAATCGATACGATTTCATTTTCCTTATTTTCTCCTGGCCATGCAGATCCAAATTTTATTTTTAATAACTCTGCCTGTTTTTCTATAATTGAACACCCTTCTTTGATGTCTTCTGTAATAACATTACCACCAAAAGGAATCACGGCGGTATGACGAATGATACCATCTTTAAAAACGGCTAAATCTGTTGTTCCTCCTCCAATGTCAATCAATGCTACACCAGCTTCTTTTTCTTCTTGGCTCAATACTGCATTTGCCGAGGCTAAAGGTTCTAAGGTGATGCCATCTAAATCTAAGCCCGCAGTTTGTACACAACGCCCAATATTTCGAATAGATGAAACTTGACCTACAACCACATGAAAATTAGCTTCAAGGCGTTCCCCATACATCCCAATAGGCTCTTTGATCTCTGCCTGTCCATCAACTTTATAATCTTGAGGCAAAACATGAATAATTTCTTCTCCAGGTAACATCACTAATTTATGAACTTGGTTAATAAGACGATCTATATCTTCTTCATTAATTACGAGTTCAGAATTTTCTCTAGTGATATAATCGCTATGTTGAAGGCTTCGAATGTGTTGTCCAGCAATCCCAACGGTCACTTCTCCAATCTTAAGACCTGAATCCGCTTCAGATTCTAAAACGGCTTGCTGAATAGACTGAATTGTTTGTGTAATATTATTTACGACACCTCTATGGACGCCTAAACTTTTAGACTTTCCAATACCAAGTATTTCTAATTTGTCATATTCATTTTTACGACCTATCATAGCCACAATTTTTGTGGTCCCAATATCTAATCCTACTGAAATGTTTTGAGCTTCCATACCTTTATTTTTTTGTGCAAACAACTTGATTCTTAAACTGTAAATTCACGCTTTTGTATATATCTAACATCTTATCTTTTTTTGCTTTTTGATAGAATGCTTTTAAATTTTTCATTTTTTCGTCTAATCTATCAAGACTTCCGACTTCGATCTCAAAATTTAGCAACCTCATTTTTAAACGAATTTCCTTAGTTTTATTTTGATGAATTTCGGTGATATAGGTTTTTAAAAAAGGATCTTGATCTATTTTTAAAGCCATACTATAAACAGCATCCAATTGTTCGTTTTCGATAATCCCCGTAACCAATGGCACACGCGCACTGTGTTGCGGAGACAAAGGCATTGCTAAACCATCTTCATCAATATAAAATATTGACGCAGTTTGTACTCTAGCAATTGGTCGACGTTGTTCTACTGTTGCGCTAACCTCACCGTTTACAGTAAGATACACTTGAGCTGACTTTACCATATCGTCAGACTCTAGCACCATCTCCATCTCCTTCAAATCTAAATTATCTTTAGGTAAAATATACAGGTGTTCTTGATTTTGTATTAACAATTTATTAACCATTTCTGAAGTAATATAAACGTTCTCATTTCCTGTAAACTGAACGGCTACTTTAGACACCATTCGACTATTATTCTTATGAGACGAAAAAGCATACAAAAACACTACTAACCCTAGCAGCAATACACTTTTTATGACATTCCAGTTAATATGCATAGCTTAATTTTTTTTTTAGTCCTGAAACTTCTACCCCAATATCTCCTGCTCCAAGGGTTATCATTACAGGGAATCCAATGTTTTTTATTTCGGTAACAATTTCTGGTTTAGAAATTAATTTTTTTACTGGGCTGTTTATTTTATCTAATAGCCAACTTGATGTAACCCCTGAAATCGGAAGCTCTCTGGCTGGATAAATCTCTAATAAAAAGACGGCATCAAATTGGGATAGACTCTCTGCAAAAGCATCTACAAAATCCCTTGTTCTACTAAATAAATGAGGCTGAAACACGACGGCTACTTTTTCGGTTGGATACATTTCCCTTACAGCTTGATATACCGCATTTATTTCTTTAGGATGATGCGCGTAATCATCTATAAACACAAATTCTTTTGATTTTATTTGGTATGTAAAACGCCTTTTGACGCCTTTATAGGTCTTCAACGCTTTTGTCAAACTTCCAGCATCACATCCAAACTCTAGCGCCATTGCCATTGCGGCGACCGCATTAGACACATTATGTGTGCCAGGTAAATGAAATTGTATATTTTCAATGCAGATCGATGGAGTTTTAAGATCAAAGCAGTACAACCCTTTCTCTATACGAACATTTACAGCTGCATAATCTGCATCTTCATTTACGCCGTAAGTAATACCCTCTAAAGGCAATCCTTTTCTAACGAATAATTTTCCTGATGGTTTAATTTTTTTCGTAAATGCTTTGAATGTTTCAGCTAAATCTTCTTCTGAACTATAAACATCTAAATGATCCGCATCCATTGAAGTTATACAAGCAAAGTCTGGTCTGAGTGTTAAAAATGAACGGTCAAATTCATCCGCCTCTACCACTGATATTTCAGTTCCATTTTGAATTAAATTGGATTGATAGTTTTCTGTAATACCGCCAATAAAAGCCGTAACTTTTTCATTACACTCATACATCAAATGCCCTAATATGCTGCTCGTAGTGGTTTTACCATGTGTCCCCGCAACTGCCAAACATTGAGTAAGCTCGGTAACAAGCCCCAAGACTTCGGAGCGTTTTAAAATTTTAAAATTATGAGTTTCAAAATATTGAAAAATTACATTTGACTTTGATATCGCTGGAGTGAATACTACAAGAGTCGTTGAAGGATTAATGAAAGATTCATCTATCTGATTAACCGTGGTTTCAAATTGAATGTCAATTCCTAATTCCAAAAGAGATTCCGTAATTGCCGAGGAAACTTTATCATACCCACCAACGTTTTTACCTAGAGCTACAAAATATTTTGCAAGCGCACTCATGCCAACTCCACCGATGCCTATAAAATATACGTTATGTATGGTTTTTAAATTCATATATGTAATAGCTTTTCAATCTCATCAACAATAGATTGTGTTGCTTTTTTTAAAGCTAATTTTTTTATATTGGTTGATAATTCGAGTTGTTTTGAATCGGAAGTAATGAGCGCTGAAAACTGAGTTTCAAAATTTGATCCCAAATCCTGTTCGCGGATCAATAGTGCGGCTTGTTGTTCTGAAACAGCTGAAGCATTTTTAGTTTGATGGTCTTCCGACACATTTGGAGATGGAATAAAAACTACAGGTTTTCCAACGACACAAAGCTCGGATACAGAACTTGCTCCAGCTCTAGAAATAATAACATCTGCTGCCGCATACGCTAAATCCATTCGATTTAAAAAGGTGTGCACCTGTACAGTATCGTTTGAGTTATAGCAACTGTAATCATGCTCATATAATTTGCCGCATTGCCATATAAGCTGTATATCTAAATTTTTGAAATATTCAAGTTCAAATTCTACTAACTGATTTATACGGCGCGCACCCAAACTACCACCCAAAACCAATAGCGTTTTTTTATGGGAATCTAGGTTGAAAAATGTATTGGCTTCCGCTGATTTGTTTTCTAAATCTAATAGATCTTGACGTACCGGATTGCCGGTTAATATCAATTTATCTTTTGGAAAAAACCGCTCTAAACCATCGTATGCAACACAAACTTTGGTTACTTTTTTAGATAATAATTTATTGGTGATGCCTGGAAATGAATTTTGTTCTTGAATTAATGTCGGCACACCTTTCAAAGCAGCCACTTGCAGTAAAGGACCACTAGCGAAACCACCAGTTCCAACTACAACATCAGGCTTAAAGGAGTTTAAAATTGTCATAGACCTAAATAAGCTCACCAGTAATTTAACAGGAAATAATAAATTTTTAAACGTTAATCGTCTTTGAATTCCAGAGATCCACAAGCCAATAATTGGATAGCCTGCTTGAGGCACTTTTTGCATTTCCATCTTATCTTTTGCACCCACAAACAAAAACTCGGATTCTGGGAATCGTGTTTTTAATTCGTTTGCAATGGCAATCGCAGGATATATATGACCCCCTGTACCTCCACCTGATAATATGATTTTATATGCGTTCATTACAGTGCTTCGCTTAATATTTCTAAAGGATGTTGACCTTCGGTTTCTTGTATGGTTTCGGCATCAGATTTAACACTAACACTTAGGACTATCCCAAGTGCTAAACATGTGACCCAAATAGAAGTTCCTCCGCTACTTATAAGCGGCAATGTTTGTCCTGTTACAGGAAAAATCTCCACAGCAACACCCATATTTACTAAGGCCTGAAATACAATTGGAATCCCTACTCCAATAGTTAATAGCTTTCCAAATACGGTATTCGAATTCTGTGCAACAATTACAATTCGAAACAACAGCCATAAATACAGAATCAATAAAGATATGCCGCCTATAAGTCCATATTCCTCGATAATGATGGCAAAAATAAAATCGGACGAGGATTGTGGCAAAAAGTTTTTTTGAACGCTTTTTCCAGGTCCTAATCCTTGAATTCCTCCAGTAGCTATTGCTATTTTTGCTTGTTCAATTTGATAATTCTCTTGAGTAACTTCGGGATTCATAAAACTAGAAATTCGACTCGTCCACGTATCAACTCTGTTGGGCATTAAATCTGGAAATGCTTTTGCTGTTAACACAAAAAACATCAGAACCACAACGCCTGACCCTATAATAACAGCAAGGTGTTTTAATGGATATCCTCCCAAAAACGTTAACAAAATAGCCATTGAAAAAATGAGAGCCGTTGTTGAAAAATTAGCAGGTAGAATCAAAGCTAATACAATAAAAACAGGCAACCATAATGGAAGAATAGACGCTTTAAATGAAACAACTTCATCCTTAACTTTTGATAAATAACGGGCGATATACACCATTAAAACTAAAGCTGCTAATGTGGAGGGCTGAAATGTAAAACCAACAATCGGCACACGAATCCAACGACTCGCATTGGCCCCACCAATGGTTGTTCCTTGTAGCATTGTGATAATTAACAGAATTAAAACAACAGGGATCATAACCAAAGAAAGACCTCTAAAATATCGGTACGGAATTTTATGAACGCCATAGATAATTGAAAACCCTAAAAACAAATGCACAAAGTGCTTGATAAAATATCGAAAGGTATTGCTACCGTCTCCAATATAAGCTAAATTACTAGCCGCACTGTAGACGGGTAGGAATGAGAATATTGCTAACAAAGCTGCAATAGCCCAAATAATTCGATCCCCTTTTATGTTTTCAAATACTGTCTTCATTATAATTGTCTCACAGCGGCTTTAAATTGTTGTCCTCGGTCTTCATAATTTTCAAATAAATCAAAACTGGCACAAGCAGGAGACAATAATACAGACTCTCCAGTAGCGGCAATTTTATAAGCAATTTTAACAGCCTCACTCATGTACTGTGTTTCTATGATAGTATCTACCATATTTCCAAACGCATCAAACAGCTTCTCATTATCCTTGCCCAAGCAAATAATTGCTTTAACTTTTTCATTGACAAATGGAAACAATGACTTGTAGTCATTTCCTTTATCTACACCACCCACAATCCACACTGTTGATGTATTCATGCTTTCCAAAGCATAATATGTAGCGTTTACATTGGTGGCTTTAGAATCATTTATATACTTGACTTTGTTGATTGTAAGAACTTGCTCTAATCGGTGTTCTGCGCCTTGAAACCCCTCAAGACTTTCTCTAATCGTTGCTTTTCTAATTTTCAGTAAATGCGCCACTGTAGATGCAGCCATCGCATTTTTGATATTGTGCTTTCCTTCTAAAGCTAAGTTTGTTGTTGACATAATTATATCTCTTTTATTAAATTCTATTAGTATAGTGTTGTGTTCTAAATATGCCCCATTGGCCACAGTTTTTGTAAGCGAAAAAGGCACTAATGTCGATTGAATTGGATGGTTTTTTACATAGGATACAATCACTTCATCATCAGCGTCATATATCAAATAATCATCGGAAGTTTGATTCATTGCTATTCTAAACTTTGAAGCGATATAGTTTTCAAATTTATAGTCATAGCGGTCCAAATGATCCGGAGTAATATTGGTGATAATAGCAATATGTGGCCTAAATTTATCAATACCATCTAGCTGAAAACTACTGAGCTCTAAAACGTAATTAGCGTTATTGTTAAGGACTTGTTTTGCAAAACTATCGCCAATATTGCCTGCCATTGCCACATCTAACCCCGCCTGTTTCATGATGTGATGCACCATTAAGGTTGTGGTTGTTTTACCGTTACTCCCCGTAATTCCAATAATATTCGCAGTTGTAAATATTGCTGCAAATTCAATTTCAGATATTACAGAAATAGCTGCTTCTAATATGTTTTGAACCAATGGAACGTGGTCCGGAATTCCGGGGCTTTTAACAACTAAATCTGCTTTCAAAATTTCGGATTCGGTATGCCCTTCGTCCTCCCATTCAATCTCATTATGTGTAAGAACGTCTTTATATTTTTGCGCAATCTTTCCTGAATCAGAAAGAAATACATTGTACTCTTTTTCTTTTCCCAACAGCGCGGCACCTACACCGCTTTCTCCACCGCCAAGAACCACTAATCGTTTCATCTATCGAATTTTCAAAGTGACTATTGTTACTATTGCCAACAGTATTCCGATGATCCAAAACCGTGTTACGATTTTACTTTCATGATATCCTGATTTTTGGTAATGATGATGCAAGGGAGCCATTTTAAATATGCGACGCCCTGCTCCGTATTTTTTTCTCGTATATTTAAAGTAACCTACCTGTAATACCACCGATAAGTTTTCTACTAAGAAAATTCCACATAATACAGGAATTAACCACTCTTTACGCACAGCTATAGCAATAACTGCAATAATCCCACCTATCGTAAGACTTCCTGTATCTCCCATAAACACTTGCGCTGGATAGGTATTATACCACAGAAAACCTATTAACGCCCCAACAAAAGCTGCGATATAAATAGTGATTTCTTCAACACGTGGGATGTACATTATATTTAAATAGTCAGAGAAAATAATGTTACCAGATACCCACGCAAAAATCCCAAGAGTCAATACAATAATTGCGGATGTGCCTGCGGCTAAACCATCAATTCCATCTGTTAAATTAGCACCATTTGATACCGCAGTTATAATAAAGATAACCGCTAACACAAATACAATCCATGCATATTTTTCTAAACCAGGATGTATCCAAGTGATTAAATCCGCGTAGTCAAATTCATTTGACTTCACAAAAGGAATGGTTGTTTTGGTAGATTTTGATTCAGGATAAAACTGAAGAACCGACTGTTCTGTTGATGATTCAATTTGTAAATGTGTTGGTATCTTCTCTTTTATTGTCACTTCATTGTGAAAAAACAAGGTCGTTCCTACTATAATTCCTAAGCCAATTTGACCTAGCACTTTAAACCGGCCTTTTAAACCTTCTTTATCGTTTTTAAACTTCTTGATATAATCGTCTAAAAACCCAATTACCCC
Source organism: Flavobacteriaceae bacterium (assembly GCA_029252105.1). Taxonomy (GTDB): domain Bacteria; phylum Bacteroidota; class Bacteroidia; order Flavobacteriales; family Flavobacteriaceae; genus Hel1-33-131. Next base: position 11,248 of record JAQXCA010000088.1, on the reverse strand, counting down.
CATCCATAAGGTTGTAATTAGCAATAAAATAATATAAATATTATCTAATTTGGCCAATAAAAGAACAGGGATTAATGTCGCTAAAATAATGATCACCCCACCCATAGTTGGAGTTCCTGCTTTTTCCTTTTGTCCTTCTAAACCTAGGTCTCGAATAATTTCACCAACTTGTTGTTTTTGAAGAAAACTAATAATACGTTTACCAAAAATAGTAGAAATTAATAGTGATAAAATAATAGCAACTGCTGCTCGGAATGTCAAAAATCCAAAAAGAGAAGCTCCTGGAAATTGGTGCGATTCTTCTAAATATTTAAATAAATAGTATAGCATATTATTTTTGTAGTTCTATTAATAATGTTTGTGATATTTCATAATCGTTGAAATCCTTTTTAACGCCTTTAATCTCTTGATAAACTTCATGACCTTTACCAGCAATAAGAATAATATCATTAGGCCGCGCTAATTGACATGCGGTTTTAATGGCTTGTTTTCTATCTGTAATAGACAAGGTTTTTTTAAAATTTTGAGGGGCGACTCCAGCTTCCATTTCCGCAATAATTTGACTAGGATCCTCTGACCTTGGATTATCACTTGTAAAGATGACTTTGGTGCTCAAGGCTGACGCAATATGTGCCATTTTTGGACGCTTTGTTTTATCCCGATCACCGCCACAACCAACCACCGTAATTAGTGTTTCGTTTTTGGTTCGAATGGCATTGATAGTTTCTAAAACATTTTTTAATGCATCGGGAGTATGCGCATAATCTATAATCGTAGTGATATTAAAATCTGAAGTGAAATACTGAAAACGCCCATTAACATTTTCTAACGCACTCATGATGCGAAGTGTTTCTGAAGTTTCCATTCCTAAAAGTTCAGCCGTACCATAAATTGCCGTTAAATTATAAGCGTTAAAACGTCCTATTAATCGTACCCATACATCATTATCATTCACTTTTAATAACAACCCTTTAAATTGATTTTCAAGAATTTGTACACGAAAATCTGCATAACTTTTCAAAGCATAGGTATATGACTTTGCTTTGGTATTTTGTAGCATCACAACTCCGTTTTTATCATCTCCATTAACTAAAGCAAAAGCACTTGCAGGCAATTGATCGAAAAATGATTTTTTGACATCTCTGTACTCCGCAAATGAAGCGTGATAGTCCAAATGGTCATGACTAAGATTAGTAAACACACCACCCGCAAACGTTAATCCTTCAGTCCTAAATTGATGAATCCCGTGAGAACTTACTTCCATAAAACAAAACTCTACTCCTTCAGAACTCATTTGGTTTAGATAGGCATTGATCACTAATGAATCTGGAGTTGTATGTGTCGATAGATATTCTTTTGCATCTACCATGATTTTCACAGTAGAAAGAAGTCCTACTTTATACCCCGCGTTTTTAAATAGTTCATACAACAGTGTTGCAATAGTTGTTTTACCATTGGTTCCCGTAATGCCGATGAGCTTTAAATTATCCGATGGGTTTTCAAAATAATTTGAAGCCATAACCGCTAATGCCTTGCCTGTATTGACAACTTTCACATAAGTAACAGCATTTAATAATTGTTCTGGTAATTCTTGACACACTACTACAACAGCCCCTAGACTAATCGCTTTAGAGATAAATGCATGTCCATCAAAAACACCACCTTTTATGGCTACGAACACATCGTCTTTCTTAATCGCTCTAGAATCATACTGTATAGCTGCTACTGATCTATCGGTTGACCCAACAACCGATTCAATAGATACTTTATATAATATGTTTTTTAAGTTTTTCAAGATAGTACGAGGGTTATTGTCGAGTTAGGTTTAATTTTTTGACCGCTTTTAATGGATTGTTTTGACACAGTTCCACTACCTTTAACCTGAACCACAAGGCCCATGTTTTCTAAAATAGCAATCGCATCCATAGCCGACATTCCTTTTAAATTAGGCATAATGGTGATGTATTTTTGTGCTATGGCATAGTACTGATCATAATCCCTTTCAACAGTTTCCGATTTTTGGTTGATATCGTTAACCTCATCAATTACAGGTGAATCTGTATATATTTTTTGTGCAATTTTCTTAAACACTGGTCCTGAGACATCAGCACCATAATAGCCAACACTTTTATCGGGTTCATGAATCACAACAATACAAGAGTATTTTGGATCATCAGCAGGGAAATACCCTGAAAAAGAAGATATATAATTTAATTGCTCTTTGTTTACATAATCCTTTTGACAGGTGCCTGTTTTACCCGCCATAGAAAATTCATCAGAATACAATCCATGACCAGTTCCGTGCTCTTTCTCGACTACATTCTTAAGAAGTTTCTGCAGCTTTAACACCGTTTCTTTTGAACAAATTTGAGGATTGATAACTTGTGTATCAAACGTCTCTATCGGCGTATCGATTTCTTTAATTTCACTTATAAATTTTGGCCGTACCATTACACCATCATTAGCGATGGCGTTATAAAACGTTAAGGTTTGTAAGGGCGTAAAAGACACACCATAGCCATAAGCCATCCACTGTAATGCAATTCCACTCCAACGTCCATTTTTAATTCTTGGATCTGGAATAATGGATTTTCCTTCTCCTACTAATGGCAGCCCTAATGAATCTTGAAGATTCATCCTGTACAATCCATCCACAAATTTTTCAGGATTATTTTTATAAGCTTCATGAATCGCTTTAACGATTCCCGTATTTGAAGACACCTCAAAAGCTTTAGCAATAGATATAGATCCATAGCCTCCCTTTTTTGAATCCTTCACTTTTTTGCCGTAAAAAGACAATATACCTTTTTTAGTATCTACCACTGTTGTAGTATCAATAACCTTGTCTTCCAAAGCAACTGCCAATGCCATTAGTTTAAAAGTAGAACCCGGTTCATGCGACTCACCAACCGCGTAGTTAAGACGTTCGTAATAAAGTCCTTTTTTATTTCTCCCTAAATTAGAAATTGCGCGAATTTCTCCTGTTTTAGTTTCCATAACAACAACAGTACCATGATCAGCCTTGTATTTTTCTAATTGCTCAAGAAGTGCGTGATGAGCGATATCCTGAATATTAACATCAATGGTTGTATATACATCATACCCGTCTTGTGGCTCGACCTGATTATAATCTTCTATAGGCTTCCACTGTCCTTTTCCAATTTTTTGTTTACGTCTTTGACCATCTTCACCTCTTAAATATTTGGCTCCAAAAGCACCATCTATTCCAACACGTGTGACATTACCCTGATCATCAAAACGTTCATATCCTATCAGTCTTTGTGCAATGGGTCCCATTGGATAATCGCGTTTTGTAGACTGCTCCACAATAAGTCCTCCCTTAAAAGCACCTAATGCCAAAAGTGGGAAATTTCTAAATTGTAAATATTCAGAATACTCTAAATTACGTGCCAGCAAAAAATAACGGTTTTTATTCTCGCGCGCTAAACGCAACTGGCGTTTAAATTCTTCAGAAGATGTATTGTGAAAACTTGCAAGCGAATCACACAAAGGCTCTACATGTGCTTCGTAATTTTTATTAGACGGTGCCACCAAGTCAATCCGAATATCATATTTAGGCACTGAGGTTGCCAACAGGCTTCCTCCTAGCGAATACACATTTCCACGATTCGCAGGAATCTTTACATCTTTGGTCGTTCTATCTAAGGCTAATCCTTTATAACGATCGCCTTGAACAAACTGAATCGCTACCAATTTATACACCACTAAAAGCGCAAAAACAAACATCACCCCAGAAGTGAAGTACAGCTTGTTCATTATAGACTTTTCAGTTGGTCGCATTTAATTAGTTTGTTTTAGATGTAATAATAATTTTAAAAGGCGGATTAGATGACGGCTTAATACCTTGATCTGATAAGCGCTTTCGGATCTCCGATTCCATTTTAAGCTCCATTAATTGTGCTCGTGTCTCAACATAGGTAGAACGAAAAGCTTTTACCTGCTCATTTAGCCTTGCAATTTTATGCACCTTACTATCTGCACCATGGGAACTTGCAATCATTATAATGGCAAGAGCTAGAAAAAAGAAAATAAGACGCCAATTTTTAAAAGCTCCGTCGCTTACAAGAAAGGTTCCTTTTAAAATATTGTACATCTTGTTTTTCATTTACGTATTTAGATTCAACTTTTTAGCGATTCTTAATTTTGCACTCCGTGCTCTATTATTTAGTTTAATTTCTTTTGCGTCTGGAACAATCAACCCACTTGCTTTTTTCAAAGGCACTTCAAAGTTTCCAAAAACATCTTTTTCAGGTTCTCCTTCAAACAATCCATTTCGTATAAAACGCTTCACTAAACGGTCCTCTAACGAATGATAGGATATAACACTTAATCGACCATCATCATTTAACAACTCAGGTGTTTGCAATAAAAACTCTTTTAAAACTTCTATTTCCTGGTTTACCTCAATCCTTATAGCTTGATATATTTGTGCTAAGATTTTATTTTCTCTGCCTTGAGGCAAATGCTTTTTCAAAACAGTTTTCAACTCAAAGGTGGTTTCAATCACCTTGTCTGCCCTTGCCTCCACAATAGTCCTAGCCAACGCAGGTGCAGTTCTCAACTCTCCATACTGCCAAAACACACGTTTTAAATCGTCTTCCTCATACTTGTTTACCAACGAGTGAGCAGACAACACATCTTGTTGATTCATACGCATATCTAGCTGTGCATCAAATCGAATAGAAAACCCTCTGTCAGCTTCATCAAATTGGTGCGATGAAACTCCGAAATCAGCTAGAATTCCATCTACAGATTTAACACCATGAAATCTCAAAAATCGTTTGATATATCTGAAATTTTCATTGATTAATAAAAATCGAGCATCATCTATTGTATTTAAAAGAGCGTCTTTGTCCTGATCAAAAGCAATCAACCTTCCATTAGGACCCAAAGATTTTAGTATTTCTCTACTGTGACCACCACCACCAAATGTCACATCTACATAAACACCGTCTTCTTTAATGTTCAAACCATTTACAGTTTCCTTGAGTAATACGGGGTTATGATAATCCATCTGCATCGTCTTGCCCCATTACATCCTCAGCTAAATCTGCAAAATCATTTGCAGCATCATCTATGGCTTTTTCATATTTATCTTTGTCCCAAATTTCAATAATATTCACTGCTGAAGTCACCACTATTTCCTTAGTAATACTCGCAAAACCTACAAGATCCTTAGGGATTAGTAAGCGTCCAGAAACATCTAAATCTACAGACTTTACACCTGCCGTGAATCGTCTGATAAAATCATTATTTTTCTTTTTGAAACGGTTAAGCTTATTAATATTCTGCATCATTGTCTCCCATTCCTGCATTGGATATAACTCCAAACAAGGCTGAAAAACTGCTCGCTTCAATACAAACCCTTTATCCATAACAGAAGAAAGCTGCTTTTTAAACGCAACGGGCAGCATCAGCCGTCCTTTTGCATCCACTTTACATTCATATGTTCCAATTAGAGTATTCAATTGACGTATTAGGATTTAATAAATTATTGAATTCAAAGCTAAAAAATATTTACCACATTTTACCACATTTTACCACATTGTTAATAAATTTCTATTAACGGTAAAATATATCGACAAAATGCACGGTAATTTAGCGTATAGCATGGAAAGTCAATTACTTACAAAGTGGGAGGCGCTATTAACAAACTTCTGTTAATTACTTTTATTAGCCTGAATCAGGGTTTTGATTGGGCGTTAAAAAGGATAAAACCAATTGATGAATCCATATAAATATTCAAAATATTTTAAATTAAATTGTGTAAATTTGCCAGAGATCAATTTTTTAAGCATTCTATGGATTATAGTTTAAAACAAGAAGGGAAATTCAACTATGTTGAAATCGGTGAAGGGCGTCCAATTATAATTCTTCATGGATTAATGGGTGGATTAAGCAATTTCGATGGTGTTGCAGATTTTTTTAGCAAAAATGGGTACATGGTTGTTCTTCCAGAACTCCCTCTATACTCTTTATCACTACTAAAAACAAACGTTAAGAGTTTTTCAAACTATCTTAATGATTTTATTGAATTCAAAGGCTATAAAGATGTTATACTAATTGGAAACTCATTAGGAGGTCACATTGGATTGTATTACACCAAACTCTATCCAGCTCAAGTAAAAGGTCTTATTCTTACGGGCAGTTCTGGACTATACGAAAGCGCTATGGGCGGTGGATACACCAAACGAAGTGACTATGAAGTCATGAAGGCAAAAGCTCAAGAAGTATTTTATGACCCTGAAGTCGCCACCAAAAAAATTGTAGATGAAGTTTATGAGACTGTAAACGACCGGAATAAACTGGTTAAAATACTAGCAATTGCCAAAAGTGCCATCCGACACAATATGGCCAAAGACCTTCCTAATATTACCACTCCAACATGTGTTATATGGGGTAAAAACGATATTGTAACCCCTCCTAATGTAGGAGAAGAGTTTGATAAACTACTTCCTGACTCTGAATTGTTTTGGATCGATAAATGTGGTCATGCAGCAATGATGGAACACCCAGATCGATTTAATGAACTTGTATTTGCATGGCTCACTAAAAGAGAGTTGTAAACTAAAAAATTATGCAAATTAAAACGGCGAAGTTTGTGGTTAGTAACCAAGAGGTACACAAATGCCCCACAAACCAACTACCAGAATATGCTTTTATTGGACGAAGTAATGTTGGCAAATCATCGCTAATAAACATGCTTACCAATCAAAAAAGTTTAGCAAAGACATCTGGACGTCCTGGAAAAACACAACTGATAAATCATTTTATAATTAATGAAAATTGGTTTTTAGTCGATCTGCCTGGCTATGGATATGCACGAGTTTCCAAGTCTGCTAAAAAAACCTTTCAAAAATTTATTACTGCATATTTTAGAGAACGCAAGCAATTGGTTTCCGCGTTTGTATTGGTGGATATCCGCCACAAACCTCAACCCGTAGATTTGGCATTTATGCAATGGCTAGGAGAGCACGGCATACCATTTTCGATTGTTTTTACCAAAGCAGATAAGCTACGCCCAAAATCGATTGAGGATCATATTGATACATATAAAAATATTCTTTTAGAATCGTGGGAAGAGTTTCCGAATCACTTTATCACTTCTTCCACAAATTACGCTGGAAAAGAGGCGCTTTTAAATTATATTGAAACGATCAATACTGACCTCGAAAATTCCACTAATAAATTGCCTTTTCAATAACAGATCCAGTAGCTCCACTTGGAAATGCAATCCCCAAAAGCGCTGATATTGTTGGCGCTATATCCGTAACATAAGTACGCTCAAAGGTTTTTCCTTTCTGAATTCCGTTTCCATAAAATAGCAATGGCACATGGGTGTCATACGTATATCCAGACCCGTGAGTGGTGCCTTTAGGACCATACGCAATCACTCCAGATTTAAGTGTAAATAGCACATCTCCTGAAAGCTTCTGATTATACCCATTTTGAAGTGTCTTTTCCATACCATCCTTGAAGTAACTTGTTTGCATCGTAGTAGCGGTGTAGGCTTTGGAAACAGCAGAGTAATTAATTATGTCGTTTACAATAAATTCCTGTACATCTACTAAATCCAATTGCATTGATTTTATAAGATCATAGTTCAAGAAAATCTGGTCATTACTAATGTTTTTAATCAAGTCTGAAACCCCATACTTTGCCTTAAGTGTCGCATACAAAGGGGTAAACATATTTTTCTGCACATAACCGCCTGGAGCATCTATATCCTTTAAAAATGAAGGAACTTCTGCAGCACCATGATCAGAAGTTAAAAATAAGGAATAGTTTCCTTCCCCCACATTAGTGTCTAAATAATTCAGTAAACGCTCAATCTCTAAATCTAAACGTAAATAAGTGTCTTGCAACTCTGTAGAATTAACTCCAAAATCATGACCAACATAATCCGTAGACGAATAACTCACTGTTAGAAAATCAGTATACTCATCATCGCCTAATGCTTCCGCTTCAACAGCTGCTAATGCAAAGTCCGTAATCATGGTATTTCCAAAAGGCGTATTTTTAAGAATATCATACCCGTCATTAAATTCCATGAGTGCTTTTAAGTCGTACGGAAATATAGGGTCAGGTTTCCCCTTAAATGGTTTCTCATAATTAGAGGCATCTGGTCCACTTTCATTGTAAAGATTAATATCATAAAGAGTATTCCATGTTTTTAGGTAGTTAGATATATTTAACGGCGCATTAAACGTCTTGACCCATTCGGGAAGTTCGTCCATATAATAGGTGCTTGTCACCCATTTACCTTCTTCTAATCCTTCGAACCAATAGGCGCCATTTGCGGTATGTCCTGATGGGAATATAGCACCACGGTCTTTAATGGAGATGCCAATTGTTTTGCCTTTCATTTGTGTGAATAGCCTATTTTGATCAGGAAGCGTGGTAACTTTCAAATTAGAAGGAGAGACATGTCCATATTTCACAGCAGCGCCAACAGGGTCATACTTCTGGTCTGTTGTGCAATACACCACCTCATCTTTATCCTTGTCGTACCAATCGTTTCCAATTATTCCATGAACACTAGGAGTAGTCCCTGTAAAAATAGACGCGTGACCAGGACCAGTGTAGGTCGGAACGTAATTAAAATGATGATCATTACAGCTATACCCTTGATTGATTAACCTTAAAAAACCTTTAGAAGTATACTTGTTTTTAAAACGATTTAAATACTCAAAACGCATTTGATCAACGACAACTCCTACTACAAGTTTGGGTTGAGTAGCTGCGGAATTCTCAGGCGTGTTTTTACAGGAAAAAAAACCTAAAAACAAAAACAGGTATAAAACTTTATTAAACATATTATTATAAGTTAATTCAAAAACAAAAATACAAGTTTTTTAGTGATTCCATTTTAATAACTCCAATTTAATGGTTAGATTTTTTTACTTTAGCAGCAATTATAATCACATGAACTACCTTCATAATATTGGATCTTATTTTTTAATGATTGGCGAAATGTTTCGCAAGCCAACGAAATGGTCTGTTATGAAACATTTAATCTTTAAAGACATTGAAGATTTGATTGTAAGCTCTATTGGAATTGTGGCATTTATATCTTTTTTCGTTGGTGGAGTTGTCACCATACAAACCGCGCTTAATATTGACAACCCATTAATTCCAAAATACTTAGTAGGTTTTGCAACCAGACAATCTGTTATTTTAGAATTTGCACCTACTTTTATTTCAGTAATTATGGCAGGAAAAGTGGGGTCATTTATAACATCAAGCATAGGAACCATGCGTGTTACAGAACAAATTGATGCCTTAGAAGTTATGGGGATCAACTCCGTAAATTATTTAGTATTTCCAAAAACCATTGCACTCCTACTCTATCCTTTTGTAATTTCTATTGCTATGTTTTTAGGAATTATTGGTGGTATGGCAGCTTGTGTTTTTGGTGGATATGCAACCTTTGAAGATTATGTAACTGGAATTCAAACGGATTTTATGCCGTTTCATATGGCCTATGCCTTTATAAAAACATTTGTATTTGCATTTTTACTAGCAACTATCCCTTCGTTTCACGGCTATTATATGAAAGGGGGCGCCCTAGAAGTTGGTAAAGCAAGTACCACAGCATTTGTGTGGACCAGTGTTGCCATCATTCTTTTAAATTATATTTTAACTCAAATGTTACTAAGCTAATGATCGAAGTTAAAAACCTCCATAAATCGTTTGAAGATACCAAGATCCTGAAAGGAATCTCTACATCTTTTGAAAAAGGAAAAACAAACCTCATTATTGGACAAAGTGGCTCTGGAAAAACAGTTTTATTAAAGTGTTTACTTGGACTATTTGATTACCAAGAAGGAAGTATTGCATATGATGAAAAAATATTTTTGACACTTACAGGCAATGAAAAAAGAACCCTACGATCCCAAATTGGTATGGTGTTTCAAGGGGGAGCATTGTTTGATTCCCTTTCGATTGCAGAGAACGTTATGTTTCCTTTGAAAATGTTTACAAAGCAATCCCGAAGTGAAATGGAGGATCGTGTAAATTCTGCTCTAAAACGTGTAAATCTAGAAAATGCGCACCATAAAATGCCTAGCGAAGCATCTGGTGGTATGCAAAAACGTGTTGCCATAGCTCGTGCTATCGTAAACAACCCTAAATATTTGTTCTGTGACGAACCCAACTCGGGTTTAGATCCTAAAACAGCCATTGTCATTGACAATTTGATTCAAGAAATTACTAAAGAATATGATATTGTCACTGTAATTAATTCACATGATATGAATTCTGTAATGGAAATTGGCGAAAAAATTCTATTTCTAAAAGATGGTCTAAAAGCTTGGGAAGGCAGCAAAGACACTATATTTAAAACAGACAACGAAGTTGTAACAGACTTTGTTTACTCCTCTAATTTATTCAAAAAGGTGCGTAAAATGTACCTTGAAGACCACGACTAATTTTAGTCACTAATAACATCTACATTATCTAAATCCAATTCCAATTCAATCCATAGTTTTAAGGCTTGTTTACGAAGACCTACTAAACTATCTGATAGTGAAGAATTCCACTGTGTTTTAACTACAGAAATAGTGTCCGTACTTCTAAAGTTAGAAGATGATAACATCTTTGCATATCCAAAAAATTCCAATTCAGAAAATTGAATTTTCGCATCTTTCGAAAGGTTTGAAAATACATTCAAATCCATTTCGTTTTTATTGGAACTTAAAGCTAGTTTCAGACTATCTATAACAACATCACGAGAAGCGATGATACTATCTCGTTTTTCAATTTTATCAATCGCCATATCATAGAGCTCAAGAATTTTATCTGTACTTCTGTTCTTATTGCCATTAATTACTAGGCTGAAATCTTGAAGATACTCGTAGCCTTTCAATTCATTTATTAAATCTGACTTGGTCGCTTCACTAACTTCGCCATTAAAATTTAAAGTAATTTTTTTGGTAGCAGTATCCAGTTTTTCACGTTGGAGCCAAAGGTTATCATTCTGATTGATTTCAGACTCTATGTATGTTTTGTAATTCTGTTCATAACGTGTCTCTTGTAAAACATCATAAAAAGTCCATCCAGCTGGGAGCATAGCAGCAACAGCAAGGATAGTGACTATACGAGCAATGTTTTTTCGGCGTTGCGAATTGGCATATCTCAACATTGGAAATCTCAAAATCTTTAGAACGATGAAGGTTGCTAAAGCAATGAAAATTGTATTAATTGTAAACAAGTACATCGCCCCGAA
>JAQXCA010000074.1 GCA_029252105.1 Flavobacteriaceae bacterium | reverse complement strand
GTGATGCTAATTCCATTTTTTGTTGTAAATGGCATCTTAACCGGTAGCTTTATTGACAACCAAGTAGTTTGGTATAATAATGCCGAAAACTTAGGCATTCGTATGGGGACTATCCCTGTAGAAGATAGTATTTATGCCTATACCATGATTCTTTGTAATTTGTTTCTGACGGAGTTTTTTGTGAAGAAGTTTTATAAAACAGTTGCTCAGGAAGTTATAGCTGATTGATTACTTTAAACAGATTGCCGCGCTATTACTCGCAATGACAAAACCTACGTCATTACGAGGACAAAGGACGACGTAATCTGCTTCTTTATAGTTCGTTTTATGGTGTTTCTAAGCTAACCTGCCATGCGGCAGGCAAGCTCGCAATAATGCTTGTAAACAAAAAACACTCGAACTGACAAACAGTAAGGATGTCACTTCGAGTGAATTTGTGAAGGATGAACAAATTTGTATCGAGAAGAAAACCCGATACAACCATTAATTATTCAATAATCAATTTTTTAGTCATCACTTTTTCTTTAGATGATATTTTTACAAAATACAGCCCTTTAGAAAGATTTAAATCTTGGAGTTGATTTTGACCACTGTTTAATGGTTTTCTAAAGACTTCTTTTCCAATAGCTGAATAAAGTATAAGATTAGAAGCTTCTAAAACCTCAATCGTAAACGCCCCTTTTGATGGATTAGGATAGATAGAAACGTTTAGCTTTTCTATACCCTCTACTCCTAAAGCTGCACATTCTTCTTGACTATTGACAAAGGTAGAAGTAGCATCAATATAGTTCCAATTGGTTGTACTGTAGTCTACATTATCAACCTCTATACATGTAAGGTTTGGATTTGCGTCTGCATAAAAATTTCTAAAATTAGAATTATTTCCGTTTTTTACATTTAAACTGCTAAAATAATTTTCACTGGCATCAAGATATTCTAAATTCGTATGAGCAGAAACATCTAAACTCCCACTTAAGTTGTTATAAGAACAAGACAAATCTTCTAAATTCATGTTATTAGAAATATCTAAAGCCGTTAATTGAGCAAATTGTACATACAATTCCTCTAAGACTGTATTTGTAGAAATATCTAAATCGCCCAAATTATTATTAGAACATAATAAAGTTTCTAATGCTGTATTGTTAGCAACATTTAATTCGGTTAAGTTATTCTGTCCGCTGTTCAAAGTTATTAAATCTGTATTGGATGAAAGATTTATACTGCTTATACTGTTATTAGAAAAAGCTAAATTAGTTAAAGAAACATTAGTTGAGACATCTAAAGATGTTAAGTTGTTAAAACCACAATATAATCCTGTTAAGGCCGTATTGGTTGAAACATTTAAAGTACTTAAGGCATTATTATCGCAATATAACCCTCGTAAGTCTTCATTTAATGAAACATCTAAATTACTTATGTTATTATTAGAGCAATATATCTGTGTTAAAACCGTATTATTCGAAACATTTATACTCGTTAAATTATTATTATTGGCATATACAGTATCTAAATTCAAATTACCAGACATGTCTAAACTGCTTAAGGTATTATAATCGCAATCTAAAAACCTTAAAGCCGCAAAAGCTTCTATCCCTGTTAAGTCTGAAATCTCTAAACCACTAACAGTCAAAGAAGTCACCTCACTAATATTTGCGGTGGCTACTAAATTATTGTTTTCAATGCCATCTCCCATGCTTGAAGCATCTCCAACAGGCACAACATCGCCAGTAGCGTTATGAGTTTCTAAATAGGCTTCAAAGTTAGCATCGGGAATAGAAGTAGTTTGCGAAAAAGAAGCCATAGCCCCCATTAAAAATAGAAGTCGAAGTACAGTTGTCTTCAAAGTATTGGTTTTTAAATTTTGACAAATGTATTGTATTCTATTTTTGTTTAATAATTTTCATTAAAAAATAAACAAAACTTTACAATACTTGCACTTCGACACTTCAGAATTTAGAATTTAGACTGATCCTACTGAAGTCAGCTCAGTGTAATCACACAACCGCCAACACATATAAAATCAAGGGACTTATATCCCTTGTAACCCCAACCCGATACTACAAGTTTTTGACTTTTGACTCGCTTGCCGAAAACAGCTCAGCAGGACAACTAGCAGGTTACCAACACAACTTTGCCATGCTGAACTAGTTTGTTTATGGAATAAAAAAAATCGAGACCTTTCTTATATTAAAAAAAAGGTCTCGATTTAATTTTTATCGAAAGTTGCTAAACAACTTTCGGAATACAAAGATGAATTAATTCACTTCTTAGGCATTTTGTTTTTTGATCAAGTTCAATGCAGAACCTTCATTATACCATTCTATTTGAGAATTGTTATAGGTATGGTTTGCAATGATGACATCCTTAGAGCCATCCGCATGAATCGCTTCAATAGTTAAGGGTTTTCCTGGTGCAAATGCATTTAAGTCCACAAAATTAAAGGTATCGTCTTCTTGAATTAAATCGTAATCCGATTCCGTTGCAAAAGTCAAACCTAACATTCCTTGTTTTTTAAGGTTGGTTTCATGAATACGAGCAAATGATTTTACAATCACTGCAGCCACTCCCAGGTGACGTGGCTCCATCGCCGCGTGTTCTCTAGAAGAACCTTCACCGTAATTATGATCTCCGACAACTATTGTTTTTATATTGGCTGCTTTGTATGCTCTTGCCGTTAAAGGCACTGCATCATACTCACCATTTGATTGATTTTTTACAAAATTAGTTTTCATATTAAATGCATTTACAGCACCAATCAAACAGTTGTTAGAGATATTATCTAAATGCCCTCTAAAACGCAACCAAGGACCCGCCATAGAAATGTGGTCAGTCGTACATTTACCATGGGCTTTGATTAACAGTTTTGCGCCATCAATTGTATTACCAATCGGCTCAAAAGGCGCTAATAATTGTAATCTTTCAGATTCTGGATTCACATTAATCACAACTTCACTTCCATCTTCTTCGGGAGCTAGATACCCGTCGTCTTTTACTTCAAAACCTTTTGGTGGTAATTCCCATCCCGTTGGCTCGTCTAACATCACCTTTTCACCTTTTTTATTGATTAGGGCATCTGTCATTGGATTAAAATCTAAACGACCTGCAATGGTAATTGCAGCCACCATTTCTGGTGAGGCTACAAAAGCATGTGTGTTTGGATTTCCATCTGCACGTTTTGCAAAGTTTCTATTGAAAGAATGAATGATTGAGTTTTTTGGTGCATTTTTAGGATCTTCATAACGTGCCCATTGTCCAATACAAGGACCACAAGCATTAGTGAAAATCTTCGCATCTAATTGTTCAAAAATACTTAAAATTCCGTCTCTATCTGCTGTGTAACGTACTTTTTCAGAACCTGGATTGATTCCAAAATCAGCTTTGATCCCTAACCCTTTATCTAATGCTTGTTGTGCTATGGAAGAAGCTCTTGATAAATCTTCGTAAGAAGAATTCGTACAAGATCCAATTAATCCCCATTCAACTTTTAAAGGCCATTCATTTTTAGTTGCAATAGTCTTCATGTCTGAACCTACTTTTGTAGATAAATCTGGCGTAAAAGGACCGTTTAATAAAGGACTTAAGTCTGATAAATTAATTTCAATGACTTGATCAAAATAGTGTTCTGGATTTGCATATACTTCAGCATCTCCTGTTAAATGTTCTTTAACTGTATTTGCAGCGTCTGCAACATCTGCTCTATCAGTAGCACGTAAGTAACGCTCCATCGATTCGTCATATCCAAAAGTAGACGTGGTTGCTCCTATTTCTGCGCCCATATTACAAATGGTTCCTTTTCCAGTACATGACATTCCAACAGCACCTTCACCAAAATATTCTACAATGGCTCCTGTCCCACCTTTTGCAGAAACAATTCCGGCGACTTTTAAAATGACATCTTTGGGTGCAGTCCAACCGGAAAGTTTTCCAGTTAATTTCACACCTATTAATTTTGGAAATTTAAGCTCCCAAGCCATTCCTGCCATGACATCAACAGCATCTGCGCCACCAACACCAATAGCAATCATACCTAATCCACCTGCATTCACAGTATGCGAATCGGTTCCAATCATCATTCCACCAGGGAACGCATAATTTTCTAAGACCACTTGGTGAATAATACCTGCACCAGGCTTCCAAAATCCTAATCCGTATTTATTTGAAACTGATTCTAAAAAGTTAAAAACTTCATTACTCGTGTTTAAAGCACTTTGTAAATCGGTTCCAGCGCCGTTTTTTGCTTGAATTAAATGATCACAGTGTGTCGTAGTTGGTACCGCTACTTTACTTTTTCCTGCTTGCATAAATTGCAACAACGCCATTTGAGCCGTTGCATCTTGTAAGGCAATTCTATCGGGTGCAAAATCAACATAATCTTTTCCGCGCTCGTATGCTTTGTTTGATATATCATCCCAAAGGTGACTATAAAGAATTTTTTCTGAAAGTGTAAGTGGACGTCCAACGAGTTGACGTGCTTTTTCTATACGTCCCGGCATCTGTCGGTACACTTCTTTACTAACATTTATATCGAAAGCCATAATTTAAATAATTTTATTTCGTAATAATCGTTCGTAAAAATACGAATTAAATAAAATTATATTCAATTAAATAGTGAATAAGACGTGTAAAGGGTTA
>JAQXCA010000065.1 GCA_029252105.1 Flavobacteriaceae bacterium | reverse complement strand
GATGCAAATTCGTGAAGATTTAACGGTAATTATGGTAGCGCCAAAATGTCCTGGTTCTGAAGTTAGAGAAGAATATAAAAGAGGATTTGGAGTACCAACATTAGCCGCTGTACATCCAGAAAATGATCCAGAGGGCAAAGGATGGGCGCAAGCCAAAGCCTATGCAGTTGCTACAGGTGGTCATAGAGCTGGCGTATTAGAATCGTCATTTGTTGCCGAAGTTAAAAGTGATTTAATGGGAGAGCAAACGATTTTATGTGGGTTGTTGCAAACAGGAGCAATTTTATCTTTTGATAAAATGGTCGCAGAAGGAATTGATGCAGGCTATGCCGCTAAATTAATTCAGTATGGTTGGGAAACTGTAACCGAAGCGTTAAAGCATGGTGGAATCACCAATATGATGGACAGACTGTCGAACCCTGCCAAAGTAGAAGCGTTTAGACTCTCTGAAGAATTAAAAGATATTATGCGTCCATTGTTCCAAAAACATATGGATGATATTATGACGGGTCATTTTTCTAAAACCATGATGGAAGACTGGGCGAATGATGATAAAAACTTGTTAACTTGGAGAGCAGCTACAGGAGAAACGGCTTTTGAAAAGCAAACAATTACAGACCAAGAAATTCCAGAACAAGAATATTTTGACCACGGAACATTATTAGTTGCTTTTGTTAGAGCAGGTGTTGAATTAGCTTTTGAAGCCATGACAGATTCTGGCATTATTGACGCTTCTGCATACTACGAATCTTTACACGAAACGCCATTAATTGCAAATACAATTGCAAGAATGAAATTAGCTGAAATGAATCGTGTAATTTCTGACACGGCAGAGTATGGATGTTATTTATTTGACCATGCTTGTAAACCGTTGTTAACAGACTTTATGAAAACCATAAAGACTGATGTTATTGGTGAAGCGTTCAGTTCAGAGAACGGCGTTGATAATCAAGAATTAATTAGAATCAATACTATTATTAGAAACCACCCAGTAGAAATAGTAGGAGCAAAATTAAGAGCCTCTATGACTGCAATGAAAGTTATAAAAACCGACGCCTAAAACAAATGTCCGAAGCGACTCCTTATTTTCCAACGATTGAAGCTGTTGAAGCAGCTGCAAAAAAGCTAGAAGGTGTAGCGTATGTTACGCCTTTGACAGCCAATGCGCAGTATTCCTCAAAATTTGAGTGTAATATAAGCTTCAAGCGGGAAGATTTACAGGTAGTTCGGTCGTATAAAATTAGGGGTGCTTATAACAAAATGTCATCATTAACTTCGGAAGAAGTGGCAAATGGCGTGGTGTGTGCGAGTGCTGGAAATCACGCTCAAGGGGTTGCATTATCTTGTAAATTACTAAAAATACAAGGTACTATTTTTATGCCTACCACGACGCCTAAGCAAAAAATCGAGCGTGCTAAGATGTTTGGAGAACATTTTGTCAAAATCATATTAACTGGTGACAGTTTTGATGACGCTTATAATGCCGCGATCAAAGATTGTACAGAGCGTGAAAAAACGTTTATACATCCTTTCAATGATGAGAAAGTCATTGAAGGACAAGCCACATTAGGTTTAGAATTGATCAACCAAACCACAGCGCCTATTGATTATATTTTTGTAGCCGTTGGTGGTGGCGGACTAGCATCAGGAATGTCTACGGTTTTTAAATATTTATCTCCAAACACTAAAATTATTGGTGTCGAGCCTGAAGGCGCGCCCTCAATGAAGTCGGCGTTTCAAAACGGTGCAGTGGTACAATTAGATCATATTGATAATTTTGTAGATGGCGCAGCAGTGAAGCGTGTTGGCGACAAA
Organism: Flavobacteriaceae bacterium; assembly: GCA_029252105.1. Classification (GTDB taxonomy): domain Bacteria; phylum Bacteroidota; class Bacteroidia; order Flavobacteriales; family Flavobacteriaceae; genus Hel1-33-131. The sequence continues at coordinate 18,654 of JAQXCA010000065.1, read as the reverse complement.
AATTTTGCAATTTGCAAGGCGAACTTATACGATATGATTACGATTCATGAGGGTAGTGCATGTCAAGCTATACTCGATTTATACAACAAGGAAGCTATTATTGCTGAGCCTGCAGGCGCTTTGAGTGTAGCAGCCTTAGAGCGGTATAAAAATGAAATAAAAGGGAAAAATGTAGTTTGTATAATCAGTGGAGGTAATAATGACATTACAAGAACTGCTGAAATTAAAGAACGCGCCCTACTTTTCTCGAAATTAAAGCACTACTTTATTATTAATTTCCCTCAGCGTTCTGGCGCTTTGCGAGAATTTGTAGTTGATATTTTAGGGCCTAATGATGATATCACTCACTTTGAATACACAAAAAAAGCGAACAGAGAAAATGATGTTGCAGTGGTAGGAATTGAACTTAAATCACCAGAGGATTTAGAACCCTTAATTGCAAATATAAAACGGTATAATTTTTATGGAGATTATCTAAACGAAAAACCGGATTTGTTTCAGTTCCTGGTTTAGATAATTTCCATTTTAAAACCGCGCTTTATAGCTTAGAGTAGTCCTTTACTTCAGAAACTCTTAAGGTATTAACCATCCCTTTGTCTTTCATCGGCATAGCTGCTAAGCTAATGACCATATCGTCTGCTTCAACGTAGCCTTTGTCAAACGCAATTTTATTCACATCATTAATAGTTTGGTCAGTAGAAGCAAATTTATCATAATGAAACGCACGAACCCCCCACAACAAATTTAACTGCGAAATAATACGTTTATTTGATGAAAACACAAGGATATGAGCATCAGGACGCCAAGCCGAAATTTGAAACGCGGTATAACCACTATTTGTTAAAGTTGAAATTGCACGTGCATTGATTTCATTGGCCATATTTGCAGCGTGATAACAAATAGATTTTGTGATAAAGCGCTTTGTGCGAATGTGTGGTGGTTTTTGCGGTACATCAATTAACTCAGAATTTTCTACAGTTTTGATAATGTCTGACATTCTTTCAATGACTTGAACAGGATATTGTCCTACAGAAGTTTCTCCAGAAAGCATTACAGCATCAGCACCATCCATTACAGAGTTAGCAACATCATTAACCTCAGCACGTGATGGTGTGAGACTATCAATCATAGATTCCATCATTTGAGTTGCGATAATTACTGGAATACGCGCTTGTTTAGCTTTTAAAACTAATTGCTTTTGAATTAATGGTACTTGATGCGCAGGAATTTCAACACCCAAATCTCCTCTAGCAACCATCAGTCCGTCACAATAGGCTACGATTTTATCAATATTTTCAACCGCCTCAGGCTTTTCTATTTTAGCGATAATAGGGATCTTATAAGAACCATGTTCTGAAATTAAGTCTTGCAACTCCATTAAATCCTCAGGATGTCTTACAAACGAGAGTGCCATCCAATCCACTCCTTGAGAAATTGCAAATATCGCATCTTCTTTATCTTTTTCGGTAAGCGCAGGTTGAGAAATATCTGTATTTGGAAGGTTAACTCCTTTTTTAGATTTTAAGGGACCACCTTGAATTACCTTGGCTTTTACTTCGTCTTTTTGATTGCTTGAAATGACTTCGAAAAGCAATTTTCCATCATCTAACAAAATACGTTCTCCCGGTTTGGTGTCTAAAGGAAACCGCTCATAGGTCATGTATACGCGTTCTTTGGTTCCTTCAAAACGTTCGCCAGTGGCAAATATGATTTCATCACCTGGGTTCACAACCACATCATCTTTCATCACACCAACACGCAGTTTAGGGCCTTGTAAATCTGCTAAAATCGAGGCATTATACCCATACTCTTCATTGATTTCACGAATGTTTTTGATGCGTGTTTTCACATCCTCATAGTCTGCATGAGAAAAGTTGATTCTAAATACATTCACGCCGGCAGCTACCATTTTGAGGAGCATTTCTTTTGAACTTATTGCAGGTCCTAGAGTGGCAACTATTTTTGTTTTTTTTCTTGTGTATGACATTAATTAAATATTAAATGTTCTTTTGATTTTAGTTGTGAAATATCCACACTATAAGCAGTGGATATTTTGGATATGTTTTGAATCGTGTTCAAGATTCCTTTTTCATTTATAATTCCTCCACCATTGTTTATTTTTAAAAAATAATCTACGGTTTGATGTTCGGACAATAAGTAATGTACAGCCCAAGTTTTATCAGTGCTTTCCGCAAATAAACCTTGAGAAATTGGAGCTTCTCCCTCTAATAAGCAATTATTTTTTATAAGATGCCAATCGGTTTGTAAATGGGGATTATTCCATTCAAAAACAGAAAACGAAGCTGTTGATGCGACAAAGTCTAAATCGTCTTTCATGCGCGCCAATCGTGTTGCTAAACGTTGATTTAAAAGGTATGCCAACCGATAATCCTCTAGATCACAATGTATGGCTAAAAGCGTGTAGTTTGCGTCTTCAAAATCATCAACAAGTAGTTTGTGTACTCCCATGTGTTTTACTAAACATTTTGTAAATATAAGGTATTAACACAATAATTAACTTCAGAATAGCGCTTCTTAAGGGTAAATTATTACGAAAACGTTTTAGTTTTGCAGAACGTCATCGGTTATTTGTTTTTAGTAATGCGTTCTTGTAACGCAAAATAAGCTCGCTTTGAAACTTTTTCTTCTGCTTTCTTTTTTGAAGTTGCACGTGCCTTAGCGATTGTTTTTCCATCAATTATAAGCTTAACAGAAAAATGTTTAATAATATCTTGACCTAGATCTTTTTGGTTTTCATAATTAAAAATCTTCTTTTCTTTTTGACACCATTCAATAATAAGCCCCTTATAACTTAGTATTTTCCCTTCCAAAACATCGATATCTACATGAGGCGTAATTACGCTTTTATAAATAAACTTTTCACAGGCAGCATAGCCTTTATCTAAAAAGACAGCGCCAATTAAAGCCTCTAATAAATTACCATGAATGTTGTCTCCAAATTTATGAATTGGAATTTTTGTACGCATTAACGATGAAAGTTCCAGTTCTTTTCCGATTTCGTTAAGATGATCTCTACTAACAATTTTAGAGCGCATTTTTGTCAAATACCCTTCATCAGCGTTTAGAACTTTTTCAAATAGATAATGAGCGATTACTGCGCTTAAAAGTGCATCTCCGACAAACTCTAATCTCTCGTAACTAATAGAATTTCCAGATGAATCTTTCTGGTTTATTGAGCCATGTGTGAAGGCTTTTGTATAATATAATAGCGTTTTGGGGGTGTAACCTAGAATTTTACGAATTGAAACCGTTAACGCTTCGTTTTTTTCAGCGTTTGGTTTAAAAATATTTCGGATAGAAATCAAAAGGTCTTTAGTCTAATTTCTTAAACACAACACAGGCATTATGACCTCCAAAACCAAAGGTATTACTCATCGCTATTTTAACGTCTCGCTTTTGAGCTTTGTTTAAAGTAAGGTTTAGTTCTGGGTCAATATTTTCATCTGGAGTTACATGATTTATCGTTGGAGGAACAATGCCATGCTCTATTGATAAAATAGCTGCAATCGCTTCAATCGCTCCAGCGGCACCAAGTAAGTGACCAGTCATGGATTTTGTAGAATTAATATTTATGTTTTTGGCGTGTGTACCAAAAACTTCTGATATAGCTTTCAATTCTGCTACATCTCCAAGAGGAGTAGACGTTCCATGCGTATTGATGGCATCTACATCTTCTGGTTGTATTCCTGCATTTTCTAAACAGTTTTTCATCACCGCAATAACACCAATTCCATCAGGGTGAGGAGCGGTCATATGGTGTGCATCTGAAGAAAGTCCACCACCTATAAGTTCTGCATAGATTTTAGCGCCTCTTGCTTTTGCATGATCGTAATCTTCTAAGATAAGCGCTCCTGCGCCCTCTCCTAAAACAAAACCATCTCTGGTGCCGTCAAAAGGCCTTGAGGCTGTTTCTGGGCTTTCATTTCGTGTAGATAGCGCATGCATCGCGTTAAACCCACCCATTCCAGATTGGTTAACGGTTGCTTCACTACCTCCAGTAACAATGACATCACAATGCCCAAGACGGATTAAATTTAAAGCGTCAAAAATAGCATTGGCTGATGATGCACAGGCTGATACGGTTGTATAATTTGGACCCATAAATCCATGTTTGATAGAAATATTACCTGGAGCAATATCTGCAATCATTTTAGGTATAAAAAAGGGGTTAAATCGAGGAGTTCCATTTCCATTAGCAAAGTTCATAACTTCATTCTGAAAGGTTTCTATACCGCCAATTCCGGCGCCCCAAATAACACCAACTCTAAGTTTATTTATGGTATCTAAATCCAGTTTGGCATCTATGATAGCTTCGTCAGAAGCTACCATAGCATATTGCGCAAACCGATCCATTTTTCGAGCTTCTTTACGATCAAAGAAGTCCGTTGCCTTGAAATTTTTTAATTCACAAGCAAATTTTGTTTTGAAATGTTCTGTATCAAAATATGTTACAGGGGCACAACCACTTTTACCGCTTATTAGGGCATCCCAATAGGCGTCAATGGTATTACCTATAGGAGTAAGTGCTCCTAAGCCTGTTACTACAACTCGCTTTAGTTCCATAAAAAATTAAAAGGTGTTATTTTGCAGCTTCAATATATGAAACAGCTTGACCTACAGTAGCAATGTTTTCTGCTTGGTCGTCTGGGATTTGAATGTCGAATTCTTTTTCAAATTCCATTATTAGCTCTACAGTATCTAGCGAATCTGCGCCTAGGTCGTTAGTGAAGCTAGCTTCTGTTACTACTTCGTTTTCATCAACGCCCAATTTGTCTACGATAATCGCTTTTACTCTTGATGCAATGTCTGACATAATCTTTAATTTTAAGTTTTAATTAGGATGCAAAAATAAAAAACTTTATATTAAAAAGCCTAATTACTTTAAAAATGTGTACTTATTTGTGTGGAAATCGACGATGTATTGGGTTTTTACTTCTCAATGTGAATTCTTTTTCTTTTTTTTGTTAGCGAAATTCAACTCTAAAAACTTTTAATGAAACGAATTGCAATTTTTGCGTCTGGATCCGGAACAAATGCAGAAAACATTATTACATATTTTCAAAAAAACAAAAAAGCGGTAGTGGATTTGGTGCTTTCAAATAGTCCAAATGCCCTAGTTTTAGAGCGCGCCACGAAGTTGGGTGTTCAAAACGTGGTGTTTAACAAAGAACAATTGAATGATTCTAAATGGGCTATTGAAAAGTTAAGAAACTTTGATTTAATTGTGTTAGCAGGGTTTTTATGGAAATTTCCGGACCACTTACTAAAAGCCTTTCCAAACAAAGTCATAAACGTACATCCGGCGTTATTGCCAAAATATGGCGGAAAAGGCATGTATGGTATGCATGTACATACAGCTGTGGTAAAAAACAATGAACTAGAATCGGGCATTACGATTCATTATGTAAATGAACACTATGATGAAGGTGCTGTTATTTTTCAATCAAAATGTACAATTAACAGCTCGGACAATCCAAGTGATGTTGCTACTAAAATTCATCACCTAGAGATGAAGCATTTCCCAGAAATTATACAACAGATACTTTTAGAGCGTGGCTAAAGCTAAAAAAAAATATTACACAGTTTGGAAAGGACATCATACAGGGGTTTTTGATACTTGGAACGATTGTAAAGCTCAAATCTCCAATTTTGAAGGGGCGCAATATAAGTCGTTTCCAACGTTTGAATCTGCTAAAACAGCTCTGAACGGTAATTATAAGGACTATATCGGAAAAACTAAAAAGTTTACAGCGGGTTTGTCTGAGACGCAATTAAAACGTATTGGTCAGCCAAATTATGATTCAATTGCGGTCGATGCAGCCTCAAGTGGGAACCCAGGGATCATGGAGTACAGAGGCGTAGACACAAAGTCCAAAAAACAACTATTCCATAAAGGGCCTTATGAACAAGGCACTAATAATGTTGGAGAATTTTTAGCGCTCGTGCATGGGTTAGCATTTTTAAAACAAAATAATAGCAATCGAATTCTATATACAGACTCTAGAACAGCGATGAGTTGGGTCAAAAAACGACAATGTAACACCAAGTTAGGGCGTAGCGCAGCAAATGCACCTTTGTTTATACTTGTAGACCGTGCTGTATTATGGCTAAAAAACAACTCTTATACAACTGTTATCGTCAAATGGGAAACCAAGGCTTGGGGTGAAATTCCCGCCGATTTTGGACGTAAATAAATTAAGTTATTACAGTAAGGTTTATTGTTTTATAAAGACTAAAAAATACGTAACTTTGCTCTTTAATTTTAAAATATCCTATGAGTAAATTGGTAATTGTTGGTACAGTCGCATTTGATGCCGTAGAAACCCCTTTTGGAAAAACCGATAAAATACTTGGTGGATCGGCTTCATATATAGGCCTTTCTGCTTCACAATTTGAAGTTGATAGCGCTATTGTTTCTGTTGTTGGCGGCGATTTTCCTCAAGAGTATTTAAATCTTTTTTCAGAACGATCTATTGATATTTCAAGCATTGAAGTGATTAAGGAAGGAAAAACATTTTTTTGGAGTGGACGCTATCATAACGATATGAATACGCGTGACACCTTGGCTACAGAGCTTAATGTGTTAGAAAATTTTCAACCTATCGTTCCTGAAACATATAAAGATGCTAAGGTATTAGTTTTAGGAAATTTGCACCCAATCGTTCAGTCAAGTGTTTTAGACCAAATGAAAGACGCTTCCACTTTAGTCATATTGGATACGATGAATTTTTGGATGAACAACACTCTTAACGATTTATTGGCGGTTATAAAGCGTGTAGATGTCATTACGATTAATGACGAAGAAGCCCGTCAACTTACGGGAGAGCACTCTTTAGTAGCTGCAGCCAAAAAAATCCACACAATGGGGCCCGAGTATGTAGTTATAAAGAAAGGAGAACATGGCGCCCTACTATTCAATCATTCTAATGTGTTTTCGGCGCCAGCCCTACCATTAGAATCTGTTTTTGATCCTACAGGAGCAGGTGATACTTTTGCTGGAGGTTTTGCTGGATTTTTAGCACAAACAGAAAACATTACGTTTGAGAACATGAAAAAAGCGGTTGTATATGGATCAACATTAGCATCGTTTTGTGTAGAAAAATTTGGAACCGAACGCTTAGAAAGCTTACAGCCCGAAGAGGTGCGATCGCGTCTCAAGGCTTTCAAAGCGTTAACGCAATTTGAAATAGAATTAACAACATAACTTAACGCGCCCTATTTGGCGCGTTTCTTTTTTTAAATAATGATATAAACAACACACTAAAATGAGCGATGCTATAAAACACGAATGTGGAATTGCACACATTAGACTTTTGAAACCATTAGAGTTTTATAAAAAGAAGTATGGGACTGCTTTTTATGGCATTAATAAGATGTATCTCATTATGGAAAAGCAGCATAATCGTGGACAAGATGGAGCAGGGTTTGCAAGTATAAAGTTAGATATGCAGCCCGGTGAACGCTACATCAGTCGTGTGCGGTCAGTAGCTCAACAACCCATTCAAGATATTTTTGCACAGATTAATAATAGAATCAACAATGTATTGGCTGAGCACCCAGAAATAGCAGATGACGTAGAAGCTCAGAAAAAATTAGCTCCTTATCTAGGTGAAGTGATGTTGGGACATGTTCGTTATGGGACTTTTGGAGAAAACAGCGTTGAAAGCGTCCATCCGTTTCTAAGGCAAAATAACTGGATGCATCGGAATGTGATTTTAGCAGGAAACTTTAATATGACTAATGTTAAAAGTTTATTTAAAAATCTTGTTGAGATTGGACAACACCCTAAAGAGTATACAGACACTATTACCATTATGGAGAAAATAGGTCATTTTTTGGATGATGCGGTTTCAAAGCTTTATAAAAAGCTCAAAAAAGAAGGCTATAATAAAATGGAGTGTTCCCCTTTGATTGCAGAGCGCTTGAAGCTTAAAAAAATATTAACCAAAGCTGCCAAGAACTGGGATGGCGGATATGCGATGGCTGGACTTTTAGGGCATGGCGATTCTTTTGTGTTGAGAGATCCTTCGGGGATTCGACCTGCCTACTATTATAAGGATGATGAAGTTGTAGTTGTAGCGTCAGAACGTCCTGTGATTCAAACGGTTTTTAATGTCAATTACGACGACGTCCATGAACTACCTCCAGGAAGCGCTATCATTACTAAGAAATCGGGAGAAACCTCTATTGATCAAATTTTAGAGCCTCTGGAGCGTTTGGCGTGTTCATTTGAACGTATTTATTTTTCTAGAGGAAGTGATGCTGAAATTTATCAAGAACGTAAATTACTAGGTAAACTAATTGTTCCTGAAGTCCTGAAACAGGTCGATTATGATATTAAAAATACGGTGTTTTCATATATACCCAATACAGCTGAAACTTCATTTTTTGGAATGATTGAAACTGTTGAAGAGTATTTAAATAAAAAGAAAACAGAACAAATACTAAAAGGTACACGATCGCTTTCTGCTGAAAAAGTCACCCAGATTCTTTCGGAACACACACGAATCGAAAAGATTGCGATTAAAGATGTCAAACTTCGAACGTTTATAACAGAAGATAGCAGTCGTGATGATTTGGTGGCGCACGTATATGATGTTACTTATGGTGTTATTAAACCAGAGGACAACCTTGTAATTATCGATGATAGTATTGTTCGAGGAACGACACTCAAGAAAAGTATTTTGAAAATGATGGACCGATTAGCGCCTAAGCGTATTGTTGTGGTGTCCTCAGCGCCACAAATTCGTTATCCGGATTGTTATGGGATTGACATGGCAAACCTTGAAGGGCTAATTGCCTTCAGAGCGGCACTGTCGCTGTTAGAAGACACTAACAAGTACGGAATTATTGAAGATATTTATACCCGATGTAAAGCTCAAGAGCACTTAGAAGATAGTGAAGTTCAGAATTTTGTTAAAGAAATTTACGCCCCTTTTACACCAGAACAAGTGTCAGATAAAATAGCAGAACTTTTAAGTGAGGACGGGATTAGTGCTGAGGTCAAAATCATATTTCAGTCCATAGAAAACTTACATTTAGCATGTCCAAAAAACTTAGGAGACTGGTATTTCACTGGAAATTATCCGACTCCGGGAGGTAATCGTGTGGTGAATCGGGCGTTTATAAACTTTTATGAAGAAAATAATGAAAGAGCGTATTGATAACAAATGCACTTTATCTAAAAAAAACGCAGTTCGTCTAAAATAAAGTTCTACTATGTATTAAACATATATATTTGAGTCACCATAACATAAGTAGGTTAAGTTCATGGTAGATTTGGGGCAAAAAAGGTGAACGTAAGTTCACCTTTTTTATTTTCCATTGTTTTTAAAGCTTATTTAGAAGCTATAAAACGGTTTTCAACTTCCTTCCAATTAATTACATTAAAGAACGCTTCAATATAATCTGGACGACGGTTTTGGTAGTTTAAGTAATACGCATGCTCCCAAACATCTAATCCTAAAATTGGAGTTCCACCACAGGATACGCCAGGCATTAACGGATTGTCTTGATTTGGTGTTGCACAGACTTCTACTTTTCCACCTTTATGAACGCATAGCCAAGCCCATCCTGATCCAAATTGTGTAGCCGCCGCCTTACTAAAAGCAGTTTTAAAATCTTCAAAAGTGCCATAAGCAGCAAGAATAGCGTCTTTAAGTTCGCCAGAAAGGGCTTCTTTTCCTTCAGGGTTCATAATGTTCCAAAACAGAGAGTGGTTATAAAAACCACCACCATTATTTCGTACTGCCTTATTAGACATATCCAAGTTTCCAAGAATAGTTTCAATACCGCTGTTTTCTAAATCGGTTCCAGCAATAGCTGCATTTAGATTGTTGGTATACCCATTATGGTGTTTAGAATGGTGTATTTCCATTGTTCTTGCATCAATATGAGGCTCGAGTGCATCATAAGCATAATTTAATTTTGGTAATTCAAAAGCCATAAGAATTTGTTTTAAGTGTTTATTTATTTCGCTCAAATTTACGATAATCAAATAAAATTTACGAGGATATATAATTAAGATTGTTTATTTTAGTATAAATTTTATTTAGTGAACGCTTCGACATTCAACATCTATAATGCTTCGGCAGGTAGTGGTAAAACATTTACTTTGGTTAAAGACTATTTAAAAATAGTGTTGACTTCTAAGGAATTCTTACCGCACCGACATGTTTTAGCGATTACCTTCACCAACAAGGCTGTTGATGAAATGAAAACGCGTATTGTAGAGGCGCTTATGGCATTTGCATCGCCGTCTATTTTAAGTGCCACAAACCCTTTATTTGAACAGGTTGTAAGTGAATTGGCAAGCTCACCTAAAGACATTCACATTAAATCTAGAAAACTATTAAGCAAAATCTTGCATAATTATGCAGCCTTTGATATTTCCACCATAGATAAGTTTACCCAAAAACTAATTCGCACTTTTGCCTTTGACCTTAAACTTCCGATGAATTTTGAGGTCGAATTGGATACCGATCTTTTACTTCAAAAAGCTGTCAACCGATTATTGTCTAAAGCAGGGAAAAACACAGCACTCACAAAAGTGTTGGTTGAGTTTGCAATTGAAAAAGCAGATGATGACAAGAGCTGGAACATTGCGTTAGATTTAGTCAAAACCGCCAAGCTGTTAACAAAAGAAACGGATGCTCCTTTTTTACAAGAATTATCGCAACGTTCTTTGAAAGATTTTGGAGCTCTGAAAACATCTCTAACCAAAGAGATTAAAGAAACAGAAGAGCAAATTATAGCCCTATCTTTCCAGGTCTTAGAGTTGATTACAGCAAACGGTATCGAATTTTCAGATTTTACCCGCGGCTCTTTGCCAAAGTATTTTAAAGGACTAGCCCATAAAAATTTTGAAGCCAAGTATACATCTCAATGGCAACTCTCCATTGAAACGACTTCTTTGTACACAAAAAAAGCCTCGCCACATATTGCTGAGACTATTGACGCGCTTCGGCCGCAACTTGTAGACGCATTCTATAAAACTAAAAATGGAGTATATCGTTTGCGATATTTAAAAAATATTAGAAAAAACACCACGCCGCTTTCGGTTCTAAATTTAATAAACCAAGAATTAAAAACAATTAAAGACGAGGAAAATCTGTTGATGATTTCTGAGTTTAACACAATCATAAGCCAGCAAATCAAAGATCAGCCTGCGCCTTTTATATACGAACGAATTGGCGAAAAATTTAATCACTTTTTTATTGACGAATTTCAAGACACTTCAGAGTTGCAGTGGGAGAATTTGGTGCCATTATTAACCAACACCTTAGCGGAGTCAAACGGAAGTGTGATGTTGGTTGGGGATGCTAAGCAAGCAATTTATCGCTGGAGAGGCGGAAAGGCTGAGCAGTTTATAAACCTGCACACCAATGCAACTGATTTTCCTTTTGAGGCGATGCCTTTAAATCTTCCAACTAATTACAGAAGCTGTAGACAAGTAGTGGCGTTTAACAATAGTTTTTTTAAGCATCTATCAACAGTTGTTTTTTCGAATGACACCTATAAATCTCTGTACCAATCCACTCCCCAGTTAGAGTTTAATACCAAAACGGGATATGTAAATATTTCTTTTTTAGAATTTGAAAAGGGCGCCGATAAGTCACTTTTATATGCAGAAAAAGTTCTAAATATTATTACCACTTATTTAGCTTCAGACACGGAAGCCGCATGGAAAGATATTTGTGTTCTTGTACGAAAACGAAAAGAAGGTGTCGCTGTAGCAAATCTATTAAGTCAGCATAAAATTGATATCGTATCAAGCGAGACACTTTTAGTGGCGCAGTCTGCTGAAGTTAAATTTATCATTAGTCTTCTAGAGTACACCCATGAACCTTCGAATATAGGAGCTAAACTTGAGGTTATCAATTATATTGCAGCACACAACGCTGTAGAAGACCCACATTTGTTTCGTCTTAAATGTATTGAACTAGAACGTTCTGATTTTTTTGAAACACTATACTCTTTAGGGATTAATTTTTCTCCCACAACAGCATTACAGCTCTCTATTTATGAATCAGTGGAGTATATAATTAGTAGTTTTCAATTGGCAAAAACATCAGATGCTTACATTCAGTTTTTCTTAGATTTTGTATTAGAATTCACCCAAAAGTCTATGGCGAGTATTCGTCAATTTATAGACTATTTTAATCTAAAAAAAGACAGTTTGAGTGTGGTGACTCCAAAAGGAATTAATGCGGTTCAAATTATGACGGTTCATAAATCTAAAGGTCTAGAGTTTCCAGTCGTTATTTTCCCTTATGCAGAGTTGGACATCTATAAAGAATTGGAGCCGAAAGAATGGCTGCCAATTGAGGACTCCTTTGCCCCTTTTTCACATTTTCTATTAAATTATAACAAAGACTTTGAAGCTTTTGGAACGGAAGGGGCTTCTGTTTTTAAAGATCACCAATCCAAATTAGAGTTAGACAATATTAATTTGCTGTATGTTGCATTGACTAGGGCGGTTGAACAGTTATATATTGTAGGAAATGCATCCGTTTCTAGTAAAGGGGAAGAAAACCTTAAAACATATTCAGGACTTTTGATAAATTACTTGAAGTCTTCTGGGATGTGGGAGGACACCAAATTGGAGTACGAATTTGGAGCTTTAGAAAAAACAGCTCCTTCCAAAACAACAAAATATCCAACAGTTTTTCAACGAGACTTTATTTCTACGCCAAAAGAACATCTAAATGTAACGATGGCCACAAATGCGGGTTACTTATGGGATACGACACAAAAAGAGGCTATTGAGAAAGGGAATTTGATTCATTTAATAATGTCAAAAGTTTACTCTGAGGCAGATATTGAAAACACGTTGAATGATTTTTTGAATGCAGGTGTGATCTCATCGACTCAAAGTCAAGAACTCTTGAGCACTTTAAAAGCCATTGTTAGCCATCCATTGTTAATGTCTTATTATAGTTCTGGTATAGAGGTTTATAACGAAAAGGAAATTATGACATCCAGTGGAAAAACAATTATTCCAGATAGATTAATTGTTTTCAAAGACTTAACCGCTGTGGTGATTGATTACAAAACGGGAGAACCTTATGACAAACATGAAGTTCAATTGGCAAAATACTCAGAAATTATTGAAGAGATGGGGTATAGGGTAGTCAAAAAAATACTGGTATACATTAACACTGTTTTACAGGTTAAAGAGTGTTAGTTTCACATAGTTCTCCGCCTTCAACGGCTCTCTGACGTTTTGCTTTCTGTGAAAATTAATTCATTTTTTAATGTAAAAATTTGTTTTATACAATTAACATCTTACTTTTGTGGTTAATTAAATAAACTAAAAATACTAAACATGAAAAATCTTAACAGATTAATTCTAACAACTTTACTAGTTCTTGCAATTGGTAATGTTAATGCTCAAGATGAAAACAACCCATGGCAACTTACAATTGGTGTAAATGCTGTAGATGTATTTCCTGTTGGAGAAGATGCTCCTCAAGGCGATTTATTTCAAGAGTTTTACAATGTAGAAGATCACTGGAGTATCCTACCTTCAGTATCTACAATTTCTGTACAAAAGTATATCGACGACAGCTTTTCTGTTGGAGTTACAGGGTCTATCAACAGACTTGATAAATGGGGAAAAACTGCAGATGGAACACCAGTTTCTGTAGACAACCTAATGTATTATGGACTAGACGGTAACGTAAAATATAGCCTTTCAAATTTATTCAAAACCACTAAAATCGAGCCTTTCTTAGCTGCGGGTGGTGGATATACTTGGATTGAAGAAGGAGCTTATAATACGTTTTCTTCAGCTGAATCTTCTAATGATTTAGTTGGTTCAGGAACTTTAAACGGAACTGTTGGATTAGCATATTGGTTTTCTGATAATATCGGATTAACAGCGCAGTCTACTTACAAGCATTCCTTTAATGACTATTTAACAACACATTTCCAACATTCTGTAGGAGTATCTTTCAAATTTGGAGGAGTTGATACAGACAAAGATGGTATATATGACAAACATGACCTTTGTCCAGAAGTACCTGGTTTAGAGGAATTCAATGGATGTCCTGATACTGATGGTGATGGTGTTGAAGATTCAAAAGACACATGTCCAAATGAAGCTGGTTTAGCAGAATATGGTGGATGTCCTGATACAGACGGAGACGGAGTATCTGATAACAATGATACATGTCCAAACGAAGCGGGATTAAAATCATTAGCAGGTTGTCCAGATGCAGATTCAGATGGTCTTGCAAATGCTCAAGATGAATGTCCAAACGAGGCTGGTCCAGTTGCAAACAACGGATGTCCTTGGAAAGATGGTGATAGCGATGGTGTTTTAGATAAAGATGATAACTGTCCTACTGAAGCAGGAACAGTTGCAAACAATGGTTGTCCTGAAATGATTATTCCAACGGAAGAATTACAAGCACAACTTACAGATTACGCAAGAACAATCAACTTTAACCTTGGGAAGTCAGATTTCCAAAAATCTGCATACCCAACCTTACAAGCTATCTCTGGAATTCTTAACGAATATCCAAAAGCTAACTTTGTAGTTGAAGGTCATACAGACAGCACAGGAACAAATGAAAACTTCAACCAGTTACTTTCTGAAAGAAGAGCTGAAAAAGTTGTAAGTTATTTAGTTGAAAACGGCGTTTCAGCGGATAGATTATCATCAATTGGTTTTGGTGAGTCTTCTCCAATTGAATCTAACCAAACTGCTGCAGGAAGAGCTGCTAACAGAAGAGTAGAGGTTAAGCTAGCTAAATAGTTTTAACAATTACATAATAAAAAGCTTAAAACGCTTCGCTATTGCGGAGCGTTTTTTTATTTTTATAACATGACAAGTTTTATTTATGACGTTCTAAAAGACTTAGAAACGCACTCCAGAGATAATTCCAAGCTAAGCCTTATCCTTCCTAATAAGCGTGCAGGGATATTTCTTAAAATGGAGTGGGCCAAATTAAATAAAACAACAGGATTTCTACCTGAGATTACTGCTGTCGAAACTTTTATAGAAGAGCTATCTCAATTAAGACTTCTTAGTAACACTGAACTTATCTTTGAGTTTTATGAAATCTACCTAGCGCTCACGCCTCAAGTTGAAAGAGAATCATTTGATAGTTTTTCCAAGTGGGCTCCAATCGTACTTCAAGATTTTAATGAAATTGACCGTTACTTAATTCCGCAACATCAAATTTTCGAATACCTTTCAGCGATTCAAGATATTAATCATTGGTCGTTAGATCTAAATTCAACACCACTCATAAAAGGATACCTTTCTTTTTGGAAAAAAATTTATACCTATTATACAAAATTTACGGATCACCTGCTTCAAAAAGGTGAAGGTTATCAAGGCTTAATTTATCGGCAAGCCGTTGCAAATTTAGAGACATATATTGAAAATAATTCAGATAAATCACACGTGTTTTTAGGGTTTAACGCGCTCAATGCTTCTGAATCTACCATTATTCAGAACTTATTAGAACAAGATAAAGCAGACATATATTGGGATATCGACCAAACATTTTTGGAGACACCGCAACATGATGCAGGCTACTTTATAAGACAACACCAAAAAAGCTGGAAACACTATAAAAACCAGCCTTTTAAGTGGGTGTCTAAGTATTACACCACCCCGAAAAATATTTCTGTAGTTGGAACTCCAAAAAATATTGGGCAGGTTAAGTATGTAGGTACGCTTTTACAGCAGTTATATGCCGAAAACAAACTCCAGAATACAGCTTTGGTTTTAGGTAACGAAGAGTTGTTGATTCCGATATTAAACTCAATTCCTAGCGCCATAGAAGATATTAATATTACTATGGGATTGCCTTTAAAGCAAATTCCTTTTTCTGCATTTATTGAACAATGGTTTCAGCTTCAAAAAGACGCTTCATCTCTATACTACCATCAAGATGTGATAGGTGTATTATCACATCAATTTGTACGGCCTTTATTTCAAACTCAAAATCAAGATGTCGCTCAATTGATAATCACGACAATCAAACATCAAAATTTAATACGTCTTTCTAAAGATCAAATTATTGCTATAGCACCTACACATAAAGCGTACTTGGAGCTTTTATTTGAATCTTGGGAGGATCAACCAAATAAAGCGATTGAACAGGTTTTAACCCTTATTTTTAAACTTAAAGACGAGTATACTACCTCTAAAAATAACCATCTATTAGCATTAGAATATTTATATCGATTCTCTGAGATTTTCAACCATTTAGAGCGCTTAAATAACAGATATAACCACATTACAAGTGTGAAAGTCTTGCAAAGCTTTTACAAAGAATTACTAAGTTTAGAAACCTTAGACTTTAAGGGGCAGCCATTAAAAGGATTGCAGATCATGGGGATGTTAGAATCTCGTGTTTTAGATTTTGAAACAGTTATTGTTGTTTCTCTTAACGAAGGCGTATTGCCTGCGGGTAAAACCAATAATTCATTTATTCCTTTTGACGTTAAAATTGAAAATGGCCTCCCAACCTACAAGGAAAAAGATGCTGTGTATACCTATCATTTTTACCGTTTACTTCAGCGCGCTAAGAATGCACACATTATTTATAATACAGAACCTGATGTATTAAGTGGTGGCGAACGCAGTCGGTTTATTACCCAGTTAGAGTTCGAGGCACACCACACATTGAATCATAAAATAATTATTCCAGAAACGCCGCAAGTTGCACCACAGCTTTTAACAGTAAAAAAGTCACCTGAAATCATTTCAAAACTCAAAATGGTTGCTGCTAAAGGGTTTTCACCTTCCTCATTGAGTCAATATATACGAAACCCTATTGATTTTTATAATCAAAAGATTCTAGGGGTTAAGGTGGAGTCTAATTTAGAAGAAACGATTGCAGCGAATACGTTTGGGAGTATAATTCATAATACGCTTGATGCATTTTACACGCCCTTTAAAGGGCATGTTTTGACTGCTGAAATGATCACCGGATTAAAGCCTAAAATAGAGTCTACAGTAACGCACTATTTTAACGCACTCTATAAGGAAGGGGATATTACTCAAGGATTGAACCTTATTAGTTTTGAAATTGCGAAACGATATGTTTCAAATTTTCTAAACTACGAACTGGCATGTATCAATAATGGAGATGAAATTACAATAGAAGCGGTAGAATTAAAAATAGAAGCTGCTATTGATATTCCTGAACTCCAAACGCCAGTTCAGTTGACTGGAACTATAGATCGTATAGACACCTGCAACGGCGTTCAAAGAATTATCGATTACAAAACATCACAGGTTTCTCAAACGGAGTTAGAGCTTGTAAATTGGGAAGATCTGACTTCGGATTACAAGGCATACAGCAAAAGTTTTCAAATCTTAACCTATGCTTATATGTTGAATCAACAAACGCGTTTTTCAAAACCAGTAGAAGCTGGGGTTATATCTTTTAAAAATTTAAAATCTGGAGTGTTAAAGTTTGCAAAGAAAGATAAGCCAGGGGCTTATGCAAAAAAAACAACGTTAGTATCAACGGAAACCTTAGCGAGTTATGAGCACGAACTTAAAAGCCTTATTCTAGAGCTTTTTAATTCAGAAACTGACATCACCGAAAAGGAGGTTTAGAATGGTTATTAAAGAAAAAAACAAAGTCATTAAGGGAGCGCATAGCCGTCCATTACTATTAGATGTGTTTTATAATACTGCATTTGATCAGGCGCCGCTCATTATTTTCTGTCACGGCTATAAAGGGTTTAAAGACTGGGGCGCTTGGGATTTATTTTCAAAAACGTTTGCAATGGATGGAGTTGCCGTATTGAAATTTAATTTTTCACATAACGGTGGTACTGTTGAGCAACCTACAGATTTTCCAGATCTTGAAGCCTTTGGGCATAACAATTATACCAAAGAGCTAGAGGATTTGGATTGTGTGCTTAATTGGGCTGAAACCACCTATGCCAATCACCCTCACATTAATGGGTCACGACTGACTCTAGTGGGTCACAGTAGAGGCGGTGGTATTGCGATTCTGAAAGCTGCTCAAGATAGCCGGGTTAAAAAACTTGTGAGCTTAGCGAGTGTTTCGGATTTTAAATCGAGGTTCCCAAAAGGATTAGATCTTGAGGCTTGGAAATCGGAAGGAGTACGCTTTGTGATGAACGGTCGTACAAAACAGCAAATGCCGCATTACTATCAGTTCTATGAAAACTTTATAGCAAATGAGTCAAGGCTCACAATTCGAACTGCTGCAGAACAATTAGCACTTCCTCATCTAATTATTCATGGGGATGCAGACACTAGTGTAGATTTAAAAGAAGGGTTAATGCTTCATTCATGGCATCCAAAGAGTCAATTGCTTGTTTTGGAAGGTGCGAATCATGTATTCGGAAGCCATCATCCTTGGGTTTCTAGTGAATTATCTTCTTATTTACGGCAGATTCAATCAAAAATCACCTGTTTTATTAACAATTTGGGGTAGTTTTAAAAAAAAAGTGCATTTATCTGATATTTTTTTTGGAAAGAATAAACAAATTTTTGTAATTTGGACTAAACTAAATATATATTATGGGATATTCATTCAAAAATAGCAAAGGAAAGACGTATTTTTTACACACAAAAGATGTAATTCTTAAAGGTGGTAGAGAACAAACTATTTATTATTTCGCCAAAGA